>CALAXC010000072.1 GCA_937894775.1 uncultured Clostridia bacterium
CCTAATACTCATAATTATACTCCTTTTTGCCCGAAATGTCAATAGAGCGGACGATGTTTCCGTCGCCATCGTAGACATATTTATAGTGAGCAATGGGAGTTGCAGTCGAAGAAGCTGCCGCAGCCTCGGTCTCAAACCACTTTTCAGCGACCATCTGACCGATGGAGTTGTAAACCGCCTTCATCGTGTGACCGTTAGCATAGGTCATCTGCTTAAGACGTCCGTTTCCGTTCTTGTAAGCATACTTGATGAGCTTTTCAGCCTTTCCTTCGATACCGATGGACTCAAGGTTGTGGAACTCGTTGTATGCAAGAGCATACTTCATACCGTCTCCGCGAACGATCTCGGTCATATTGTCAAAGGTGTCGTAAGCATAGGAGACGTGGGCAAGCTCAGTGCCGTCTGCATCCTTACTCGTCACCTTAGTGGTTCTGCCGGAATCGTCATACTCATATGCGGTCTTGTTGCCAAGGCGGTCGGTTACTTCCTCGTTACGGGAGGTTTCGCTGTCAACGGTATAAGTAGTCGTGTTACCACGAGCATCGATTTCCTCCACGAGATTATTGCCTGCATCATCACCATCCATATCGGAATCGTCCTCGTTGAAACCGAAAGCACGGTAAATGGTACCAAACTCACCATCAGTAAAGGTTGTCTCTGTAAGAGCATTACCAAACTTGTCCTTTGCCTCGTCAAAGACAGGGGTAGTATCGATACTCTCAGTAACCTCATCATCCGAAACACCTGTACTTTCCACAACAAAGTCGGAAGCGGAGAGGTAGGTCTCAAGGCTGTTGCGAACGAGCTGAACGTCATCGAAGTAAACGGTACCGCTGTTGTAGCCGTAGTCACAGTATACGCGGATGTACTGAATGGTTCTGTACTTGCTCTTGGAGAACTGAACGGATGCAAACTGCCATTCTTCGGTGCAAGGCGAGAAGTCCGCGGTAAATTCCTCTGTGTCGTATTCCTTATAAGTGGTATCGTAGTACTTGATCTCCGCACGGAGTCTGAAACGAGGTGCGTTCGCTACGTCCTCTCTGTCGTGGTTAGGCAGACCGTAGCCCTTTGCCCAACCGGAGAGCGTGAAGGTCTCACGAGTGGAACGGGTGGTACGAACCGCAGGAGTCTGATATGCGTATCTGTCGGAAGATACCGCACCGTTCATACAAAGGGATTTGCTCATATTGAAGCAAGTTCCCGTAACAGAATATACGCCGGCAGTTTCACAAGTCCATCCCGAGGTACCGCGCTCAAAGTTGCCGTTTTCAAGCATATTGTAGGCGTTGGCATAAGGATTGTTTTCAAGCTGTGTCGCGTCTGCGTAGACCGTACCTTTACCGTTTACAACGATCTGAACCTGTACGCTCTGTGCCGCGTCAAGTTCAAAGGGAACGATAAGACGGGTATATTCGCTGTCGTACTTCGTGAGATGCTCGCTGACACCGAGAATATTTCCTGCGGTATCGGTTACACGGATGAATGCGCCTGCATCGGTTCCGCTGAATGCGGAAAGCACGCGGAGAAATGCGGAGAAGGTGTACTGACCCTTGGGAAGAGTATTGGTCACCTGATATACGCCGTTTTCGGTGCAATCTGCGTTATAGGACTGCATACGGAGAACCGTCTTACCAAACTTAGCATAAGGTTCATATGTATAGTTGGTAATGCGGAGATCACCGCAGTTGCCGGGCATTTCAGACCAGGCGGAGAGCGATTCAAAGTTATGACCGGTCAGAAGGTTGTTGATATTGCTTACGATACCCGCACCGCCGTCGCCGGAGTGAGGATTGATACCGCTTTCTTCACCGTCACCGCCCACCTTGCCGGTATCGGTGGAGTAAACGTACTCGCTGACGATATTGCCGTCATCATCGAAGGTGTAGGTGGTCGTAATTACGTTGCTTGCAGTCTCGCCCTCGTCTGCATCCTTCTGCTCGGTAGTGGTTACGAGAGTTCTCGCAGAAGCCACGGAGTAAGAATAGGTAGAATTTGCACCAACTGTGTCGTCTGCACCGTGCTCGGTTACGCTCGAAAGTCTGTTGCCGCTGAAAGAGTAGACTACCTTGTAAACCTGCGTGTCAGACGCATCTTTAAGCGTTACACTTGTAGGCTTATTCGATGAGTAAGCGATTGCCGCCTTCTTGCCATCGGGATAAGCAATGTCGGTAAGCAGATTGTTCGAATAGGTGTAGTTGATCGTAGTGAGATCGGGAGCAACGATAGAGGTCAACTGACCGCTTGCGTTGTAAGCAAAGCCGAATTCACGACCTGCGCCGTCGGTTACGGAAGTAATGCAGTTCGAGGTATAGGTGATATCCATATGGTTGCCCGCCGCATCGGTGATCTTAATGAGTCTGCCGGATGCGTCAAACTGATAGGTATCCTCACCCTGCTTCAGCGTAAGCTTTACGGGATCGTAGAGCATATCACCGCCGTTTACGTCCTCATAGAGATTGTAGCACTGAGAATTGCTATCGCAGCATTTCTGTGTGGAACTCATCTTAAAATAGGTCTCTTCGCCATTTTCGCCGATATAGACATAACCATCGAATTTCATTGTTTCATCGTTAAGTTCTTCTGCGCTCCATTCGATCGGTAAAGAATTAAGATGAACCATACTCTGCATAACGTTGAGCTTAAATCCATAGCCAAGCTTCATTGCGGAGAAATTGGCGGTTGCGAGTTTGATTGCAGTGTTGTTCGTGTAGGTGTAGCCTGCAAGTGCGCTGTTGAAGAGATGCTTGATGGTGACAGGCATTCTGTTACCTGCCCAAGCAAAGTCCTCAGACTCAAACATAAGATTGCCACACTGCAGATCTACGGAGCCCTGACCGAATCTGCCAAGCTCGTGAGTATGAGTACGGTAGGACATATTCACACCATAGCTCGACTCATAGGTGATTACGATCTTAGGAGCATAATCGCCGCCGTAGGAGCTGCCGTAAAGAGTAATGCTGTTCTGAGAGGTGATCGACTCGTCGAGCATCTTGAGAACAAGCTGAGGATAATAGCTTTCGTTCTTGTTGATCTTGTCCACAAGAGTGGTGATATCGAAGGTGTAGCTGATAACCTCACCGTCCTCACAGTGTCCCATTCTCATTCTTGCATAGTCGATAAGATTGGAATCATCGATGGGAGTGCAAGCTCCGGTGCAGATCTCGTCAGTCACCTGATACAGACCGAAGAGAGGATAAGTTCCATACTCGGATACCGAGGAGGACTGGAATACCTGAAGCTCTGCCTTCTTGATCCTCGGATTGTGAGGAAGCGTGGGCATTGCGAAGCTCATATACATACGGTTTGCATTGAAGCAGGTCGTGCAGGAGTCGATGCTGTCGGCGGATGCGGCAACGATTACGTTGTAGGTACCCGTATTGCTGCTCCAAGCCTTGACCTTGAGATAATAGGTTGCGCCGTAGGTAAGTGTTGCAGTAATGCTGAAGTTCAGACCGTTGCAGTCGTCGTTGCTTGCAACGAGATTGCCGTTACTGTTATACAGATAACCCATCGTATCAAGCGAACCCTGAGTATAGATGGTATACTTGCCTGCGCTACCGTTCGAATGTGCGGTTGCGGAGTTGGCAACAAACTTGTACCAGACCTCGTCACCGGAACAGCCGATAGAGCCGTTCTTCCAAGCGTTGAGTCCAAGTGCAATTGCGGTCTTCATGCTGTTTGCGGTGCTTCCGTCACAGTCGGAATCGCACGCGGGACTTACCGCGTAGGTCGAATCGTTTGCAACCGTACCGATCGTATGCAGGGAAGCATTGAAGAGAGAACCGTTATCCCAGCTGTACGTGCTCATGTTAGCACTGCCGGAGAGCTTGATCTGCGGGTCAATGGCAACAGGGAAGGCACGCTTGGGAGAGTTCATCCAATCGGCATCTGCGGTAACGGTGAGAAGCACCGTTCCGTTATCACTCGTCTTAACCTCGAAGTTAACGGAGGTGGAAGTAACACCGTTTGCATCGGTCATAAAGGGGGCAGGGATGAAGAATACCTCGTCACCCGTTTCGTTGCTTACAAAAGCAATTCGCTTAGCACGCTCATCAAACTGAGCGGTTACGTTATCGCAACTGAGAGCAAAGGGATAACGGTAAATAGCGGCAGGCTTCTTGACAACGATGTTTTCCTTTACGCCGCTTCCTTCTACGGAATACTCATAATCCGTGTCGGGAATAACGTCGGCAAAGGTAAGGATGTCCGCGGCGCGGATACCTTCCTTCTGATTCTTGTGAAGATGGGGCTTCACACCCTTGTTTTTGTTTTTCTTGTTCTTTCTTGCAGAGACCGTTACCTTGTGCATACCCTGCTCAATGGAGAAGATATCATCGTTATCCTCTTCACGGCTGAATTTTGCTACGAAGTGATTCTTGCCGCAAGTAAAGTGTCTGCCGTCCTCGTCCTCGGTAAGGGTGCTTTCAACATCCTCAAAGGTGCGTGTTTCGTCATCAAACACGTGAATTGCAGAGGGCGAAAAAACAGCCTGTTCGGTTCCGTCATTCATACGGAAAATCTTAACGTTGTTTCCTCTCTGCTCGGGAATCTCTTCGATTCTCTTAAGCTTCTTGGGCTTGTCCGACATATCCTTAATAGGATTCGGTGCGTCAAGCTCAATTTCGGACGTGTCGGAGAGATCGATTGCGTCCGATTCTTTTGTGTCTTCGGGTGCAAGATAAAGATCTTCTGCACCCATGTTTTCATTTTTCATGATAATAAATCCTTTCTTTTGAATTTTGGTTATATTTTGCAGCTGCAAGTGTATTATAGAGTTTAACCCTGACAACGAGTGTCATAGATAAAATAAAAAACCGCATTGGAAATGATTTTTCATAACCAATGCGGAAAACTATTTCGTTTTTTGGGAATAGATGATGTCTTTTACCCATTGTAATTTATGGGTATATTTAACCATAATTGATTGGCACCATATCCAGCCAATATTTTCTACCTTTGTCCTTGGGTCTTGTAAAAAGTTGTTTATCAATTGTTTCTGGCATACACCCCAAAGCTAAAGAACCGCCCCGATCCTTGATCGCATCAATCATCTCGCCAAATACCTCTAAATACACCTTATTCCCAATTGGCGTTACCCATAACTGTGCCATATTTGTGATGTTTTCGTCAGCATTGGGTAGCAAATCTTTTGGCATCGGTTTTCTTAAATCTTCCAAATCATAGATTGCATCTGAAATCGGCATTTTTTGAAATTCATTATATATGATTTTCAGTTCATTCTCTAGTTCATTAATGTTTTCGTTTTTAATCAAACCGCCATCACATAAATCCAACAAAAGTCTAGGAAATCTTTTCCCCCAATTTCCTTTTCCCTCAAGATGGTATGAAACCGTAGAAAAAAAACTATAAACAAAATCCCCATAACCGATGCGTGACATTCCAATATGCCTTCCCGTTGAACCAATTAAACAAACTAACCGCATTACTAATCCTCCTAATTAATTGTAGATAAATCGAACTATGTCTTCTCCCGTTAATGTAGAGACTAAATCAATAATTTCATCCAACATACTTTGTGTATATGACTGACCCGCAACATCAACTATAAATTCAATATTTGCATCAGGAAACATAGTTCTTCTACTATTATACTGCATTGCGATATTATTTGCAAGACTATTTCGTCCAGTTGACGTTGTTATAGTATAATTTTTAACCTCAACAATATGATTTATCGAGGGATTATAAAAGTCGGGCCTTTGACTTTCTGCGGTTCCGTGAGGCACTGTAGTCAATTTTCCTCCAACGATTTTATATGATTTATTATATTCGTATCCGCTACTCGTTGGATAGTATTCCGCAACTTTCATTTCTGAAGCACGCCATGTTCTTCTTACAGTTGAAGTTGAACTGATATCCGTTTTACCTAATTGAATTGCAACATCGTCAGAAATGTCTGCTATGGCTTTCTGTGATTCTACAGCATCTATGTATTGTGAATTTGTGTATGTTTTCGTTTGACCTGATGTCATCTGCATAGACTGCATCGACATAATTTTAGTAAATCCATACATAAATCCTGAATATGCAATTGATGCCAAAGCATAAGCCAAACTAAGCCTATCATTTATTTCACAGACTGCATTTCCATTATATGCCCATATTCCGTAATATTCTGGACTAGCATACTCAATTTTTCCTTCGGAAACAAAAATGTCGGCATATTCTTTGCCTTTGTGGAAACACAATGGACGCCCCTGTTTGAAAAATTGAGATTGATATTGTGACTCTATATCATTCAATTGATTTATTAAAGTATAATTAATTTCAAAAGTGGTTATCTGATCTTCATCAGGGAAAAATACTGTAAAATATGTTAGGTCATCAATATAAGATTTTGTGACGCTAGTAGACATATCACATTCAGTATAAGTGAGACCATTTGTAGTCTTCATACTACGCCATTTCTTTATTCTTACATATTCAACATTTGAAGGATCAAATGGATCAGTGCTGTTGATACTTATCGTACACTCATCCCGCTTACCATTTTCGTTCCAATCCTGAGCATAAAGCTTAGCAGTACCAATTCCGGTAGCCGTAACGTGAATATACCTGTCACCGTCATCATCCCAGCCGTAGGAGCAGTCCAAAACGCTACCATACTGTTCCCACCACCAAATTTTTTGCTCATTGGCGTTGGAGGGGTTAATGGATACAGACAGACCGGGAATACGCTGTGCTCCGTTGTATCCCTTATAGGTATAATTGGGAGTAATGGGCAATTCATACGTTACGCCCTTTTCCAAGGTGATCGTAGATTTGTTGATGCTTACATAGTTTGCGAATACTCTTTCGGTTACGCGAAGAGTATAACTACCTACATTCCCCTTGCTAACACCAACCTTAACGTAGTAGGTGTTTCCCTCGGTGAGATTGCAGATAACGCGGAAATTGATCTTCCCACAGGGAGCATAATCGTCAACTCTGGTAATCTGATTGCCGCAACAATCGTAAAGAGTACCAACGGTATCCAAATTACCCGTAGTGCAAATGGTGTACTGACCGGTTCTTGTGGCAACAAACTTAAACCACTGTTCAGCTCCGGGGCAACAAATACATCCGCTCGTATAGCTTTCATCGGAAATGGTTGCCGCAGTTTCCATACTAACGTTGGTGGGGCAGGGACAGCAAGAGCTTCTCGCAGATGTGGTCACAGATGCAACGGCAACACCGTCATTATCCTCCACCGACTCTGCAATGGCAACCGCTTCAAGTTCTGCATCGGTTGTGCTGTTGAGGGCAATTTCGGTCTGAATCTCAAGCGTTTCGGGGTCAATATCGGTTACAGCAAGCTGCATCTCGTCATCAAGCACTTCGTTTTCCTGCTGCGTCGGTGTGAGCTTAACGGCTTCTTCCGCAAGGAAGGGATTGATGCCTTCATCGGTTTTTACTCGTTCAACACAGTCAAGCTGCTTGATAAACGCGAGCTGTGTCATATTCATCACCGTAGCAAGAACGTGACCGTCATCGTCGTCATTTTCTACGATAGCACCTACTGCTTCGAGCATAGACAGTAGGAATTCTTTCTGATTGGAGTCGTACTGAAGCGCAAAAGGGAACTTTTCGTCAGAGAGTGTGCTCTGTGCAATTTCCTTGGCCTCGTCAAACAACTCCACAGGGGGCGCGAGGATAATATTTTTCTCGCTGACGTTGATTTCAACGTCATTGTTCATTAATTCTTTACTTTCGTCATTCATTTTAAAATCCTTTCTTTTGTATTTTGATTATATTTTGCAGCTGCAAGTGTATTATAGAGGTTAACCCTGACAACGAGCGTCATAGTTAACTTTCTTTTATTGGAAATTATAGAAAATCTCAAAATTACAATTGTCTAGCCTTGTGTTATTGGGTAGATTTTCAATTGCGGTGCTTAAGGTTAGTTGTTTATGGCCTTCATGGTATGAATTGACTATCGATAGTTGACTTCAAGAATTTGCGGAGCGAAATAGTTGTCACCGGTAGCAATCACAGAAAAACCGGAGTTTTTCTTTTTTGCCTTTAAGATAAACCCTTCCCCACGCTGTAGCCTTCCTTGCTTGTCTGCCAACACGGGCATCAGATTTAAATCAATGTAATGATCTGTGATCTGTGATTCGTTAAAGGCAGATGCTTCAGCAATCTTGCTGTCCCAAGTAGAACCAAAACTGCAAAAGCGTGCGGAAACCTTGGAAGCGGTTAATTCAACGGCACCCGTATTAAGCTTGGGCAGATGAAGAACAGTTCGCAGTATCCTTTTGTCATTCAACTCTGACATCTTCGAAAAATCGGGTCTGGAGTATAACCATTGCTCGCCAAACTCTTTTGTGCTTCCGATAAAGCCAATACTTCCAAAAGCATTATTGACCTTTGCGTTTTTGCTTTCTACCGTTGTATCCTGAAATAACTTGGGTTCGTACAGATTAGCCTCAATCAATACGGACTTGCCGAGTGAGGAACAGGGAACCACGGAAAGAGTGTATTTGCGGTCGGTTATCTTTTGGTATGAGATCTTTGCTGGGGAAATGATGTTCCCGTTAGTATCGGCAGTTCCAATGCAAGAAAAAGCCACAAAGGGACGGAAGCGTTCGCTCATCAGTGCAAAGCATTTATCGTTTGCTCTTACCTCCAGGAAGGGTTTGCTGATTTCTATGGTAAACGTGCATCCGTTTCCTTCGTTACAAAAGCTGCGAATAGCAATTCCATTGGTTGTGGGATAAAGTCTTTTGTCAGCACATACAATCTCGTTTTCCGATATGTGAGAGATGTGCTCGGATAGAGAGATAACACAAGCGCCTTCTGAATTTTCCATTCGAATATTGCTTCCGACGGTAATGTTTGCATTGCTTCCGGTTGTATAAGCAACTCCACCATTTGAGTGGAATTTCATATCAACGGCTTTTCTTGTTCGATTATTGTAAATCGGAGCGGAAAAGTAATATGCAGTTTTGGTTCCGTTAGGTTCGATTGCAACAAGACGATAACGATTGCTGTTCTTATAGTCAATTACCAGAGGTGTCCCCTTTCTTAAAGCGGAGATTTCTCCAAGAATAGAATTCATTTTGTCCTCCTTTCATAGTGTTCGGTTGCTTTCCAATTTGAAAGTCAACGAAATTATATTTTGTTTTTGTTAAATGTGTCGATAATTACACGATCCGGACGGTGAGTGACAGGTGGAACCATCGAAATTTTCGCAAGAAAGACAAAAGCGTCCTTCGGGCATAATGGAGCCTAAGTAGTCGCGCATATAGTCGTCGGGGTCCGGATAATCGAATTTGGTGTTATAGGTTTTTGAAGCATCAAAAGCGGTTGCTTGCGGAGTCGGCTTTTCGATACTCATTCTCTCGAAAAATCTCTTTGACTTGCTTGGAACGTCGGGTGCTTCCTTAAGGCTTTCCTTGTAAGCAAGAAAACACTTGCGACGTGTGAGCATATCTTTGAAAATCTTCAAGATTGCCTGAGCTTCCTTTTCGTGTTCAGGTGCATACTCGATTTCAAGCTCATAGTCGGTTTGCTCCAGATATTCGTTCTTGTCAAGCACGGCTTCACAGTTTGCATCCTTGAACACAACGCAGCGCCGAGTAATAAGCTCACCTTGAAGTTTCAAACCCATATCGGTAAATGCGTTGCTTTCAAGACCGTTGTAGATCTCCATTTCGGTTTCCGTACTCTTATCGCCTTCCGATGAGTGCTTTTTCATCGTTGCCTTATACTTTCCGTCCTTCAAGCGGATTCGGCAGGTCGTGTTCTGTCGGTTCATCGAGAAGTCGTCGGTGTCAAAGTAGTAATTGATCTGCGTGGTGATTGGCTTTTGAATCAATGGGCTCTCATAGCTCAAGTGTTCCATCAGATAGTCATACTCGTCTTCGGTGAGCAGTAGTTTCTTTTCAAGCTCTGTCATAACAAACGTCTCCTTATAATTTTTCCCGAGCCGTTTTTTGGGAGCTCGTCCACCAGTTCAATAACAGATGGCACCTGAAAAGAGGGGAGAACCTTCATGCAAAGTTGCTTGACCTCTTCCGTCGAAGAAAACTCTCCGACAAGCTTCATACCGATCTGTGTACCGAATGAGTTGTGAAAGCCGTAAACAAGGACTTCCTTGACACGGGGATCCTGTTTGATAACGCCCTCAATTTCAGCGGGATAAACGTTCATACCCGATTTGATGATCAGGTCGTCGTTTCGTCCCTTGATCTTGAGAAATCCTGCATCATTGATCACCGCAATGTCTCCCGTACAAAGCCAACCGTCTTTGAGTACCTTGTTTGTCTTTTCGGGCTCGCGATAATATCCAATCATTACGTTGTCACCCTTTACGTAGAGAATTCCTTCCTCATTTGCGTGGCAAAGATTACCTTGCTCGTTCAAAATCTTGATTGATACCGACTTTAAAGGGATTCCCACGCAATCGGGATAAGCGTCAAAATGCTCGGGCGGCAAATAGCTGACACGCGGGCAAGCCTCGGTAAGCCCATAGATGTGATAAATTCTACAAGCAGGGAATGCAGCACGGATCTTTCTGCCCACTTCGGCACTCATACATTCGCCGCTGATACAGATATGGCGAAGCGTAGCGGTTGCGTTGCTTCTGTTGAATCTTGCCATAATGGAGAGCAACGTCGGTGTCCCGCAGAAAGCGGTGATACCGTACTCCTTGATCAACTCAAGCATCTTGGTTGGATTGAATTGCTCGGAATAGAATCGAATATTTGCGCCTCTTACGATTGCAGTCAAAAATTCTCCGGTGAGTACCGCGCAGTGATAGAGCGGTCGAGCAATCAGAATGGTGTCGCTCTTATCCATGGTGAAATAATCGGCAATATCCGAAACGTTCGTCAAAATATTCTTTTCACTGAGCATAGCGCCCTTGGGTTTGCCGGTCGTTCCGGAGGTGCACATGATCAAGGCAGGATGCTCATCGGGCGTAATGTACTGACTGTCCTTGAGCTTGTAAACCGTGAGCTCACCATTCGTGTCTGTAATAATGGCATCGGGGCTGATCGTATCAAGGATCTTATCGCAGTGAGCCTCACCATATCTCATGGAAAGGGGAACGGCGGTTACCCCTGCCGCAAAGCAGGCAAGGAGTGACATTGCTACTGCCATTTCAGAGGAGCAGAGAATAGCACAGCATTCTACACCGTTCAATTTCTTGGCAAAGCCTTCTGCCCAAATCACCGTTTCCTCAAAGGAAAGCGATGCTCCGTTTTCACAGATCTGTTGCTCGGGATTTTTGAGCATATGTTCCTTTACATAGTTCCAAAGGCTCATTTCGCATCGTCTCCTTTCGCTGCTTCAAGCAGATTTTCCAAGATCTCTTTTTCTTTTTCCTTTAAACTCAAAAGCTTCTTTTGAATCATTGGAAGAACCGAGTTGCGTTGCTTCATGTGATGTGCCGCGTAAAGCATACGGCAGTTGTCAGCTTCGCGCACAACGGATTTGTATGCGTCACTCAGAGAATGATCCAAGGAAAGAGCATCCTCGATCAGCTTGATCCTTTCAAGCATCACTTTCTTGTGCTCCCATATCATTCGGAATACACGGCGGTCCATTTTCTCATAGGGAATAGAGCCGTCATAAAGCTTGCCGACGTACTTTGCGATATAGTCGTGTACCACGATTCCAGATACCGTTCCTTCGGTAGTCTCGGGATATTTCTCCATATTGGAATCCAAATACTCGGCAATCTTTTTGAGTGTAGTTTCGTGGGAGAATACGATCTGCTCCCCCTTGGGTTTGATACCGCAAATGCTTCCGTACTGCTTTTTCTTGAACATTGCTTTTCGTCCTGCATCAAAGGATTTCTGCGTTGTCCAGAATTTGTGATAGATCCAGTTCTGGTCGTAAGAGTAGATGCAATAGGTCTTGTTTTCCTGATCGTATCCGCAAATGCAGCCATCGTGATTGAAATGGCGCTCGTGATACCAGCTTTTCCCCTCAACGTAGTAATCGTCGATTCCGCTGAAGCAAACGTAATATCCCGCGTCGAGAAGCTTACGGATAACGAAATGCACGTGACCTTCAAGAAACTGCATCTCGTACCACTTCTTGTCTAAATAGGGATTGGCGTCCCAAGATGATTCAGCCATACCGATTTCGGGGGTGGTAAACCCATTCAGAAATTTTCTGGTACAGGTAAGGATCATAACCTGATTCAGATACCAATTTCGGATGGAGGGATTGTTGACAAGAACCGCACTACCGGGACCTTGATTGTGATAAGTGCTGTAAAGCGGTTCAACAAGGGGAAGCTCAATCTTCTTTTTCATTCTCTTCATTGTTCTCACCGCCTGCATACTTTTCTACAAGATCGACAACGTGCGAAACGTTGTCCAGATCAAAGGGATTCATGTCCGATTCGTCCAACGTTATCTGGAAGTTTTCTTCAAGCATTATAAGAAGTGTTACCATATGAAGACTGTCAAGACCGAGATCGGATTGAAGCTCGTCCTCAAGGGAAATACTTTCTTTTCCGCTAAGCTCGGATAAAATCACACATACTTTATCAAAGAATTCCATTGTGAAGCATCTCCTTTACTGCATTTTTTACGATACTGTAGCACTTGTCCTCCGACTGCATCGTTGAGATGAGAACGCCGCCGTTGGCAGTACAGATATCTACGTATTCCTTTCGAAGCTTGTATTGAAGCTCCATATCAATGTAGCGATCCTTTTCCTCGGGACGGCGGCGAACACGTGCAACCGCTTCCTCCACGGGAACGTCAAAGAAGAAGGCAATATCGGGCTTGATCACCGATTGTGCGATCTCATAGATCCACGCATCCTCTTCAAAGCCTCTTGCACGAAGGTTGGCAAGGCAAGAATAAAAATATCTGTCGCTGAGAACGATCTTTCCTTTCTCCATTTCCGGTTCAATTATCTTGTTAACGTGCTGCAAACGATCACTTGCCGCGAGAAGGGAAAGACTGCGGTAATCAAAAGCACCGTGATCCGGGCAATCCATATAGGTTCGGAAGATCTCCGAATTGCGCACCGCGTTGGTGGGTTGTTTGGTTACAAAAAGATCGTGATCCTTTTCAAGCTCTGCAATGAGTCGCTTCATCATCGTTGTCTTACCGCATCCATCCAGACCGCAGAACGTGATGAGGAAGCCGGAAGTTTCATTTTTCCTCATATTAAGGTGTCTCATTTTCGTCAACCTCCTTCAGATCCTCGGCTCTTGCTTCCATAAAGAAGCGCTCGGTTACGTCGGCTGTCTGATACGTTAGTACCTTTTTATCCTTTGGCGAAACAACTCTCAGACAAAAGTCGGGATCGTCTTCAAGCGCCACGTAAGAAACACCGTAAGCAAAGGGATTATCCATATCGAAAAGCCCCATCGTTTCAAGAACTGTATAAGCGCACACCTTTTCCATACCAAGCTCGGTTGCTCTTGCGAAAATCCGTTGGATATCCGCATCGGTCATTTCCGAGAGGAGCATATAGATGTCGCAATACTTATACAGTGTCATATCGCGGTGCATCTCGATCCAAGGAAGAGTGGTAGCCTCCTTGTAAAGATGGGCGCATAGATGGATGAAGAAATCTGAGTCGTCGAGAGTCGGAACGGAAAGTCCTTTTTCGTTTTTTATGCAAACATTGGAGAGCATATCCGCAAGGACGTCCCCGTTTCCGTTTTTGTAGTCCAAGGAGAAGTTGATATCAACCTCGAAGAACTTCATAAACGGAAGGTTAACTTCCTTGATATAAGGAACAGTTTCACCTCTCATCATCTTGGACTCAATAATCTCTTGTCTTGTCGCTGGGATAAACTTTCCGTTTCTGATGTTGCCCTGCTTGAATCCGAAGGAGGAAAGCAGGTGTCCCACAGTCGTTACGTCCTTGGGTAAAACGAGGAGATCTACGTCGTTGGACGTTCTGTATCCGTTGGGGTAGTGAGTGCACAGATAGGCGCCCTTAAGCATTGCAATCTTACAGGTGCAGGGAGACAGTATTTCAGAAAGCATAATGATACACTTTTTGAAGCTTTCGTTTTTCAATACATTCTGCTCATATGCCGCACCGAGAGAATTGCGGAATTCGCGGTTGACTTTGCCAAGAAGATTGTTTTTTCTGAGAGTATCAAAAGCAACTCCTTGCATTCGGTTAAAGAAAAGATGCCCGAGTACAGATGGCGTAGCAAACTCAACCAGAGAAGGCTCTGAAAATTCATCTTTAAATGTTATTGCAGCTAATTTATCAACTGTGCTTATTATTACTGAAGGCAAGAATCTGTAAATTTCATCATCGACAATATATAAAGGTAGAACATATCCACATTCTGTACAATAATGTTCTAAAACTCTATTATCTTCATTGAATCTAATATCTATTTTTCTAGAACAACTTGGACACGTATCAATTAAAGTAAAGTCTTTTTTTCTTTCAATTATTTTAGGGACATCTGTTTCATCAATTTTATTTGGTGTATTGCTTTGACCTACAAAATATCCTAACGATAACGGTTCACAACTCTTTAATTCATCATCATTTTTCATTACATTATTTGCTTTATAAATAACTCCAAATGTCCTGTCTAATTGTTGAATTG
>CALAXC010000073.1 GCA_937894775.1 uncultured Clostridia bacterium
GAGGCACACTAACTAAAAGAAAGACAAGGGAAGGTTAGAAAATGAAAATAATTGGATTAACTGGCGGAGGTGGATGTGGAAAATCCACAGTTGCCAACATGATAAAAGAAAAATTCAATGCTTCCGTTTAAGTGAAGCTATATAGCAGAAAACTCTTTTCACCATGAAAGGAGTTTTCTTTTTGCGCAACGGCAAGTTGCTTGCGAATTCTCTGCTTGCGATTTATAGTGTTCATGAGGTGATGAACTTATGGAGACGAAAAACATAATTTTTGAACTCAGAACCCAAAAGGGTCTCTCACAAGAGGAGCTTGCAGGGAAGCTCTACGTCTCGCGCACCGCGATCTCGAAATGGGAATCGGACAGAGGATATCCCAACATAGATTCATTAAAAGCAATTTCGAAATTCTTTTCGGTATCGATCGATGATCTTCTTTCCTCCGACGAAGTGCTCACAATAGCCGAGGAAGATAATAAGCAAAAAGAAACCCGCTTCAAGGATCTGGTTTGCGCCTTGCTGGATCTGAGCATTGCTATGCTTCTTTTCCTTCCGTTTTTTGCCGAGAATACCGAAGGCGTGATCCGAAGTGTTTCGCTTATCATGCTTGACGGTGTTCAACCCTATTTGAAGGCGGCGTATTTTACTGTTGTGATCGGAATGTTTTTCGCAGGCGTTCTTGCGCTCGCCTTGCAAAATTGCGAAAAAGAATTTTGGCTAAAAAACAAAACGAATATTTCGTTGATGCTCGGCACAGTATCGGTACTTCTATTTGTGATAAGCTCACAGCCGTATGCCGCGGTATTTGCCTTCGTGTTACTGCTGATCAAGGCTTTTATTCTCATAAAACACCGATGATACCAAGCGTACCGCCCTTGTGACGAGCCGTTTCTTGCTTCTCCTTCTGCCTTCCACTAAACTGTATTCAGGCGAAAGCCAATACACAAAAGGAAGGTTAGAAATTATGGAAAAAATAAGAAAAAAGATGTTTTTTATGGGAGCGGGCTTTCTCGGGGCATTCGTGTTGTGGACTGTTCTTGTAAGCTATGTTGATGTTCGTGCAATCGGTCAAAATGCGTCAAGCGTGGGCTTTGCTACTCTGAACGGATACGTTCATAATCTCACGGGAGTGAATATGTTCCTATACACGATCACCGATTGGCTCGGTCTTGTGCCAATTGGAGTAGCATTTGGATTTGCCGTTCTCGGTCTTGTGCAATGGGTGGGGAGAAAAAGCCTATTCAAAGTGGATCGAAGTATACTCGCACTCGGTGGATTTTACATCATTGTGCTGGCGATGTACATTTTCTTTGAAATAGTTGTTATCAATTACAGACCCGTGTTGATCGACGGTTATCTTGAAGCTTCTTATCCGTCGTCTACAACTATGCTCGTTATGTGTGTGATGCCGACGGCAATGATGCAACTGCACGCCCGTATAAAAAGCGACGTGTTCAGACGGTGCGTGTTGATTTCTATTGCCGCGTTTACCGCATTTATGGTCATAGGCAGACTTGCGTCGGGCGTGCATTGGCTCACCGATATCATCGGCGGCGCGCTCGTCAGTGCAGGACTTGTGATAACGTATGCTTCGGTAAGCGATATACATAAATAAAATTGCCGCTGAGATGGATCGCTCCACCTCAGCGGCTTTTACGTTTATCGTACTACCGATGAATGACTATAGATGTAGAACTCCTCTTGGCTGGGCATCCACTTCTTTTCCTTGGGCGCAAAGGTCGCGTCAAAGGCTTCGACTGCGGCAACGTCCTCACAGCAATCGGCGGCAGTGGAGGGGATATACATCCACTTCTTGCCGTCCAGCACGTTCGGAACAAGCTCGCAAACGAGAAGCGCCGTCGGGAAGTTGCCATCTACCACGAAACTCACGTTCTTCTTTTTGCAGCTTACAAACCCACGGCTGACGTAGTTGCCCGGATTGCCGAAGTTGATGTTCACGTCATAGCCCATCTTGCGAGCCACCTCAAAGGAATGCTCGATAAGCAGTTTGCCCAGTTTCTGCCTTTGATATTTCGGCGCAACGCAAAGCGGACCGAAGGAAAGGATCTCCTTGCGGTTTCCGTTCTCATCCTCAAGCCAAGCTTTGGTGTACATGATGTTGCCCACGATCTCTCCGTCCTTCTCCAGCACAAAGGCAAGCTCGGGAATGAAATCGGGGTGATTTCGCATCATGTGAACGAAGTAGTGCTCGTCAGCACCGGGCTTGTAGACGTTCCAAAACGCCTCGCGGGTCAGTTCTTCTACTGCTCTGTAGTCTTTTTCTGTCTCTAAACGTATCGTCAAATTTTCCATTTTTAAATCCTTTCATAATTCGTTGACGCTCAAAATACGAGAGGATTGCGAGATGTATTTGCAAACCTCTCGTTTACAATACAATCTCCAAGGTGTTGTTCTTCTTCAAACAGCATTCTCCAAAAAATAAATTCGGCTTTCACCGTATGCCTATTTTATCACAGATCTGTAGAGATTACAATACGCCGTGCATTCCGGGATATAACTTGTAAGGCTTTGCAAAATGTGATACAATATGCAGGCAACTGCATCGCACAGAGCAATTACAACGTGGTCGCCATCAACGTGGCACTTTACGAATTCGACCAGCCTTTGATTGGCTCATAATGGAGGATGAAATATGATCACAGATTCAGAACTTAGTCAGATACTGGGTGATGCCATCACTGCTATCTGGGAGAAAGAGATCAAAGAAGACTACATAAATGGGTGGCTTTTGAAAGAGGATACCTTGAAGAATGCTCTCTATTTTCACCTCCGCACAAGGCTGGGTGCTCTATTGGATGAGAATAACATTCGAATCTTTACCGAGTATAATGAGGGAGAATTTAAGCGCAGTGGTTATAGACCGGACATGGTTATTGCCAGAGTAGATATGGACACGGATGTAAGCCGATGGGCGGATGCCGTGACGGGATACCTGGCTGTAATCGAACTGAAGTATAAGATGGGCTTTGGGGCAAATAAAGATATTAGTGCCGACTATAAAAAACTCCAGGACTATGTCAAGACGCTTGGCGTAGGGTGCAAACTGTACATGGCAACGATTTGGGAATATGAAGATGATGAAACAACCTGGATCAGAAAGAATGCTGCCTGGGCTAAGGTGCTTGTTCCAAGAG
>CALAXC010000074.1 GCA_937894775.1 uncultured Clostridia bacterium
CTCTGCCCGGTGTGGTGTGGTCTTTTATCAAGGTTTTACCGATAACCATAAAGAGCGCAGCGGGAACGCCCTTGCCCGAAACGTCTGCAATAACGAGTGCAAGATGCCTTTCGTCCACCATAAAGAAATCGTAGAAATCGCCTCCAACCTCTTTTGCGGGAGTCATACTCGCGAAAATGTCAAATTCATCGTGCTCGGGAAATGCGGGAAAAATGCTCGGTAGCATTGAGGTTTGGATATGGTGTGCAACGTTCAGCTCTGTGGAGATGCGCTCGGCCTCACGTGCTGCCTTGCCTTGCTTGATAAGAAGTCCTCTCGTTCTCCTTGAAAGTGTGCTGCATATCAGATAAACAACGCACAAGATGCCTGCTCTCGGCAAATAATAGAACTCGAATGCATGCAGATAAATACTGCGTCCTTCACCTCTGAGATACGCAAGTCTTCCGGAAAGATTATCGTATTCTTCGATATAATTTCCCAAAATATTTCTGTCCCATTCTCCAAACACGATTCCGGCGTAAAGCGATGCAAGCATCATAATAAGCGTTGCTATCAAGGCAAAACGAGCAAATTTCGGTGAGTAATAATGACAGGCAAGTATAACGGGACAAGCCCACGCCAAAACCAAGTGTCTGGGCATAGCCACCGACATCATTGCAATCACAAGAACGAAAAACAGAAACAGTATGTAGCGGAGGATGCTGCTTGGAATATGAGCAAACCGTTCGAGAAGCAAGGGTATGAGCAACAGCACGATGCTGATCGGCATAACCAGATTCATCAATGCATCGTCAACGATGAAGAAATCCAGAAGATTCAGTATCCATATCAAGACCGTAACAACGGCGGCAAACATCAAGCACCTTACCGTGTAATGGTTGGCGTTCTTTTCGTTTTCCTTGAATAAAGCTTGTTCCAGAACCTCGCTTTTATCCTTGTTGCTCATAGAATTACTCTATGGTAAGAATGTCGGAGAAACCGGTTACTTCAAAAATTTCGGCAATCGTCTCATTCACATTTCTGATAATCATCTCGCCCTGCTTATTCATTACCTTCTGTGCTGCGAGAAGAACGCGGAGACCTGCGGAAGAAAGGTATTCAAGAGCCGCAAAGTTAAGCACGAGTTTCTCTACGCCGGAAATATTTTGTTTCAGTTCAGCCTCAAGCTGAGGTGCGGTGGTGGTGTCAAGTCTGCCGATCAGGTTGATGGTAAGCTCGGTTCCGTTAAGAGTTTTTTCGATGGTCATGGTTGTATTTCTCCTTAAAATTTATTTTTTTATTATATGAATGCGAACAGTATGAAGTTCAAAATGAACAGCACTGTGCAAATCCAAACAATGGGGTGTATTTCCTTGATTTTCTTGCGACAAATCTTAACGATACAGTAGGTGATAAAACCAAAAGCCATACCGTTAGAGATGTTGTAACACAGGCACATAAATATTCCGGTAAAGAATGCTGGGATTGCTTCGTCAAGCTCGCTCCAATTGATATCCTTAAATGACGAAGCCATCATTATGCCTACGATCACGAGTACCGGAGCGGTTGCCGCAGCGGGTACGGCACTGACGAAGGTGCTGAGAAAAGCGGATAGGATAAAGCAGAGCGACGTGATAACAGATGCAAAGCCCGTGCGTCCTCCCACACCGATTCCGGCAGCACTTTCAACGAAAGTGGTAGTGTTCGACGTTCCGATCAATGCTCCTATTGAGGTAGCCGTTGCGTCTGCAAACAGAGCCTTATCAAATCGGGTTTTGAAGCCTTTTCCGTCTCCGGCTGCCAGCTCGTCCTCCATATTGAAGATGCCCGCGCGAACACCGGTTCCAATAAACGTTCCTATCGTATCAAACGTATCCATTATGCTGAACGCAAATATGACAACGAGCGTAAGTGGAAGTTTGCTGACGTCGGTAAACAAACTCAAAATACCGCCTTCCCTGAAGATTGCAAGGAAAGTGGTAGGTAACGCTTGACAAGCCTCCGAAAGACTCACCGTTTCTCCAAAATTGGTTACACCGAAAGGAATTCCTATAAGCGTCGTTGCGATAATTGCAATAAACAAAGCTCCCTTAACATTCATCAGCGTCAAAACAATAGCAAGCAGCAATCCAATCATGAACACCCAAATTACGGGCGTGTTAAATGTTGCGATTGCCGGAACACCGGATGAAAAATCAATAAACCCGACATTCAAAAAGCCGATGTATGCCACGAATAAACCGATTCCGCCGCCGATTGCGTTCTGCAAGCTTATGGGAATGGAGCGAATAATCATTTTTCGCGCCTTGGTTACGGTAATGAGAATATTGATTATTCCGCATATAAACACGATGGAAAGTGCTTGCTGCCAAGTAAACCCGAGTCCGAAGCAAACGGTATATGTAAAGAATGCGCCTGTTCCCATACCGGGAGCCTGTGCATAAGGGACATTAGCGACCAGCCCCATTACCAACGTACCTATTACCGAAGCAATAATAGTTGCGAGGAAGACCGCTCCCCACTCCATTCCCGCTTTTGCAAGAACACTTGGGTTGATAAAAAGAATGTATGACATTGCGAAGAACGTAGTTAATCCGGCAAGTATTTCGGTTCTGATATTTGAACCGGATGCTCGTATTCCGAAGTACCGTTCAATGAAATTTGTTTTGCCGACTTTCATTTTGCTTCCGCCTTGTTAAAAATAGATTATTTTGCAAAAAAGCTGTTGACTTTGTTCTTTGTTCTCATATTGTAACATAGATTTGCATTTTAATGTTATGTTCTTAAAAATCGTAACCAATCGTAACCAGTTACAATGAGTCGAATCTTATTGATTTATTTACATATATGTGGTATAATCATATAAAAGACATACTATAACTTGACGAAAGGAGTTCATATGACAGTCGAGAACAGAAAAATACTAATCATAGAAGATAACAAAGACGAACTAAGAGCTCTTGTTTCGCATTTTTCGAGAAAAAATGAAATATACACAGCCACAACGTTGAAAGAAGGACTGGAACTTGCCAAATGGAGAAATTTTGACGGAATTATTCTTGATCTGATTCTTCCCGATGGCAACGGTATGCAGTTGTTTCGTTCAAACGAGATTTTGCCCCCGGTTGTTATTCTTTCCGAGGTTGGCTCCGAGGCATCTATGATGGAAGGATTTACGCAAGGAGCACTCGATTACGTTGTAAAGCCTTGTTCACCCAAGCTTCTTGAAATGCGTCTTGCTTTAAGGCTTTTGCCTATAAAGCAAGCAACGACTTCTATAAACGGCCTCACCGTAAATGCAACAAAGCGCACCTGCTTCTTTCAGGATAAACAAATTCCGCTAACATCATCGGAATTCAATATCCTGTATTTTCTGATCACTCATGCAGGACAATATTTCACACCCAATGATATTTATGAGAACGTGTGGAAAATGAAAAGTCTGAACACCACAACGATCAAACGACATATATCGACACTTCGCATTAAATTGACAAATGCCTGCGGAGATATAAAAATGATACATACTGAATTTGGAAAAGGTTATTGCTTTACAAAGGAGGAGCAGCAATGAAAAAGAGAGCTATAGCACTCGCATTTTTTGCAATCACAATTTTACTCGGTACACTGATTTCCGTGTTTTTACCCCTTGCAGAAGCCAAGAATATCGAAGTTGCTCCCTCACATGATACAACTTACGAAATACAGGTAGGCTATGACAGAGAAAACAAAGTCCCAATTACAGAAACACATACGGCAACCACCGTTAAGGTTACGGATTTGTTTGAAGTCAAAAGATTGACCGCATATAACTACTATCCAAACGAATATGCGGAAATATCGTCGAACGCCATCAGCAACGAGCATAACGGCGAAGTATTCGCTTCCAAAGGTACTCTTCGGTACGTGATTACCAATCTTGAAGGTATCAACCCGGCGAACGGGACTTGGGAGGAGGATCTCGCACCGTATGCTGAGTACATAGGAGACGATGAAAGATTGCATCTAACGATGTATCTCCCGCCGATGCTTTCCGCCTGCAATGTGTTTGTGCGCGTGCAACACGAGGCTTCTATGGGAACTCTGACCGGATTTGACTCAGTTAGCTATGCAACTACCGATCAGGAGCTTGCCTATGATGAGACGGTCGTTCACGCCGATGGCACCGAAGGAATATATCTTGATATTCCTTTGATCGTATCCAATCGTGCGTGGAATGAAAATCCTATCCAAAACGGTTGCATCATTACCATCCACTATGAAGCGGAGGAAGGCAAGCAGGTTGGATTCGTCGGCACACCCATAATCGGTCTTGACGAGGATGTACGTGCGATTGTCGATGGCGGAAATAATTTCAGATTGATCACCGTGCTCTTGGCTCTTGTTACTTTCTTTATCTTCGTGTTTGTTTGTGTCTTGAAACGTGCCACCGCGTTTATCCCGCAGCTTGTTTTTGCTCTCGGTATTATGGTAGGCGTGTATGCGTCTATGTCACTTGTAGGAGCAACAGAGTCACCGTATTTTTGGATGGCGGTAAGATCCGCAGCCGCAGGTATATTCTTGCTCGGAGCAAGCCTGACGTTGCCGAAGATGTTTGCGAAAATCCCGGTAAAGTACGTCTCCGCTGCATTATCGCTTATTTATACAGGACTTGCGTTTGCTGTTCCGCTTGTAAACGTTGAAAAGGCGAATGCAATTACACTTGCCTATCAAATCATCGGCTCTTTTGTAATTCTGACTGTTATTGTATTTTCGGTAATCGAAATATTGCGCGGAAAGCAGATAAAGCTTTGTGTTAACAACGCTCTGTCATCGGTACTCGTCTTTTATGTAATGTTCTTGTTCGGCGAAAGCGTGAACATACGTTACAGTCCTTTGATGTGGCTGTCTTTGATGATGCTTGGCGTAATTCTGGTGATAGGATTCCGTGAATTTATTCTGTCCGAACGCCGCAACCGTCAATTGACGTCTAATCTTGAGGCAGAGGTAGAGCTTCAGACGAAGAATATGCAGACTATCATTGAAGAACGCGAAAGAATATTGCAGTTCATTTCTCACGATATGAAGAAGCCGCTTTCCTCCGCTCGTGTTTATCTGTCCGCATTACGTCAAAAGCAAGAACGGGGTGACCAGCTTAAAACCATTGATATCATCGAAGCGAAAGTATCGGATCTGTATGATAATCTTTCTGCGGTTGCTGATTATGCCAAGCGGAAGTATATTGCGGAAACACCCGTGACCGTATCAATTGATGAAATTCTGAATGCGAAGTATGCCGAGCTTGTCCCCGATGCAGAAGCAAACGGAATTGTAATGACAATTTCGGCAAAGCGTGCTCTTGCTTTTGCAAAACCCGACGCATTAAAATCGGTGCTTCATAATCTTATTTTGAACGCCATTGAACACGCCGAATGCAGTAATATTTGGCTTAAAGTCTATCGTAAATTTGATAAATGTATCATTACTGTTACAGACAATGGAAAGGGATTTGGAGATAAGGATGTGTTCCATCCGTATTATTCGGGTAACGAAGGAGAGGAAAATGTCGGACTTGGCTTGTATATTTGCAAGAGCCATATCGAAGCAATGAACGGCACTCTTACTCACGAATATTCGAATCACAAGTTAACCTTTACAATAACGCTTCCGATTGCTTAAACAGTAATTGGCAAAAGGCTTACAAAAGTAATAAAAAAACATCCCCTTGAACAGTTCGAAATGAACCGCCAAGGGGATATTTTAGTATTGGTGTATTACTTATTTACGGCATCCTTTAAGGGCTTGCCCGGCTTGAATACGGGTGTTTTGCACGCGGCAATCTTAACCGCCTCGCCTGTTTTGGGGTTGTGTCCTGTACGTTCCGCACGTTCACGAACCTCAAAGGCTCCGAAGCCGAGAAGCTGAACACTTTCACCGTTTGTCATAGCGGTAGTGATCGCATCAAGTGTCGCTTTGATAACAGCCTCGGCGTCTTTTTTTGAAACGCCTGCGTTGGCAGCAACTACATTGATCAAATCAGTCTTGTTCATAATAGCTCTCCTTTCAGATTTTTTAAATATTATAGCACATTTTATCGGATTTTTCAAGCAGATACGTCCGACGCTATTTCGCCGCGCTTTTCCTTCAGCCTGGCAATTTTCTTTTTCCAAGCCTCTTGGGCATAGCTTTTAGAACAGACCTTTATTATATTTGAATTGTGCGTACAGTATAAGAGCTAATCCAATCAGAACACCTACGCCTATCACCAATCCGCTTGCCGCTATGTTTCCTAACGCTTGTATAACCGCGCCGGCAATTATAGCAACACCAACGATAAGCGTTCCAAGACCGACGAACATACAATATGCCTTTTGGTTCTCCTTCGTGACCTTACGGCGATTGTACCAATGGATCGTGCCGATGTTTCCGCACATATTGAAGATACCGAGCATCACGCAAATTATACCTAAGCCTAACTGAACCAAGCTCTCTCGCAACGGTTCAATGAAGATGAACCCCAATATAAACAGACCGATAGCGCAACCTGCCGCAAAACCGACGATGACCTTCTTCTGTTGGTCAATGGTTTTGTTCTTCGACACAAGGATTTCTTCATTGCTCTTGTTCGGGATCAGCTCGTCGATATTGTGGAGGTGTTCGTTCAAACACCCTTCGGTTAAGAGAGTGGTATATGTACCTCTGCGGTGCTTCTTGATAAAGTCAAGATGAAGATGTCCGTATTTGCCAATTTCATAGTTTGTTTGCTCTGAGATTTCAAGCATCGGGTAGTATTGTTCGCCGCGAAGCTCGTAGTTGATGCCATTTTTAGTGATGTACTTTTCCATAATCATATTCCTTTCGTGTTTCAAAATTCTTTGTAAACACAAGCATTTTCGGAACTTTTGGAATATGTTTCGTCAGCCTCGGCTCTTTGCCTTTGAGTAGATCAGGTATGAACAATCCGACCACTTGGAGTGACAAGTGAATACATAGGAAATAAAATCAAACGACCCAAGGCAAGAGAAAAGAAGGTTGAGTGTTTTTCCGTGAGCGAACAAAAAAAGATTGAACAACATATTTTGAATCATAAGGCACAAGCTCTATAAGATTGTTAGGGCAGGCATCGACACACATTCCACACGCTCTGCAATTATCTCTTATTACAAATGCTCTGCTTCCAGTGGTTCAGGGCTATAATGCTTTGAATCAGGAAAGGAGGCCATATCATTGTCTGCAACTGGCTATATACAAGTACATGCTTACACCAGTAACGCGCAAATTCCTTTAAAAGATGTCGCAGTCACAATCACCGATAGCAGCGGCGCCGCCATTGCGATGCGGCTAACCAACAGAAGCGGACAGTTTAATCGACCGCTATCCATTACCGTTCCCGACTTATCTGCCAGTCAATCGCCAAATACCGGCGTTATCCCCTTTGCAACCGTTCGTCTGTATGCAAAGGCGGAAGATTTTGAAGAAATCGATGTTGAAAATGT
>CALAXC010000075.1 GCA_937894775.1 uncultured Clostridia bacterium
TGTATGTGCGAGAGAGCCAAGAATTCCACAGTAGAACAAATAAAGTACATAAAAAGAGAAGAGAAAGATGGTTAATATTTTATTTTGCGGAAACGTCGGTTGCGCCGAATTATACGCATCTATTCCGGCAACAGTGCAAAAAGCCGGTGCAAGCAGTTGGAATGACCTGATATGCAGAGCCGAAAACGGCGATCAGAAAGCAATGACTGCGCTGCGGGAGCAAGGGAAAATTCTTTCAGTCCTTTGTATCAATGCCGTAAACTTATTTGAACCTCTGAACATCGTTTTGGGCGGAGAGTTGACGAATGCGGATTATGTACTGAAGGAAATGATAGAAAGCGCTCTTGACCGCGCTGCATTCTCACGGAAGGTACACCAATTTCATGTGTATTCTTCTTGCCTTGGAAAAAATGCACGCGCTTATGCCGCCGCTATTACGGCTTTGGAATATTACTTTAATGGAGGAATGCACTTATGATCGTTTTGGAGCAACACGAAAAGAAAAAAATTGTTGCTGCCGTTTTTGATTTTGACGGAACCTTGTCGACGCTTCGTTGCGGTTGGGAAGCCGTTATGGAGCCTCTTATGCTGGAATGTATTTTCGGCGACGGATATACCGAGGAAAACCAACGAGAGGTTCGCGATTATATTAAAGATTCGACCGGAATTCAAACCATACTTCAAATGAAATGGCTTGCCGAACGCGTTAAGCAACAGGGGAAAACGCCACTTGATCCTTGGGAATACAAGGCGGAGTACAACCGCAGATTAATGATAAACGTGGAAAAAAACAAAGCAGACGCGCAAGCGGGTAAAGCAGATCATTACATCATGCGCGGATCCAAGCAATTTCTTGCTGCCCTTAAAGAAAGAGGTATTCGACTCTATGCGGCAAGCGGAACCGATGAGGAAGACGTGATCAAAGAGGCAGAAGCGCTTGGTCTTTCTTGCTTTTTTGAGGAGATTGCCGGAGCAAAACCACACAGTGAGAATTGCTCAAAAGAAGCAACCTTGGAACGGCTGATCGCGAAAAATCACAGTGGACTTCTCGTAGTCGGAGACGGACCTGTCGAGATCAGATTAGGAAAAGCCGTAGGTGCTTGTACGCTTGGCATCTGTGGAAAAGAAAAAGAGCTGTGCGGATTTGATGATGTAAAGATTCAGCGGTTAACCAAGGCCGGAGCACACGCTCTCGTAGATTGTTTTGAGAATGTAGATAAAATTTTAACATGGCTGGAGAATTAATATGGAAACCAGAGGAATTTTTATTGGCGAAGGAAAAAACCGGCAGCTGGTATTTGATAACATTAAAACATACGACGCAAACGACCGAAGAAATTTGGTCACCATTGATAATCTTATGACACCGGGTGTTACGCCTCATGAAAACTTCGAGCATCCCGATTTTGACGTGTTGGTTGAAAGAATCGCAAAGGCGAGAAGCAGAAATCGCCCTGTTATTTGGTCGATGGGCGCCCACGTGATCAAGAACCGCCTTTCACGCTATTTGATCGCAATGATAAAAAACAAAACCATAACGCATATTTCATCGAATGGTGCCGGAAGCATTCACGATTTTGAGCTGGCATATCTTGGGGGAACCAGCGAGGACGTTCCCTCTGCCATCGAGGACGGTTCCTTCGGAATGTGGGAGCAGACCGGGGCTTGGATGAACGAGGCATTGCGATTGGGAGCCGAGCAGGATCTGGGTTACGGAGAGGCATTGGGAAAGTATATTTTTGAAAATCCCGACAAATTTCCATACCGTGAGGATTGCGTACTGTATCAGGCGTACGTCAACAATATTCCGGCCACCTACCACATTGCCCTCGGAACCGATATCATTCATCAGCATCCCTCTTGCAATATGGCGCTGATCGGTAAATGTTCGGGTATTGATTTTAAGAAAATGTGTGCAACAGTTTGCGATCTTGACGGAGGCGTTTTCTTGAATTTCGGCTCAGCGGTGATCGGAGCGGAGGTCTTTTTGAAGGCACTGTCCATTGCGAGAAATCTCGGATACCCAACGTTTGACATTACCACCGCAAATTTCGACTTGATAGATTTGGGGGATTACCGTTCCAAGATCGGGTATAATGATCCCAACTATTATTACCGTCCCCGAAAAAATATCGTAAACCGTCCCACCAGCAAAGGCGGTCTCGGATGGCATTTTTGCGGAGATCATCAGCATACGATTCCCACTCTTTACGATAAGCTGCAAAGCAAGCATAGCTGATTCCAAACGCAAATTTAAAACCTGATTATCATCACATATCACCCGAACACTCGTTTTCTGCGAAAACGCAAAGAAATCCGAACCCTTCGCCTACCGGCTTTGGGTTCGGATTTCTACTGTTTGGTGCGGGTAACAGGGGTCGAACCTGCACGAATTAACATAAGATCCTAAATCTTACGCGTCTGCCAATTCCGCCATACCCGCATATTTATTAAGTTTAAATTTGAAGCGAGTGCTAACGACTCTTGAAACGTGTCGCACTACTCACAGTCCGTTCGTATTGCTCGCGTTTCTGCGCCATTTCGAGTTCGCTTCATCACCCACAGGGTGCGCTCACTCTCAATGCTGCCAATTCCGCCATACCCGCATATTTATAATAATGCAAAATGCATAATGCATAATGCAGAACACCGTGGTATAATCTCGTTTTGTAAGATTGTACCACGTTTTTATTGATTTGTCAAGTATTATCTGTATTTTGACAGATAGCATTAATCGTTATTAAAAATTTTTGTAAAGTATTGACAAATTTATGTAAAAATGATATGATAAAAATGAATATATTTACAATAATGTAATATATTGATGTGAAAGCTTTGAATGAAATCTTAAAAATATTAAGGGGAAAGACAATGAAAACCACTTTAAAAACAATAGCATTATTACTTGTAATTATCACAGTTATATCCTGCCTTTTCGGTTGTGGTATTCAAAAGCCTTACAATGAAATTTTGGGTTCGGATATATCCGAGGATCTTGGCAGCGAGATAGTTACAGATTCTCCTCACACAGATGAGAAGAATACAGAAAAAAATAAATATACAACCGCTACGTCTTCAAATAAATCAGATTCATCTAAGGAAGATGTTATAGTAACTACAACACCAGATGGCGGTAAAGAGGTAATGGTTAAGTCTGATTCAAAGCTCACACCTCTTACTGTCAGTTCAAATTCAATCGCTGCTTATGAAATAGTGTCCCATTACAGTCTTTCGTTGGCGCCAATGAAGACGTTTATCAGCGACTTGAAGGCAAAAACGGGCGCTGATTTCAATGCTAACGTAAAATCTCAGGTACCGAGTATTGGTGGGAAGCAGATAGTTGTAGGTGCTTTTTCAGATTTTATTAATAACAATTACAAGGGGGCTCCCGAGTTTAAATCATGGACCGGATCAGCGGTCGCCGTTTCGGGAGAAACGATATACATAGGAGTTATAGATTCAGGTCTTCTTGGTAATATTCTCACAAGCTTTGTTTCCAAAATCAAAGCTGTCGGTTCTAACAAATACGTGGTTGCGGCAGACTTGAAATTTGCCTATGATAAATGTGCTGTAAGCGAATATATTCCTCCTATTACACTCAGCAGCTCTACGGGCGTAACAAATAAGGGAATTTACAGTGCGGGCGGTGGAAATTATCAAATTACTTATACCGGCATAAAGGCGGCTGACGTTTCAAATTACTGTTCAACTCTTATTAGTAAGGGCTTTACTCTTCAACAGCAAAATACTATAAATACGAATAATTTTTATCTTTACGTTAAGGGTGACACAATAGTTCACGTAAATTGGTTTGCAAAGCTTAATCAGTTTTCCGTAGTCTACGGACCCAAAACCTACGTTCCTGCTAAAAAGCCTATTACGGGATACTCAAAGAAAGTCACACCGACGATTACAATGTTAGCTCTTGGAGAAATTGGAACTTCAATAGTTATTCAACTTGAGGACGGAAGCTTTCTTCTTATAGACGGAGGACTCGGCAATACGACTTATAACAAAGATAGCACAACGCTTTGGAATTTTCTTAGTTCGAAGGCTCCAGCGGGAGAAAAGCCTCGCATAACTTGGCTTGTAACACATATTCATACCGACCACCGCGCGCTCTTCCAGAAATTTATACCTTCTTACAAGAATAAGATCGAGCTTGAGCTGGTTGCGTGGAATATGCCCGATTTTAAGGAGATAGCCAATAAATATTCTCCTAATTGGAATGAGAAAAATCCTGCCGCAAATTACGCAACTCCTGTTGCAACTATTACGAATATTGTAAAAAATAATTTCCCTAAAGCTCCAATATATACCTTCCATACGGGCGAAAAGCTTTATCTCCCCGGATGTGAGATAGAATTTTTGGCTTGCCACGAGGATTATTATCTGAACAAATTCCGCTGGATAAACGATACGTCTATCACTTGTCGTTTGACTATGCAGGGTAAGACCATGATGATATTCGGTGATACCACAAACAGAGTTAGTAACGCGATAATCACTCCCGCGTACGGAAATTATATAAAGAGCGATATTTTGCAGGTAGCGCACCACGGTAACGGAGAGGGCACTCTTGCAACCTATAAGGCGGTAGCTGCCGATATCTGCTTGTGGTCGGCAACTAATAGCGATTATAATACGTATATTAAACAAAATGATCAGAATAAGTGGTTATATTCAAGCACAACAAAGCATTACAATCATTCCAGCACCGTGACTATAACCATTCCTTCAATGGCTGTTAAACAGACGAAGGTTTATAGCTAAGCCAGGAGGGCGTTATGAAAAGAAAAATATTATCTGCAATTTTATTCTGTACGGTAATATTGACCGTGCTTGTGCCCTTATCGACTCTTGTGCTGAGTCTCCCCGCAAATGCGGCAAGCTATTCGGCAGACCCCAATTGGTATGATGCAAATAAAAGCATTCTCGAAATAAACGATATTCCCGATTTTATCGCTTTTATGAATAAAATGAATGAGCTTGGAACTGATGATACCGGAAAAGCTAAAGGAGCGGAGGGAAACCTTGCGGCAATTTCATGGACGGGTAAGATGCCTTTTGAGGGGCAGACTATAATTCTTAACACGGATATAGTTTTAAATCCGGGTATAACCTTCGGCACAACTGCTCCGTCAAGCACGTCAGTGTATAAATTCAGCCGTACAACAAAGCAGGTTGGCTTTGGCGGTATTTTTGACGGTCAAGGACATACGATAAGCGGACTTTATATTTCCGCAAGCAAGGGCGGCTCGGGCTCTATATTCGGTGTAGGCGGCGCTGCAACAAAGGATATGAACGTTGTTGTAAGAAATTTACAGATAAAGAATTCCTTAATAGAAAATTCCGCTATGGGTGTGGCTTCTATCTTTTCAAGCGTAGCCTTTGATAGCCACGCACTTATTGAAAACGTATATTCGGAAGCTAATCTTTTATGTACTAACAAGCAGGTTTTGTCAAGTGATACATATCTTAAAACAGCTTATACGGGCGTTAATATCGGCGGATTTTGCGCAACGCTTGGAGGAGACCTTAGAATAGACAGCTCGATTTTTGCGGGAACTATTGCCACTGCTTCATCGAGTGCGGTTAAAAAGTATATTGGAGGAATGGTTGGAAATATCGCCAATAAAACATTAAATGATGATAAATGGCGTACAGCAAAGCTCAATATTGAAACCAGTGCTTATTACGGAACTTATGAAGGTAACGGTGTTTATATGGGAAAATTAGCGGGAACACAGACCGCAGGCTCTACTGTTACGGTTAATAATTCTATATTCGGCGGAACAATGAAATCCACTGCATCATTTACTCCCGGCAGTGGAGCTCATGCAAAGGCTTCAACTTACTTTGTGGGAAGATTGATAGGTCATTGTTCGAGTAATTTTACTTATAATATAGCAAAAACAGTTGCAACGTCTACATATAGGGGCGGAACTGCGGTTGGAAACTTTAACGAACTAAATCCTGCTAATACAGGCTCATCGGTTTCGGTTACTGTGGTGATAGAGAATAATTTAACAACTCCTAATTTAGGCGACAGTATTTCTCCCAATTGGGTAGCGCAAGGAACAAGATCCGGACATCCTGTGCCTGCAAGCTATATTACGCTTTTCGGTAAAGAGAGCTTAAAGCATAGCTATGTGACAGAACTTCCTTTGACCGCAAGAGATCTTTTTGAACAGCTTGGTACAAAGATAGCAAATGACGGAATTTACACCGAGGATTCATACAGACATTATTCCGATGCTTATGATGAAATAGTTGCTATGATATTTGCTAAAAATGCAGATCTTAGTAAAATAAATGTGCACGAGCTTAAGGCAAATGTCGAAGCGTTCCTTATGACTCCCGCAGATGAAAGACGCATAGAGCTTAAGAATGAGCTTGGAGCGAAGATAGTTAACTCGAATAATTATTATACCGAGGATTCTTATTCTAAGTATTCGGCTGCGCATGATGCTATTATAAAGAGCTTAGACGATGCTACAACAGTTGAACAACTTAATAAAATAGATGTTTCAAAGCTTAAAACGGATGCTGAGGCGATACTTGTAAAGTATGCTCCTGAACCTGAAACTGATGCGTCTGAAACGGGCGAACCCGAAACTGATGTGCCTGAGGCGGACGAACCTGAAACTGATGCGCCTGAGACGGACGAACCCGAAACTGGTGCTAATGTGAGTGAGTCGGTGCCCAACCTACCTGTTGTGGATAAGGGGTTCGGTGGATGCGGTTCTGCAGCGGCACTTTCAGTTGTTTCAGTAGTTGCAATTATAGGAGCTGCTTTGATAACAAAAAGACGTGAAATATAGTAACACAATATAATAAAAAAGCACTTGTGGATTTTCCACAAGTGCTTTTTTATTTATTTTAGATAGGTAATTTCAATTTTATAATATCTTTAGCATATCATTCGTATTACGATTATTTATCATCATCAAGCTTAAGCACTGCCATGAATGCTTCGGGGGAGATCTGGACTGAGCCGAGCTGGCGCATCTTTTTCTTTCCTTCTTTCTGCTTTTCAAGGAGCTTCTTCTTTCTCGTTATATCTCCGCCGTAGCATTTTGCAAGCACGTCTTTTCTCATAGCTTTAACTGTTTCCCTTGCTATTATCTTTGAGCCTATTGCCGCTTGGATCGGTACTTCAAAGAGCTGACGCGGAATATTATCTTTAAGTTTTTCTGCAATTTTTCTTGCGCGGCCGTATGCTTTTTCCTCGTGAACTATAAATGAAAGTGCATCGACCTGTTCACCGTTAAGAAGAAAATCAAGCTTAACAAGTTTACTCGGTACGTATTCTCCAAGTTCGTAGTCGAGCGATGCATATCCTCTTGAACGGCTTTTAAGTGCATCGAAAAAGTCATATATTATTTCATTAAGCGGAAGATCGTAGTGAAGCTCTACTCTTGAAGTATCGATATATTTCATATCGATGAACACTCCTCGTCTGTCCTGACAAAGATCCATAAGTCCGCCTACGTATTCGGTAGGTGTTATAATATTTGCTCTTACGATAGGTTCATACGCAATTTCTATTTCATCGGCTGTAGGGAAGTTAGAGGGATTGTCTATCCTTACAATCTCTCCGCCTCTTTTCTTTACTTCATAAATAACCGAAGGGGCTGTTGTTATAAGATCGAGATTAAACTCGCGTTCAAGTCTTTCTTCGATTATTTCCATATGCAAAAGGCCCAAAAATCCGCAACGGAATCCGAAGCCAAGAGCTATTGAAGTTTCGGGCTCGAATATAAGAGCCGCATCATTGAGCTGAAGCTTTTCAAGCGCATCGCGGAGGTCACCGTATTTTGCTCCGTCTGCGGGATAAATACCTGCGTAAACCATAGGTTGAACGGCTTTAAATCCGGGAAGTGCTTTATCAACGGGATCTGCATCAAGTGTTACGGTATCTCCGACTCTGGTTTCTCCTATATTCTTTATAGAAGCTGTTATATATCCAACCTCTCCCGCAGAAAGGCACTCGCATTTTTGAAGTCCGAATGCGGTCATATATCCCACGTCCACAACATCAAATGTTGCACCGTTACTCATAAGTCTTATCTTGTCACCGCTCTTAACTTGTCCGTCAAATACACGAACATAAACTACGACACCAAGATAGCTGTCATAGTAAGAGTCGAATATCAGTGCTTTGAGCTTTCCGTCGGGATCGCCTTTTGGAGCGGGAATTCCATTTACTACTGCTGTGAGCACCTGATCGATGTTCAGACCTGTTTTTGCTGACACAGCAGGGCAGTCTTCGGCAGGAATACCTACGATGTCTTCTATTTCATTTCTTACCCGTTCTACGTCAGCAGACGGAAGATCTATTTTGTTGATAACGGGGATGATTTCAAGATCGGCATCAACAGCGAGATATGCGTTTGCTAAGGTCTGAGCTTCAATTCCTTGAGTTGAGTCAACTACCAAAAGAGCTCCGTCGCAGGCATTGAGCGAACGGGAAACTTCATAATTAAAGTCAACGTGACCTGGTGTGTCGATAAGATTGAACTGATATATTTCTCCGTCGGGAGCCTTATAATCCATTCTTACGGCACGGGCTTTTATAGTTATTCCTCTTTCTCTTTCAAGATCCATATTATCAAGGAGCTGCTCTTCCATTTCTCTTTTTGACACTGCTTCGGTCGCTTCGAGAATTCTGTCGGCAAGAGTTGATTTTCCGTGATCGATATGAGCTATTATAGAAAAATTTCTTATATTCTTCTGCATCTTTTTCTCCGTGTTTTAGATATTAAAAATGTACATACATATATATTATATAATATTTTAGGATTTTTCTCAATAGCATTTTGTTATTTTTTTATCTTTTTTTGTTTTTTGCTTTTTATAGACACAACGTGAAATAAAATTGGACAAATATTGCTTTTATTTAGGCGTGTACTTGACATATTCCGTTTAAAATGGCAAAATATAAGCTGTAATGGAATGTTTTGTGCTTTTCATTTTATAATTTATAAATTACAGTTTTTCAGATTGAAAGGATCTTTACTAAAATGTGCGCTAAAAAAGGTGTAGCTGTTGTAGGCTACGGTGGAATGGGCTCTTGGCATACTCGTCATATTATTAACAGTGACGTTGTTGAGCTTAAAGGAATATGGGATATAGATGAAAAAAGACGTGCGGTTGCAATTGAAAATTCGATCCACGTATATTCTTCGTACGAGGATCTTTTGTCGGATAAGGATGTTGAGATCGTAACTGTTGCGGTACCGAACGATTTTCATAAGGCTCTTTCTATACAGGCTATGGAAGCCGGAAAGAATGTTATTTGCGAAAAGCCCGTAGCTATGAATCTTACCGAGCTTAAAGAAATGATTGCGGCTTCGGAACGCACAGGAAAAGTTTTCTCGACGCATCAGAACAGACGTTGGGATGCGGATTTTATACTTATGAAGCAGGTCTACGAATCGGGTGATCTCGGCGAGGTTTTCAGCATTGAATCACGCGTTCAGGGGTCGCACGGAATTCCCGGTGACTGGAGAAAGGAAAAGGAACACGGAGGCGGAATGCTTCTCGACTGGGGCGTACATCTTATAGACCAGATCTTGCAGATGGTAAAAGGAAAGAAGCTTGCAAGTATTTATTGCAGATTTGATCACATAACTAATTATGAGGTTGATGACGGATTTAAGCTTGATATGTATTTTGAGGACGGACCTGTTGCAAGAGTTGAGGTAGGTACTTCGAATTTTATTTCTCTCCCCAGATATTATATGGTGGGAACTAACGGAAGCGCTATCGTTCGCGGATGGGGCAAGGATTGTGAGGTAGTTTGCTGCAAGAATTGGGAAGATAAAGACGTAGTACCGGTAGTTACTGCTGCAGGACTTACTAAGACGATGGCTCCCCGTTCCAAAGAAACTCAGGCAGAATATACTCTTCCGTCTGTAAAGCTTGACGTACACGATTTTTATAGAAACATCTGTCTTACGATAGATAAAAAGGCTGAGCAGTTGGTAACTCACGCGCAACAGGTAAGACTTATGAAGGTTATGGAAGCTTGCTTTGAATCTGACCGTCTTGGTCTGCCCGTTGATTTTGAAATTTGATTTGAAATAATTTTTCACACAAATATATCCTCCGTCATAGTATGGTATCAGGGGAGCAAAAACTCCTTTACATCATAACTAATCGGAGGATATTTTTATGAATAACTGTTTGTGTAATCTTTTTGGCGATAACAGCACTTGGTGGATCATTATAGCTATAATTCTCGTGCTTTTCTGCTGCTGCGGATGCTAAGCTGTAAATGATAATTGCGGGGGAAGAAGATTTCTTTTTTGAAATTTTCTTCCCCCGTACCTATATTTTTTGAAATTTCCCTCAAAAAATATTTCTGTATCTACATATATGACCTATTCTTTTGTAAAAAAGATTGACAAAGACGAAACAAATGATTATAATAAAATATATACTAACGGAGGTAATTATGGAAGGCTTTGAAAAAATAGACATACGTACGTTTGAAAATGCGGTTAAGGCTATCGGTGATGATTGGATGCTTATAACGGTAGAGGATAGAGAAAATAAGAAGGTGAATGCTATGACGGCAAGTTGGGGGGCTCTGGGAGTTCTTTGGAACCGTCCTGTGTGTATCTGCTTTGTAAGACCTGAGCGACACACGTATTCACTGATGGAGAGGGAAAAGGACTTTTCTATTGCTTTTTTTAATAGCAGTAAACGCGAGGCTCTTACTTTTTGCGGACGAGCAAGCGGAAGAGATACAGATAAGCTTGAAAAATGCGGATTTACTACCGAGCGCGTAAACGGAGTTCCTATGATATGCGAGGCAGAGGCACTTCTTTCTTGCCGTATACTTTATGAGGATGATCTTAAAGAGTCTGCTTTTCTTGATAAGAGCTTACTTTCAAATTATGCTTCAGCGGGCTACCACCGTATGTTTGTTTGTGAAATAAAAGAAGCATATAAAAAAGCTTAAATGAAATAATAGAAATAAAAAATATAAGTAAAAAATATAAGTAAAGGATATCAAAAAATATGGATATTTATGCTGATGTAAGAGCGCTTTGTGAAAGCGCAAAAAAAGCTTCAAGAGTTATGGCGCTTGCGAGTGAAACTCAAAAAAATAAACTTTTGCATACTCTTGCGGCTTTTTTGTGCGAGAATAGTGAAAGTATAATAGAGGCTAATAATAAGGACCTTGATCTGGCTGAAGCGAACGGAGTACCGAAGCCTATGCTTGACCGTCTTATGCTTAACGATTCAAGAATAAAGGGAATAGCGGATTCGCTTATAAGTGTAGCCGCTCTTGATGATCCTATAGGTAAGGGAGATGTGTGGTCGCGTCCTTCGGGTATAGCAATAAGACGCATCCGTGTTCCTCTCGGTGTTGTAGGTATAATATATGAGGCGCGTCCAAACGTAACGGTTGACTCTGCGGCACTTTGCTTAAAAACGGGAAATGCCGTTGTCTTACGTGGCGGTAAGGAAGCGATAAATACGAATAAGGCTCTTGTAAAAATAATCAAGATGGCGCTTTCAAATTGCGGATTTGATGAAGGAACAGTCGAGCTTATTCAGTCTACCGACAGAGAGAGCGCAAATGCGCTTATGTCGATGAGAGGACTTGTTGATGTTCTTATTCCTCGAGGCGGAAAAGGACTTATAAATGCTTGTGTTCAGAATTCCAAAGTTCCCGTCATTGAAACGGGTGCGGGTAATTGCCATCTTTATATAGATGAGTCTGCCGATCTTGATAAGGCTATAAAGATAGCTGTAAACGCAAAATGTTCACGTCCTTCGGTTTGTAATGCGATAGAAACTATTTTAGTACATTCTGCTGTAGCTGAAAGCTTTTTGCCTATGCTTGAGAGGGCTTTTGCTGAATATAATGTAGATATTCGCGGATGTGCGAGAGTTTGCTCTGTTATTAAAGCTTCGCCTGTTACCGATGAGGATTTTGCGACTGAGTACGATGATTATATAGTGGCTGTGGGAGTAGTTGATTCTGTAGACGAGGCTATTGATCATATAAATAAATACAGCACAGGACATAGCGAAGCGATCGTTACCGAAAATATGAATAGTGCTCACGCATTTATGAACAGAATAGATTCGGTAGCCGTATATGTAAATGCATCTACCAGATTTACAGATGGCGGAGAATTTGGATTTGGGGCAGAGATTGGTATATCAACGCAAAAGCTTCACGTAAGAGGCCCTATGGGACTTATGGCACTTACGACCGAGAAATATCTTATAGCGGGTAACGGGGCGATAAGATGAACGGTATGAAAAAGCTTTTTATATGCTCGGATATACACGGAGATGCCGAGTCAGCCAAGAAAATTATCGATGCGTTTGAAAGGGAAGAGTGCGATAAGATTTTGATACTCGGTGATATTTTGTATCACGGACCGAGAAACGATCTTCCTTGCGGATATGCGCCCAAAAAGGTTATAGAGCTTCTTAACTGTTATAAAGAAAAAATAATTGCTGTGCGTGGAAACTGCGACGCTGAGGTGGATCAGATGGTCCTCGAGTTTCCGATACTTGCCGACAGTACTCGGATATACGTTGACGGAATATGTATTTTTGCAACTCACGGGCATATTTACAATAAGGGGAGCTGTTCGTTCTTACAAAAAGGCGACGTGCTTTTACACGGCCATACGCACGTTCCGGCAGCTGAGAGCTTTGGTAACGGTAATTACTATATAAATCCGGGATCGACGTCCATTCCAAAAGAAAATTCCTATAAAGGATATATCGTTTATCAAAACCGAGAATTTATATTTAAAACTCTTGAAGGGGATATATATAATTCTATAACAGTATAAGGGATAAATAAAAAGCTGTCTTGCGACAGCTTTTTATTTATCCTCTTTTTATCAAAGCTCCGAGTCCGCGAAGCTTTTCTATAATATGTTCATATCCTCGTTCTACAAGCTCTACGTTAGTTACGGTCGTTATTCCGTCAGCGGCAAGTGCCGCAAGAATAAGTGCAGCTCCCGCTCTCAGATCGGGCGCTTTTACTTCAGCAGCTGTGAGTTGAGGAACTCCTATAATGCGGAGAACCGAATTCTTTTGGTCGAAGTCGATATTAGCCCCCATTTTTTTGAGGTCGGATATGTATTTGAAACGTGTTGAATAGATACCGTCCGATATCGAGCTCATTCCTTGCGCTAAGGTCATAAGAGTACTGAACTGAGGCTGCATATCGGTGGGAATACCCGGATAGGGATTTGCTTTTATTTCCACACTTCTGAATTCAGGCGTGGGCTTTACAGTAATATAAGAGTCGCTTATTTCCATAGGGATACCTATTTCACGGAATTTAGATGTTACCGCTTCCATATGCTTTGGAACTATATTTTTTACCGTAACGGTTCCGCCCGTCATAGCTCCCGCTATCATATAGGTTCCTGCTTCTATCATATCGGGTGCTATTCTGTAAGTGCAGCCGTGAAGCTTTTTTACACCTTTAATTCTTATTGTGGTAGTTCCCGCGCCCATAATGTTGGCACCGCAGGCATTGAGGAAGCAAGCAGTATCAACTATATGCGGTTCGCGAGCCGCATTTTCGATTATTGTAGTACCTTCGGCAAACGCCGCTGCGTACATTATATTGATGGTTGAACCGACAGAGGCAATATCGAAATAAACGAAGTTTCCGCGAAGTCCGTCTTTTGCGTTTAAGGTTATCGCAGCGTTACTTTCGTAGGAAACACGCGCGCCGAGAAGCTCAAAGCCTTTGATGTGTTGGTTGATAGGTCTGCCGTTTCCAAAATCACATCCGCCCGGCTGTCCTACCTGAGCGCCTTTGAAACGTCCAAGCATCGAGCCTAAAAGATAGTATGATGCACGTATCTTTCCAACAATTTCAAGCGGTGGGCTTTTCATCGTTACCTGTCTTGTATCTATAATAGCGGTAGTCGTGTTTACAAATCTTACGCTTGCGCCAACACTTTCGAGTATCTCGATTGAATCTTTAACGTCGCTGATATCGGGCAGATTTTCTATTATGCAGATATCGTTTGTTGCGATGGTTCCAAAAAGTATTGGCAGAGCGGAGTTTTTCATACCGCCTATATTTACTTCACCGTTAAGCGGTTTTCCGCCTCGGATGAGAAATTTTTCCATAAAGTCCTCCGAACAGTCTTGTTTTCTTAGAGAGCGCAGATACAAAATATGCGTACTGCGGGAGTATCGGATTACTGTGCTTTATAATAAGCAACTGCAAGATCTACTACCATTCCGTAGCTCTTTGAGCCTTCTTCAACTCCGTTGATGTTGAGGAAGGTATCGTTTACAGCGCCCGATACTTCGCTGACAACGGTCTTTTGGTATTTTTTAAAGAATTTGGAATATGCTGCCATATCTGTTTTTGCGCCCATAGGAAGTCCTGCGTAAACTACCGCATAGGCGTTTCTGTCGGCTGAATTCAAAGCGCTTGCGAGATATTCATAGAGATTAAGATATGCAGAATATCTGATGTAAGCATCGTCCGATTCCATACAAACGAGAAAGGCAACAAAGTTTGCTTCGTCCTCACGTGCTATACCTCTCTGATGCGCAAATTCGTGCGCTGCGGTGTAGGGAAGCACATAGTCGGGGAAATTTATATTGAGATTAGCTTCGCCTGTAAAAAAAGTGTAAACGCCGCTTATATGGGTGTAAGTCATAGGCTCGCTGAGCATTACTTCTTTTATATTGCTGTGAAGCGGGGAGATAAAGTCATATTTTTCATAGGCTTTTTCGTATGCTTCCATAAGCTTGTCGTTAAGCTCGTTATATCCGTATGGCATAACCGAAAAGCCTTCACCGTTATATATTATATTTTCCGATTCTTTTGTTAATTGCTCAGAAACTATCATAGCGGTGTCATAAAGTTCTGCAGCGCTTACCTTTTGCTTGTCAAGCTCCATTTTTTTATCAAGTGTTGAACCGTGATAAGCGGGAACAAAGCCGAGTGCGTAGGTCGAGAAAATATAAGATCCGATAGAAAGCATTATAACGCAGAATACACCTACGTTTCTCCAGGAATCGGAATATTTTTTCATACCTATACCGACTATTAAAATTATGAGGAAGGGTGAGAATATCAAAAAGAACTCCGCAAGTGAAAAGGGGATCCAGCTTGTAAGATGAGCAAGCAATCCGCGTATTATGGGAGAGATATTCATATTGAAAAAGTCAGAGAATTCGGGAACGTTTAAAAAGATGATATAGAGGACAGCACAAAAAGCTGCAAATCCAAGCAGAATTTTTGAAAAAAGCGGAACTTTTTTCTTTTCTGCTTTTTTTGCAGTTTCGCCGTTGCCTTCGGGTGCGTTACCGTCACCGTTTTTATTTATATTTTCGGACTCGGGTAACTCCGTGTCTTTGGGAGTTTCATTTGTTACTTCGGTATTTTCCGAAGAGAAAAATTCTTTTTCTTGATTTGAATTCATTTCTGTATGTTCCTTATTCATTTTCTGTTTGTTTTCAAAGCTGTTTTTCAAGCTCTGTTAAAAAATCGAGAGCGTTGTCGTCAAAAAGCTTGACTACCGTGCTTTTTATATCCTCACTCGGTGGTGCAAAAAAGCTCATATTTTTTTGCGTCTGCGGATGAGTGAAAGAAAGTGATACAGCGTGCAAGGCGTGTCTGTCTAACAGCTCGCTTGGTCTTCCGTAAAGATCGTCTGAGAGAATTGGCGTACCTAAGTGCGCAAAATGTACTCGAAGTTGATGTGTTCTTCCTGTTATAGGAGATGCGATAACGAGCGAATATCCGTTTTTTGAACAGATCACTCGGTATTTTGTTATCGCTCTGTCGCCGCCTCCGTCAGCCGAGCAGACTTCACGGAATATAATGCTTTCCTGCGCTCTGCGGATGTAAGTATCTACCGTACCTTCTCCCGAGAGCTCGCCTTCAAGAATAGCGAGATATTGTTTTTTTATTTCGCCGTTTTTCATAGAAGCCGAAAGCTTTGATGCGCTTATACGGTCTTTTGCGATGAGCAATATTCCGCTTGTGTTTTTATCAAGACGGCTTATCGATCTGAAAACAAAAGCAGAGTCGCTCTGTTGATATTTATATGCAAGAGCATCGGCTAAGGTGTCGCCTCTGTGATTATGGGAGGGGTGTGTTGGCATATTTGCGCTTTTATTTGGAAGCACTATATGCTCGTCTTCGTAAATTATCGAAAGAGGCTGATCTGTTGGCGTAAGATCGGTCGCGTTATCAACGTCTTCCGTCGCGAGAAAGAGGAGATCACCTTCTTTCACTGTGGCGCGTACCGTCACACGGGTTCCGTTGAGCATTATACCGTTGTCGAGAAACTTTAACCGCTTGGTAAAAGCAAGCGAAAGCCCTACACCGTATCTTAATATTTCCTTTACGGTTTTACCGTTTTCTTCTGCTGAAATCTTGTATATCACGTAAGCCTCGTTAAAAATAATTATACACTATAATTATATCACGATAGCGCTTATATTACAATAATTTTTTTGTAATTTAAGAGATTTTTTTGCTTTTATTTTGTCAAAAAATAATTATTTTTTTGGAGAAAAGCTATTGACATTTGATTTTTTTGTGTAATTTACACATCGCTTTAGACGGCTAAAATTTGAGTTTTCCACCCCCGTTTTCCCCTAAGACCTGTGGAAAACTTTGTGGAAACTGTGGTAAACCTCTAAAATAGGGGGTGAAAAATATCAAAAAAAGAAAAAAGGCTGTGGAAAACTCTTGAAAAAGTTTGTCAAGCCCTTTTTTGATAATTATTGAAATTCGTTATTTTGCACAAATGATTTTTTACAATGGAAATATATGGATCAGCGCTGCGTTAATTCTTTAATAACTTCACCTGCTGCGATGAGTCCTGCAACAGAGGGAACAAAAGAAATGCTTGCGGGAATTCGTTTACTGTCTTCGACGTAGGTGACGGTTTTAGGTTCTTCCGTTGAGAATATGACCTTCTGATGAAGTATTCCGCGCTTTTTTAGCTCTCTTCGCATAGCCCGTGCTAAAGGGCAGACAGATGTTTTTGAAATGTCACTCACGCAGAGCGCTGTGGGGTCGAGCTTATTTCCTGTTCCCATTGAGCTTATTACGGGAGTGTTGCATTTTTTTGCAGACTCTATTATTGCTATTTTTGCGCTTACGGTATCTATTGCATCTATTACGTAGTCGAAGTTCGAAAAATCAAAGGTATCGATATTTTCGGGAAGGACAAAATCGTATCTTTTTTCAATTATTATATCGGGATTGATATCAAGCAGGCGTTCGGCTATGACATCGGCTTTGTATCTTCCAACCGTACTTTGCAGAGCGCAGAGCTGACGGTTGATATTGCTTTTTGAAACCTTATCGCTGTCGATGAGAAGTATTTTACCGATACCCGCTCTCGCAAGTGCTTCTGCGGTATAGCTTCCAACACCGCCGAGTCCAAAGAGGGCAACGTATGAGTTGTTAAGCTTTGCTATCGCTTCTTCACCGAGAAGAGCAGCGGTCCTTGTGAATTCTTCTTTCATTTTTCTGTTTTCCTTAAATTTATTTTCTGTCTACAAGCTTGAGATATTCTTCGTAGGAAATAAGTATGCGGGTTGCCGCTAAAAGCGCGTTCGCAGTCATATCTGTAGGAAGATTGAGCTTCTTTGCAAATTCGGCTCTGAGAGCTGAGCTGTTTTCTCTGCCCGAAAGTCCGTCGATATAAAAATCGGTCTTTGAAAGTTTGTTTTCTTTCAAGCGTTCTACCGCATCTCGGTTTTCAAAGGGGAGTAAAAGCTCATAGAGTAATTGAAATTCCATTCCTTCAACGCCGAGAGTTCCTTCGGCGGAAGGCTCGGATTTGCGTTTTTCCTTACCCGCTATTTTGGGAATATAAAGCTGTATAAGACGTTCCTTTGGAATGGCTGACGTTATGTGAGATCTGATAAGCTTACCCGCTCCGTCGCTGTCGGTAAGAACTATAACCGACGTTCTTGACGAAAGCTCGCGTATAAGCGCAAGGCGTTCGCTTTTTTTGAATATTCCAAAACCGTCTGTTGTTATTATATGAGCTTCGCATACTTCAAGCAGGCGCAAGCGGTCGTATTTTCCCTCAACTATTATAGGATAGGGAATATAAAGCTTTTTTTGCATTTGTTTTGATTGTTCCTTGTTTTATTTTATGATTATCAACACCGCAATTCCAAGTATTATGCGATATATACCGAATGGAATAAAGGTGTGTTTTTTTACGAAATCGGTCAAAAGCTTTACAGTTATTACAGATACCAGAAACGATACCGTAAAAGCGACTGTAAGTACGGTTATCGCTAAGCTCGGCAAGGATAAAGAGCTTTCACGCATAAAAGAGAAAAACTCGAATATTTTTAGCGCGCTCGCCCCGAAAATTATCGGTATTGCCGCAAAAAAAGAAAATTCTGTGGCTTCGCGTCGATCGGTTCCAAGAATTCGCGCACCGAGTATCGTAGCGCCTGAACGTGACGTACCCGGAATTATGGCTAAGGATTGAAAACATCCTATCAAAAAAGCAGTGAGCGGTGTAACAGATAGCGATCTATCGTTTTTGCCTTGACTTGTTTTTTCTACCGCAATAAACAAAATTCCGTATATTATAAGGGCGGTGGCAACTGTTTTCGGGTTAAAGAGAAGAGTGTCTATCCCGACTCCCGCAATCTTTTCGCATATTTTGTCGGCGGCAAATCCTATAATTGCCGCAGGTAGTGTGGCAATTATGATGTTTTTCCAAAGTGTAATATTTTCTTTTTTTCGTATATCAAATTTTTTAAAATACAAAACGGCTATTGCGAGTACCGCTCCAAGCTGAATAACAACGTCGAACATATTTGCAAACTGCTCGTTCAAAGCTTGATCGTTTGATATATCAAGTGACAAAAATTCTTCAAGAAGAATAAGATGTCCCGTTGAGCTTATCGGCAACCATTCGCAAATACCTTCTACTATTCCGAATATTATTGCTTTAAATATTTCAAAAAGCATATTCACCCCCAAAGCTATATAAAGCTAATGAAGAATATGCTTTTTTTCTGCTTGTTATTCTCCCGAACGTATTATGTCGCCCTCAAACACTTCAAATGGAACTCTTACAAAGAATTTTTGTGAAGGGTGGGGAGCCGACTCGATAGGCTCGCCTTTTTCGTTGTATAGCTCTTTTACGTAAAAAGGTTTACCTATTTTTGAAGGTGAAATGATCTCTGCCGAATCTCCAAGCTTTATTTTGTTTCGCTGAATGAAGGGATAGAGCTTTCCGTTTTCGGTTTCTTTATCCAACGTATCGGGAAGGGGAAGCTCGTCTGCATTTATTGCCGTTGCAAAATATGCTTTTTCGCGAATGTAACCGTTTATCGTTGACATCTGCGGCTCTTTTAAGGGATCGTCGATATAAAATCCCGTGCAGTATTCTCTGTGCGAAACACTTTCAAGCTCACGCATAAGCTCGGGATTGAAACGGTAATCTGCAGGGGAAGAAAGATAGGAGTCGATAGCCATTCTGTAGGCGTTTGTAACTACAGCCGCATAGTATGCGCTCTTCATTCTTCCTTCAATTTTAAATGAGTCTATCCCCGCCTCGATAAGCTGAGGAATTATCGAGATAGTACACATATCCTTCGATGACATAATAAACGTACCGAGCTCATTTTCTTCAATGGGATAGGGCTGATCTGGGCGCTTTATTTCGGTTATATTATATTCCCAACGGCAGGGCTGAGCGCAAGCTCCGCGGTTTGCATCTCTACCTGTAAGAGAGTGAGAGAGCATACATCTTCCGCTGTAAGAAACGCACATAGAGCCGTGAACAAAGGCTTCAAGCTCAATGCCCGTAGGAAGTGATGCTTTTATTTCTTTTATTTCGTCAAGCATAAGCTCGCGCGCAAGGACTAAACGTTTAGCGCCTAAAGATACGTATGCGTTTGCGGCGGCAGGGCTTACGATACTTGCCTGAGTTGAAACGTGGATCTCCATATCAGGCATAATTTCTTTAATAAGATACATAACACCCATATCCGCAACGATACAAGCATCTATTTTTGCGCCCTTTATATATTCAAGGAATTCGCGCAGAGCGGGGTATTCATAGCCGTGAGGCATTGTATTTAAGGTAAGATATATTTTTTTGCCGCGTGCGTGAACGTATTCTGATGCTTCATAAAGCTCGTCACTTGTAAAGTTATCAGCGGCGGAGCGCATACCAAAGCGTGTTCCCGCAAGATAAACGGCATCTGCGCCGTATAGCAGAGCGGCTTTGAGCTTTTCAAAGTTTCCCGCAGGGGATAAAAGTTCGGGCATTTTAAATTCCTCGTTTTTCTTAAATGATTAAATATTAATAATATTATAATATATTTTATATGTTCTGTCAAGATAAATGCAGGGGGAAGAAAACTTTAAAAAACAGTGAAATGAGAACATTTGATTTTTGCATTGACAATTTTGTGAGGAAGTGATAATATTATAGTGTACTGTATATTTGTAACATTGGAGAGATGAAATGTTAAATATTATTCTTATAGCTATTATGCTAATCGTTTTATCGTTGGGAATTTTCTTTTTTCCGATGGTTTTGGGTTTGTCTTGCTGGTTTTCGATGTTCTTACTCGGAATATCAATTATGTATTTATTTCAAGATATTGTTTTCAAAGCAAATTCGATTTTGTTGGGTATTGGCGATCTTTTGTTAAAGATTTCTTATTTTTCACTTACTTTTGCAATTTGTTTTGTTCAGCAAAAGAGCTTTTTGAGTTATGTATTTTACGGCGCTGTTGTTGTAGTCGGATTGTTTGATATATTTGTTTTGCGTGTTAAGCGCAAGGATATTTTTTTGGATGGTGAAAATAAAAAAACAGCATATGATTTTTTAAAATATGCTATATCTCCCAAAAAACTAAAAAATCAATCGGGCATTTCTGATGATTCAAAAAAGCTTGAGTGTTATAAGGGTTATTATTACACAAAAGTAGCTTTTATTTCGAATATAATAGTGATCTTTGTAAGCGTTTGTTTAAGGTCAATGTGTGAACCGCGGTCGATGGAAATACTTAATTTTGTTTGTCTTGCCATTATTGTTGTTATATCAGTAATTGCTACTGTTTTTCATTTTATATCAATAAAGGCTTTAAAAGCGCCTTTAGGATATAAGATCAGTGTTTTGGTAATTGTTTTTAGTCCTTCGATACTTTTGTTTAGCGGTGAAGTTTATTTTTCAGATGTTTTCCAAGGTGCGATATTGGTAATGTTAGGATATATGTTTTTTGGAATTTCTATGTATGTTCCTGCTTTGTCATCGCTTTATTATAATAAAAAGTTAGCGGAGATTGAAAAAATAGAATCATAAAAAAATGTGCTCGACCTAAGAAACATAACGGTCGAGCGCATTTTTTATAGAATTAAATAAACCTTTTTTTGAAAGTTCTTGAAAGATAGGGGGAGTGGGGGGAAGAAAAGCTTCTTTCAAGAAGTTTTCTTCCCCCCACATTAAACATATATTAACTATATTAGTTATTCACCCTTAACAACGATCTTGAGACCCTGCATGCTGATATTCATTTCCATAGCCTCGTTGATGTCAGCGAGAGCATACTTGTGAGTGAGAAGCTCTTCAACGGGAAGACCGTCTTTCTGAGCCTCTTTGAGCATATCGCAAGCCTGGATCCAGTCTTTTGCCTGGTATGTCCAAGAACCGATCACCTTGATCTCCTTGTTACAGATATCGAGGTGAGGATTGTATTCTGTAGGTCCGTTATCTACGAAGAAGCCGAGTTCACACATAGAACCGCCGCGGCGAACGTATTTCCAAACGGTGCTTGCAGCCTTGGGAGAACCTGTGCACTGGAATGCCATTTCTGCGCCCTTGCCGCCTGTTATATCAAGAACCTTAGCGATAGCATCCTCTGTGAGGAAGTTTGCTGTGTAAGCAGCGCCGAGCTTCTTAGCCATAGCAAGACGCTTTTCGTCACCGTCAACAGCGATTATATTGCGTACGCCCATTGTACGTACAGCTGTGAGGAGAAGAAGACCGATAGGTCCGCATCCCTGAATGAGAACGTAAGATCCCTGCTTGAAGTTGAAGATCTGCTTTGCCTGCTCGATTGCGTGGATAATAACTGCAGCGGGCTCGATAAGTGTACGGAGATCAACGTCCATGTCGCTTACGTTAAATATAACACCGCCTGCATTTACCTTTATGTATTCGCCAAACCAACCGTTAAAGTTCTTGTATGCAGCTTCACCGGGCATAAGTCCGAAGATCTCGCCACCGGGGCAGAGGTGAACGTGCTCGGGATCGTTTTTACAAGTGTCGCAAACACCGCAGGGCTTAAGACCTGTAACGATCTTATCGCCAACTGCCAAAGGCTTTCCGTAATAGTCGGTAGTAACGTTTTTACCGAGTTTAACTACTGTACCTGTACCCTCGTGTCCGAGCTCAACGGGAATATATCCGAAGGGGTCACCCTTGTATTCGTGAACGTCAGTTCCGCAGATACCTGTCTGCTCTACCTTAACGAGGACCTCATCGTCACCGATTTCGGGAACGGGAAGCTCGAAAATTTCTATTTTCTTTGCGCCGGTGAGAACGGCAACTCTTGCCTTTTCGGGAATGTTGTAATTAGCCATTGGTCTATTTCTCCTTGATTTTAAATTTTGCGTTAAACGCTAATATTATTATACGATAAAAATTTGCCTCTGTCAATAGAGAATGTTATTATTTTGTCAATGAAATTACCGATAAATTGCTTTTTTGTATAAAATACTGGAGATTTTATGAAAAGAAGATTATTATCATTGATTAGTATTATTCTTATAGATAAGAGTCGGTGGGAAACTTATAAACTTCTATGCAACTCATCTTTCTTATAACGGTGAATCTGCAGCAATGCGTAAAAAACAGTTTGCTGAGATTGCAAAGATAGTTAAGTCAAATTCTAACTTTATTATAGCGGGTGATTTCAATACTGCGGATTTCTCGGAATTTAACGTTCTTGATAATAATACGGCAAAGAAGACATATACTCTTAAACGTACAAATCATTTGAAATATACGGAGCCCGCAAGTAAATCGGCTATAGATAATATAGTTTTCAGAGGTTGGACCTTTGGAAGACCTCAGGTCGTTACCAATAGTTATTCGGATCATTATATGCTTTGGGGAGCGGCTACTTTTAACGGATAGTAGATATAAGTAGATATAAAAAGAAACAGGTCGCTTTTGTTATCCTTGCGGGTATCAGAAGCGACTTTTTGTTGTTTTTTGCCAATTAAATGTTCTGCTTTTGAATTTTGTTTGTTTTCTTGACTTTTATTTGTGAATGTGGTATAGTTATGTCAAACAGAACTATTTAAGGAGTATGTTATGAATAAACGTGTTTTATCGATTTTCCTTGGTTTATCAATTATTATAGTACTATGCGTTTTTGTATCATGCGCTAAGCAAAGTGTATCCGGGGTTATTGAAGGCGAAAAGGATGATAGTGGCATAGATGCTGTTACACCGCACACTCATTCTTTTAGCGATTGGAATGTGATAAAAGAAGCGACCTGCATTGAGTACGGTCGTAAGCAGCGCTCTTGTGATTGCGGTGCGAGTGAAATAGACGTGATAGTGCCGAGCGATCATTCTTATGTTTCTGTTGTTATCAAGCCTGATCAAATTGATTTCGGATATACAGAACATAAATGTTCGGTTTGCGGTTATAGTTATAAAGACGGCTTAATTGATAAGTTATCCACCCCGATAAGTGATATTATGGTATATTATGAAGATTTTAATGAACTCAAATCGAGTGCAACATCTAACGAACTTTTCAAAGCATTGGGGTGGAAGAATCTTTATAAAAACGGAACTGTTCTGCCTAAAGGCTCGGATTATTCAACGTCAAAGGTTGGAGCTGAAAGTGTTAGTAATATAAGTCTTTCTGCAAAGAACGGTGAGCTTATTATTACAAATACAAGTAACCGATCATTTTTGCAGATTTTGCCAACTGAGCATATGGAGATAGCTAAGGAAGGTGATTATTCTGTTCAGATTGATATGACTTTTAAGTCGGCAAGCGGTAATGTTTGGGCATCTATTGCTCCAAGATATCAATCAAACGGTGTTTATAATCCTGCTACCAACGGAGCTGCAAATGCGGGATTTTATTCAAATTATGCGGCATGGCAGCTTGCTCCTAACGGAACAGGCGCTCATTTTGCTCAGGGATCGGGCAATCGTCTGAACTGTGCAAATCAAACTGCAATTTCGTCAAGTAATACAACCGCTGAAAACGGTTGGTGGTGTTCAAGAGTCGCGGGATATACTGATATAACCACTTCAAATAATGCTACTGCGCTTATTGGAAGAAAGGTTACTGTACTTATACAGGTAGTAAGATATAATTCCTTTTATAATCATACATTGACAGATGCTGAGCTTGGAATTACGTCGGGTATGAGTGCGCAGAATTTAAATAAAGCAAAAGAAGAAACACTTGGGTTTGGGTATCATATTTGGGTTGTAGATGAGAACGGACAAAAAGTTCTTGTTTCACGTTATAATCCTGAGTCTTATGAGAAAACCGCTTCCGATCTTAATCTTTGTAATGCAAATAACTGGGGAAATTGGTTTGGCGATGCTCTTGCATTTGCTATTGAGGGAAACTGTTCTGTTGCTATTGATAACGTAGCTGTATGGACAGGACTTGGAGATATGCCTGTCGATAAATCCACTGCAGTATATGAAAAACTTCTGAAAAAGGAGATATCTCCTATTTCTGCAGATCCCTTTGAAAACGGAATAGTCGTTACTAAAAATGATGAGGCAAAGCTTTATATCGTAATTCCGGAAAACGCAGATAGAAATGTTCTTTATGCAAAAGATAAATTTAGTTTATTTATTAAGGGAAAGACAGGTCTTGTACTTCCTTTTGGTACGCAGACGGGTAATGCTTACGAACTTTTGATAGGAGATACGGGTAGAGAAGAGAGCAAGGCTTTGAAAAAAACGCTATCCGGTAATCAGTTTGCTATCAAGAGAGATGGAAACAAGATCATTGTAGTTGCTACTAATGATGCTTTCCTTTATGATGCGATAGTATACTTTATTGAAAATTATTTTAATAACGGTGTAAATTGTATTGCCAATGATTCTAAGATTGTTATTACGGGTAATATTAATCTTAAAAAGAACGGGGATATTACGTCGTTGAGATATTTGTTTACGAAGACTGACAGACTTTCTTCAACTGCTACCGTTGTTACTACTATGCCGCTTCCCGAAACAAATTATAAAACAAATCAGGGTGGATGTTCTGACGGTAAATATTATTATCAGTCATTCCTTTTAGTTAATTCTGCAGATGAATCAAAGAATTCTACTATAATAGTTAAATATGATCTTGCTACGGGTAAAGAGGTAAGACGCAGCGGTAAGCTCAGTACAGGACATACTAACGATCTTGCATATAATTCAAGAACAAACCAGTTAATTATTGCTAATAATAAGCCTGATAATAATATAGTTACCGTTCTGGATGCTTCAACATTCAGAATACTTAAAACGGTGAAGCTCCCTTGTCCGATATACAGTATAACTTATGACGCTGAAAGGGACATTTATTTTATCGGTTGTTCTAACAGTAAAAATCTTCGTGCGCTTAATTCCAATTTTGAAATTATTGATCAAAATGTTTATGTTACCGATCAGAACACCTCAGGTTTTTTGACTCAAGGATTGGGCTCTGATGATGTATTTGTTTATGGAACGTATTACACAAATCCAGGTAATGCTATAGAGGTTTTTGACTGGTATGGAAATTATATCGGCACTATCAGCACTACTATTTCGGGTAAATTGGATGGGTATGCTCTTGAGGGAGAGAGTATTGATATTGATGATCAGGGAAGAATCCTTTTGATTGCGGGAAAAAGAATTTGGCACGTAAATCCGGCACTTTGAGTATAAAAAAGCATAATAAAAGGGTTGAGTCAATTTAGATACAGAAGTTGCGGTTTTGTTCTCGTAAATGAAAAATATATAACAAAGGGAAAAACACGGCTAAAAATTACAAATAAAAAATGAAGTTCGTGAGAATTTCTATAAAAATATCGCTTTATTATCAATTTTTCAGATAATAAAGCGATATTTATTTCGTGTAATTTTGTTCCGTGCGTAATTGCTCAGCTCGTTATATATAATCTTATTATTTAGCGTTCATTTTGAGATATTCATTAATGAATTCATCTATTTCGCCATCCATAACAGCGCTTATATTACCGTCTTCGTGACCTGTTCTCGTATCCTTTGCGAGAGTGTAGGGCATAAATACATAGGAGCAGATCTGTGAGCCCCATTCGATATTTACTTTATTACCCTTGATGTCTTCAATAGTATCAAGACGTTCGCGGAGTTTTATTTCCATAAGCTTTGCTTTGAGCATCTTCATAGCGGTTTCCTTGTTTTGAAGCTGAGAACGTTCGGTCTGGCATCCGACCACTATACCTGTAGGCTTATGCAAGATCCTTATTGCCGAGTCGGTTTTGTTGATGTGCTGACCGCCCGCTCCACTTGAACGGTGAGCTGTGACCTCTATATCTTCTTCACGAATTTCTATTTTGTCGATATTGTCGAATTCGGGCATTACTTCGATAGAAGCAAATGAAGTCTGACGTCTGCCGGCAGCATCGAATGGGGAAACTCTTACAAGGCGGTGAACTCCGTTTTCTGCTTTGAGATATCCGTATGCGTTGAGTCCTTCAACCATAATGGTTGCGCTCTTTATTCCTGCCGCATCTCCATCGAGCCAGTCGATAAGCTTGTACTTATAGCCTTTGCGTTCTGCCCAGCGTGTGATCATACGGTAAAGCATCTGCGCCCAATCCTGCGCCTCTGTTCCGCCTGCTCCGGGGTGGAATGAAACGATTGCGTTATTTTTATCGTATTCTCCCGAAAGAAGTATTTCTATTCTCTTTGCCTCAGCTTCTTTTGTTATAGCTGCAAGCTCGCTTTCAACTTCCTCGATATAGGCTTCCTCGTTTTCCTCGATAGCCATTTCCACAAGTACTATCGCATCTTCGAGTCTTGCCTTGAGTGCTTCGTAATTTTCTATCGTGTCTTTAGTTTGCTTGAGCTTTTGAAGGACCTTAGAGGAATTTTCCTGGTTGCTCCAGAAATCTTCCTTAAGAGTTTCTTTATCAAGCTCCTCAGCCGTTGTTCTGAGCTGATCGATCCTGAGTGCCGAGCCAAGATCGTCGATATCGGATCTCATTCCTATAAGCTTATATTTAGCTTCTTCCAATGCGATTATCACGTGCTTTCCTCCTGCGCGTTTATTGCTTGTTTTAGTTTTTTTACATTAACGATTAATTATAACATAATTCCGCTGCTTTTTCAAGACTTTTAAATATATTTCAAAAATATTATTGTATTTGATATTTTGAATTAATTGATTGTTATACGAAGCAGATGTCCTTTATCGTATGCTACACCTGTCAAAATATATTGAGGAATTATAGTTTTTGTTCCGTCAGGCATTTTGGCTTCAATTTCTGTATAAAAATCACTGTGATAGTGACCGCAGAAGCATCCTTTTATAACGTCTGCATTGTTACATATTAAATCGTAGATTGTTTTGTCGACACCGGTAGATGCAGGTCCGACGTGATATTCGTAATCGTAAAAATCGGCATATTCACCGTCATTTTGATATGATGTTTTGGTATTGTTATATTTTGAGTTTCCTGTATTAAGCGGTATATGGTAAAATAAGAGAACAATGTAACCGTTGGCTCTTGCTTTTTGAAGATCTCCTTTAAAACGGTTTACCTGTTCTTGAAGAAAATGATCTGAGCTGTTATCAAGTAAAATAATCATAGCTTTGTTCTTCAATACGTAGGAATCGTAAGCAATATCGTTGCACCAGCTATCCGAAACGAGCCTGCGAAGTTCATCGTAGGATTTTGTTTCGGGAACCGTACCTTGTACGCGTCTTATCGGTTCGTGGTTTCCGATTGCGCCGACAACGTTTTTGTATTTTTTGAAAATATAATCGTTTGTCTTTTCAACTACACCTTCGGAATAATAGTCATATATATCACCTGTAAGAACTATAAGATCAGCGTCCTTTGCAGTTTCCATACAACGTTCTATATTCGGAAGAGATTCTCCGTTTTTAAGCCAGGTACGATTTTTATAAGTACTGTTCAAAACAGGATCTTTTAAATCGTTTTCGTTGCAGTAATTTATGTGCATATCAGTCATTTGCACGAGATTTATTGACTCGCCACCCCAACCTGTATTTATAACGAGGGTTCTTTCTACTATATTATTCTCCATATTTTTGTAGTATTTCCATTTGTTTGTGAGGTTTGCTTTAAAGGTTCTTTTTGGCGCGGTGGTTTCTTTTTTTGTGGTTTCTTTTTTATTTGTTTCTTTCTTTTCTGTTGCGTTGGTGTTTTTTTCTGTATCACTGTAGCTGTTTTCACTGTTGCTTTCGCTATTATCGTAAATATCCATATTTTTGCTACATCCTATCGCAGATAATAACATTATCGCTGTAAGCAAAAAAGAAATAATTTTTATAATGGCTTTATTTTGTGTATACATGAAAATATCTCCTTAATTTTATAAATGTACTGTAATATAAGAGGGGAAAAAGTTAATAAAATATAAATTGCGATCTCTACATATGATTTGCTAAAAAGGTAATAAGTTCTTTTTTATAAAGCTCTTTTTCGTAATATATAGATTCTGCGTGCTGTGCTTCGTCGATCAGTACGAGCTTTACTCGGTCTCCGAGCTCATTTGCTATTTTCACGGAACAGCTTGTGGGAACAAATTTATCCTTTTTGCCGTGAAACATAAGGATCGGGAGTGCTGATTTACTTGCCATATCTACGCATGAGGGGGCGTGCATATTAAAATCGGCAAGAAAGCGAGTCCAGAAATTAACGAAATGAATTATCGGTTGAGGATATATTTTGTTGTATTTCCAAAGAACGTGTTTTATTATTCCGTATGCATCGTAAAAAGGGCAGTCGGCGATAATACATTTTACTTGCGGATCATCTTTTTCAAGAAGACCGCTTGCCATAAGTACCGTTGCGCCTCCCATAGAAAGACCGAATAAAGCGATAGGCATTTCGTTACCGTATAGCTCTGAAGCCTTTTTCCGCCAGAGAACTGCGTCATTACATTCTTTTGTTCCGTAACAGATATATTTTCCTTCACTTTTTCCGTGTGAGCGTTGATCAACAAGCATTATGTTATATCCCGCCTCATGGAGTATAGGAAGCTGTTGACAAAAATCTCTTGCTCCAAAAGAACGGTATCCGTGGAAAACAATGATCACACCTTTGGCATCAGTGTTTTCTTCAACTTCTATAAGGGAACAGTGAAGCTTTAATTTGTCAATGCTCTCGATACAAACGTTTCCTGTTATGTGCTTTTCTATCCATTCAAATGATAGATTCATATTTTCTTCGCCGATAATATCTATTTTGTTTTGAGAAAATAATGATTTTATATCGGGTTTTCTCGGCTTTTTTCTGACCGATACTCTGTAAAATATCATATATGCAAAAGCAAAAGATATAATAAGCAGCGTGAAAATGACCGCTAAAACAATATACAATTCAACCATATTTACCTCCGTAAATATTATAATATATTCTAACATAGAATTTCAAAAAAATCAACAAGATAATCAAAAAGCCTCCGCAAATTTTCATTTGCGGAGGCCGAAAACTTTAACGCTTATCTGTTTTTAATCAAAATCATAAACATCATTTATAGCAGAGCAGCTGCATTCTGCACCAAGTGTTGCTATTGTGTCGCAATATCTTTCGTAAAGAGCTTCTGAAAGCGCGGGGTTTTCGTCGCTTGTAAGCATTGATGCAAGGTATGCCGCCGCAGGAGCGGTAAGAGTTTCGCAAAGCGGAAATTCCGCTGTAAGCACGAGCTTTACCGAACTGAAGCTTTTTTGTGCGCTTAAACCGTCGCGCTCCCTTAATTTTTTATCAAGTTTTTTACAAAGCGAACAAAACGCCGCAATAATATAAGGAGCTCTCTCACAAAGATCATCCGTATCGCCTTTATCAGGATTTTCATCTATGAGTGCAAGTGCCATTAAGTATATATCGTTGTTGGTATACGTCATAATTTTTTATTATCAGGTCGTAGTTGGGTCGGGAATTTCAACACGGACCATTACGTATTCCTTGGGATAGATTATCTTAGCGCCGTAAAGGTGGAGTCCCTTGATAGCATCAGCAAAGCGCTTTTCGGGACGGTATGCCTCTATTTCGGATAACTGGTCTGCAAAAGTAATGCATCTCTTGGTTCTGAGAATACAGTTGTGATAAAGAACGCCCGCTCCGACAACTTTCGGAACGTTGTTGCTTACAAAGATTTTACAGCCGAGAATCGAACCGAGATATCCGGTTTCGTAGAAATCTTCCTTTACGAGAGGGCAGTTCATTCTTTCCTTAAGGATTTTTTCGGCAACCTCAGGAGTTACCTCAAGATAAAGAGGAGTTCCTTCACTTACATTGTTTTTATAAAGAATGGTGCGAGCCTCGAGAATGGTTTCGTACATAGGCTTGTTGTCCTCAATGTAGTTATAGACCTTGGAGTATTCCTTGTGATAAAGGTTGAATACATAGTTGTCTGCCTCGTTTGCGATAGCCGCAGCCGCTTTTTCAAGTGCTGCTTCCATAAGCTTGGGAGATGCCTGGATCTTGTCTATATCGTCGAGCTGGAAGTTAAAGCATTTTGCCTGATCGATAGTGAGTGTGGTGAGAGTATCGCTTAATGTTTCGGGAGAGGTGAGATCCGTGCCTTTGGTATAGTTCTTTACACTTACGTTGCCTATGCCGCAGATATTTACTACAGAACCTTTCTTTTTGATCTCGCCTTCGAAATCTCTGTTACAGTGCTTTACTGCGATGAGGTGTTTGTCAAGTTCCTTATAAAGTGTTTCGCTCCATATAGTTGGAATAAAATTTGATATTGACATAAAAATTTCCTTTCTTGTTTTTTGTAATGTTTTTAAATTTAAAATTTGTAATTGTTTTTCTTTTTACAGATGCTGAAAAGTATGAGAATTAAGAATATAAAAATTTTCAGTTCCATTTTTCCATAGATCTTTTGATTTTGGCAAAATTTGCTCTTACCTCGCTTTGTGACATCTTTCTTACCTCTTCGGGGGAAAAGTATTCACTCGGAAGATCTTTACCTGCAATACCCGCCGATGATACGGCGTTTCTTGAATTGATCTTTTCTATGCGCTTTGCGGCTTCCTGTATCTTTCTTTCGTAAAGTGCGTAGGATGCTGTAAGGGAATTGCCTTTTTTTACAGTATCCCAAACCTCATCGGGAATAGATTTAACGGCTATCTCGGGGAAAAGAGCTGAGAATTCGTTGAGCTGTTCAGCTATTTTTTCCTGTCGCTCTTTAGCGGTTTTATAGGCTTCGAGCTCTTCCTTTAAGAGAGATATCTCTTCGTTCAGTACGGCAATTCTTGCCTCGCTGTTTATTTCTTCGGTTGAAGTATTAATGTCGGTCTGCTCTTCGGGTTCTGTGTCTGTGATGCTTTCTGCGAGGGATTCTTCGTTGAATTCCTGCGCAAGACCTGATTCTAACATATCGATTTCTGTCATTGTTATACCTCGCTTTCTTTTTTACTGTTTTTGCGGTTTTCTGCGTAAAGTCTGAGAACGCTTATAAGATCGTCTTTGTCGTTGAAATTTCCGATAGGAAGACGTTTTACGTATTCGTCTGCCGAAATAAATCCTTTTTCAAGCAGCTTGTCGAGCATATTCTGTAAGCTTGTTGCGCTGTAACGCGATACTTCGCATACGTTGACTTCGGCAGAAAGTATATGATCCTTAAGGAGAGAAAAATCGATACATTTTGCACTCAGTCTTTCATTTGCATAGTAGGGAACGAGTCTTTCGGCGGGGTAGTAAGCGCACATCATATCTACCCAGATATTGGCGACGTCTTCTATAAGCTTATAGTAAGAGGATCTTATTTGCTCAAGAGGGATCCTTGAGGTCTCTTGGAGCGCTAAGATCGCGCTTGTGTTGTTTGCTTCAACTATTCCGAGAGCTGAGTCGGTAGCGCCCATAAGCTCTTTTGTCAGAAGCACGGCGCTGTTTATAAGATCCATATATCCGCTTTGCATTTCTCCAACACCGAGAACACTTACTGAGTCGGAAATATTTCCGCCACCGTATGCGGCGATAGCTTCTCCTACCTCGTTTGTCCATTCGGGTATTTTGGATTTGTCATAGATAACTTTTGAAAAAGCGGTGTCGGTCATATGCTTCATAGCCATAGCGTAGGCACGGTTGATGAATTTTTGATTGGCTATAAGAGAGCTTACGGGTGAAGTACCGTGAAATGCGTTTTTGGTGGGTGTCCAGTTGAAATAAGCGATAGGGTACAGACGGCAATCTGTACGCGCTCTGCGTATAACACATTCGCGTGTAGATTTTTCAAAGACGATCTTGCCGTCCTCGCGCCAGAATTTTATGATATATGTCGCTTTCTCTTCATCGCTGCCCGTGAGCTCGTATTTTGAAAATTCACCTGCCTGATCCTTGTATTCTTCGTCTGCTGTGATAAGGTCTATATCCTCTTCGCTCACACCTGCAGCTCTTGCTTCGGCTTTGAGTGATCCAACTGTAGCTCTTCCCGAAATAATGATATATTCCTGAGATTGAATATCCGCTTTATTTACGTCTGCGGGGAAGACGTTTACGCTGTCGATACGGTCGGTGACTATATCTCCGCAAAAGGATTGAGAACCCTGTCTTGAAGGATCCCAATAACAGTACAGAACTCCGTCTCCGCTGATAGCTCCGTCGGTAAGAAGCTTAAGCATCAGGTTGTCCATTCCGTCCTTTCGCCATCTGTATGATGCGTTTGAGTTGAGTGTGGCGATACCGTCCTCGATCATCTCAACTTCTTTTTCTGTTCTTACGTAGGGAAGTGTTTCGTCATTGTATTGGATAGAAATATCTGCCGAGCAAACAGAGCAAACGAGATAGTTTATAACTCTGCCTATTATATTGAACACAGGATGGGGAAGATTTTTACCTTCTCCGTATTGCCATTGTTCGCCGCGATAGTATCTTTCGTTCGTTTTTACGGTTTCGTAAAGACCTATACGGCGCTTATATTCCTTTCCTTTTTCATACTGTTCCCAAGATTTTTGTAAACGGTTTTTAATAGTGCTCATTTTTGTCCTTTCATAATAGTTGCTTTATTTGGCATTCAATTCTATGCCGTGTATAATGTGTTTTCCGCTTCCATTTATTGAAAGCCTCAGAACAAGTGAATAAAATCCTGAGCTTTTGAAACGGAAGGGAATAACGGTGTGGTGCGGTTGAAGCTTTATGCTTTCGGTGAGCGTGGTTTTGTTATCGAGAATAACGCTCACAGTTAATTCTCCGTTTTCCATTTCTCCGCGAATAGACAACGATTGAAGCTTTTTTCGGTCGGGTGTATTAAATTCAAGCTCACCGCTTGCGAATTCGCTATTTATTTCGTTTGTCCCTGCGACTGTTTGATCGGAGGATAATGCGGGATCAAACAGATATGCATTTCCGCCCGATACAAAACCTATTTCTTTTGTATCACCGAATAAAATATCGGAAGAAAAGCCCGAAAAGCGGAACCAAGCTTTGTGTGTAAGATTATATATCCATACTTCAGTCGAAGCAGTGCTGTGAAACCAGATCTCGCGCCGCTTTCGGTTAAGCATAATCGAACAGGTCTTGAAAAAATTTTCGGGTAGCAGATTTTTTATAGGCTCTGAAATGCTGTAGGCGTTACATTCGTTGAGCTCGTCCGTGTCGGAAGTCCAGCTATATACGGCATTTTCTCCTATGCTGATAAGAGTGTTTTCCACACGCAAAGCACCGTTTGGGATGCTGCAGCCGATAGAAGCATTTATATTGCTTATTTTAAAATCTTTACTGTCGAGCGACGCTGGATCAGTGATCCATGTGGCAGAATTCGTCATTAACATTACTCGGTCATAGTGACGTATCATAGCGTTAATTCTGTCGTGCTCGCTTCCGACCGAAAAGAACGAGTTTATAGGAATATAAACTTTACCGCCCAAATGACTGCGTGTTTCTCCTAATTCGATATGTTCCTTGGGAGCGTTACAGGTATAATATATCCTATTGTTTGATGGATTTCCCCAGAGAAAAAGATTGTTGTTGTTAAGCTCATAAAATACACTTGAACCGCGCATAGCAAGAAGTTCATTGAACTGTTTGTCATATTCCTCGGAGGTCTTGAATTCTATCACGGCCATAAATTCGTCATCTTGGGCATATTGAGTTAAATAGATCATTTTAAACTCGGGATCAAATCCGTATTCTGTGCCGGGAAGCTTTACACCGTTTCGGTATACCGCATACAAACCTGAAAAATTGAGATCCCCTATCGATAGATATCCTGTAGGAGTGCTTTTAAGCTTATAGGTTATTATGACGACGTTTATGAGCAGGTTTATTTCTTCATACTGCTCTCCCGGATTGGTGCCGTCCCAATCTTTTCCGTATATAGGTAGATAGGTGTCGGCTCTGGTCAGCGTTTCTCCAACACGGTAAAATCTTGAGCCGTTGCCGAGGTATAATTGACTTAAATATTCAAAAAAGTATATATGGTCGCCTTCTTCTCTCATATCTCCAAGCTGTACCGGAGATTCACCGGATATTTGAAGATATACGGTTTTTCCCGACACAAAATAATAGTGTTCTATGCCATCAATTACTCGCAAAGTGGCGCCGCGTATCTTTTCGCTTGTTGAAAACAGGCTTTTATATCCGCATCTTTTTTCGAGGGAGCCGTCTTCACGCAATCGGAAATTGTCGATCAGAGAAACACTTTCTTTTCCTGAGTGCGTTTTTCTCGTGTCCATTCCCTCGAAATGATAATAGGAGCTTTTTTGTGAGGTTTTTGGCTTGCTTTTTTGTGCCATTGTTTTTTCCTTTCTTAGAATTTATTTTCAGGCTGTTACTTCCTGCGTAACAGAGACGGTAAAAGTACCGTTTGAAGCTCCAGCCGTTTAGTCAAAGAATGATGGCTTCTTTGGCATTTTAAAATTGCGCAGGATCGAAAAACCGTCATCATCGTCAGCATTGAAAAATATTCTGCTCATTACTGCATAGCGTAAAGCCTCGGGTGAATGGGTTATGCGGTGAGGCGAGCCTGATGCGTCTTCTTCGCGCTTGGTATCGCAGATCAAAGACGGTAGAGAATTTATAAGATCCGTGCAGTTGGAGGATATACGTATGTACGGGTGATCTCCTTTGGCTGCGAGATATTCTCTCAGTATTCGCCATCCGGGGATCCTTCGGTCATCAGCGGCGCGCATAGGAGGCATACCTCTTACGGCTTGCATTATTTCAAATCCGCTTCGTCCGCTGTCCTGACGTCTGTTCCACAGATCGGGAGAGCATACCGCAAATTCAACGTTTTGTCCGTCAGCAAGCAGGGAAACTCTGTTTGCCGCTTCGCTAAGCGTGAGCCCCGATTCACATACTTCCCGTATTACCCAAATATTACCCTCTGCATCTATTCCTACAAGAAGGGCAGCAAGCATATCAAGACCGTAGTCGAGAGCTATGAATTTTTGAGTGCTTGAAGGTATGGAGCGAGGATCACAAATGTGTACCGAGCTGTCAAATTCGGGAAAGAACTGTCCCTCAAAGACGTCCCATTTTCCATATAACCAAGCATCCCGTAAACGGGGTGGCAGGGAACGGAGTGTGTTAAAATATTCGGGATCTGAATCGAGCAAAATAGGATTATCGTAAACCAAAGCGGGAATAAAGGCATATTCGTTCGGATCTTCACCGCTTCTGAAATCACGGTCAACAAACAGTCTTTTTACCCAACTGTGACCGATACCCCCAGGATTGCAAGTAAGATACATTCTTCTTGGAAAATGATCTGCGCCTCGCAGACAGGCCTTTAATACCGAAAATCTGAATTCGCTCAGCTGCGTTGCCTCGTCGATGGCGATAATGTCATATTCCTGACCTTGATATCTTAAAACATCCTTATCGGTCGCACAGTATCCAAGATAGATTGCGCTTTTGTTGGGTAAAAATATAGCTTTTTCGCTTTCGCTGTATGTGATTATTCCGTCATATTCACGCAAAAACGGAATGACGTGATTTGCCCGAAGCTCGGGAAGCGTACGGCGGATCAAAAGGCATCTGAGTCCGTCATATCTCAGGCACATAGCTATAAGCTTGCGCCTGAGTGCCCAGGATTTGCCTCCTCCTCTCGCCCCGCCATAGGCTGTAAAGCGAGCTCTTGAGGCGAAGAATTCTTTTTGCCGTTCGTTTGGTATTCCGCGTATTTGAATTTTTGACGGGCTCATTATCCGCCGTCCTCGAATATATCGTGATCGAATTTTATTTCAAGCTGTGTTTGGTCCGTATGGTGCTTGACAGATTCGTATCCGAGCCGCTTTTTCAGGTAGGCAGATATTACGGTCGGTGAAATTGCGGAATTAAGAGCTTCGTCTTCGAGAATTGCAAGAATTCGCCCGTATATTTCAGGATTCTCGCGACCAAAGCTTTCAAGCTCTGAAGCACTGACCTTTATAAATCTGCAAAAGCCCGCAAGATTTGGGAATCCTTGCTTTGATTTTGATGAGGCCTTTGAATTATCTTTCAATGACTCGGTGTTGCAAGAGATGACGTATTGTTCTAAAAGATTTATTATGTTACCGCCATTGTCTGCCCGTAATATGCTTTCGGCGGGATTCATAGGTGTAGACCTCCTTTCTCTCTGTTACGCACCCTTATTTTAAAGCTTTAAAAAGTGTCAAAGGGTGACCGTGAGTGTCACTTAGTGTCACTTTTTTAAAAAATATTTAGAAATAAAAAAAGAGGATGTCTCAATTTGTGTTTGAGACATCCCCTTTTGGAAATCTTTTGATTTATTTGATTTGTTAATTTGGAAGAACCTGCCAGCTTGATACGTTATATTTCTTTACGATTTTTATAAGCTCTTCGAGCGCTTGTGCGTTTTCACCCTTTGGGAGCAAAACTCTCATATCGTAATACATAAGCTGGAGCTGCATATCGGCTATTACCGATTCTATATTTTCGGAAACCGTTCCTTCGCCTTTTATCTGTGTAAGATCGAGCGCAAGGTAATCAAAGGATTTAGCAATCGTATCGATCAAAGAAGAGCGCTTATCGGCTTCGAGCACAGAATTTGGAAGAGTTAGACCGATAACCGCATCATTTTCGGTTATATGTATTCTTTCAGCCAAAGCGCAAAGCTTGTTTACGTCTTCCTCTGTTGCTGAATTTGCAATAAGAAGAACATCACCTACGCCTGCGCGAATTGCCTCGCAAGCTACCGAGCCCCAGATAGAAAGCTCGATATCGGTCATAAGGTCATCTTCCTTTTCTTTGAATGACGGAATGTATAACGTAGCCGTTGCATAGAGTCCGTCATTTCCGATCGATTTTATATATGTTGAAAGGGTGGATGCATCTGATGCCACAGAAAGGTAGGAAAGACTTGAAGCAAGTGAGGAGCGGAACATAAGCGTTCCGTCGGGCTTGTTCAAAGAAATGCACACTGATTTTGCATCTTCATTTATTGCAGCAAGTCTTGATGCGAAGCTTGAACCGTCTTCGAGCAAGGGAAGCGGATAAGCTCCCACTTTTTGAACTATTCTTTTTTGGGATTGGTCGGTTTCCTCCAGATCGTCGAATTCATCGTCGAAATAAGGCTCTTTAGTTTTTTCTGAAAGCGAAAGGCCAACCGACATAAAAATTATAAATAGAACAACTAAAGCGATTATTGATGTGATAAGTATCGCTTTTGTTCTTTTTTTGCGATATTTACTTTTTCTGTATCGCGACGGGCTGTTCATGGCTTTCCTTCCTTTTAAATTTTTAAAATTGAATTGAATTTGAATTAAAAATTATTTTTTATGCTTTTTTTGAAATCTTTTTGCTCTTACTGTGCGGAACACAAAAACGATAATGATGATAGCGACAAGCGAAACAACTGAAATCGTTATTGTAGTGATAAGCTGAATATCGACACCGTTTTCAGGCTGTTCGAGTGATGTTACGTCAAGCGAAATAGCATAATCGTTAGGCTTGAAGGAAAGATCTTTTTTGATATTTTCAAGCTTTTGTACGATGATAGCATCTTTAAGCATATCCGAAAGATCTTCAAAATTATCTTCGATCTCCGAATCCTTTGTGGGAAGACGTTCTATTATGTAAAAGCATTCGCAGAGCTCACCGTTTATATCGGTACTTTGCGAAACTACTATTCCGCTTCTGTCACCTGATTTTTCAAGAGCAAATGCGGCATCCTCATATCCTTTTTCCATAACACCCTTAGGAAAATAATATCCGTAGGCATTTTTCAGAGATTCAGGAACAGTGTTTTCATTATATTTACTTCCGATAAGCTGGTACATAGAGTTTCCGCTTTCTAAAAGTCTGAGAGCTTCTTCAGCTTTTGCGTATTCTGTAGCTCGGTCATCTCCTTCACTTACAAAAATTGCGATGTGCCAGGTGTGAATAAAATCTTTTTTGATGGTTTCTTTTATCTTCTCATCAGTGTTCGGAATAATTCCGTCGGTTTGATATTTTTGACCGAGCTTATTATAAAGAATATCTACCCCGGTAGAAAATCTATAATAGTGATCGGTTATGCCTGCTTCTTGCTGAGAAGCAAAATAATCCTCTCGGTTCCCGTCAAAAGAAGATTCTATAATTGATTCAATATGCGCATTGACCTCTTTTCTGAGCTCTTTTTCACTGTATTTCAAGCCTTCGGAAGAGCAAAGAGTGAGGATAGCATAGTTTGTAATAATATTTTCGTTTATACGTTCCCAAACGTATTCTTTTATTGCAGCAGTATCGTCCTTGAATTTTTCCTTAGCGGTTGCGAGGTAGGATGTTACCAAAAAATAAAATTCTTCGTACGGAACACTGTATTCACCAACAGTTCCTACTTCGGTTTTTGCAAGCTTGGTCTGCGCTAACGGACGTGCGCCGCAAGAAGCAAATGCAGATAAAATTATAGTAAGTAATAAGGCTAAAGCGCCTGTTCGTAATATCTTTTTCATAGGGTACTCCATAAAATTTACATATATAGAAAGTATATCACTATTTTGTTACTATATTGTGAATAAAAAACGTAATTTGTGATTTTGTACTATAAACACATTTGCTCTTAGTGCAAAAGCGACAAATAGACTCTGAAAAAATATTTTATTTAAAGAAGAAATCACAAAAAAGCTCTTCCATTTTTTAAAAAAGTATGGTATAATAAACTTGTTATGGAATGTTTTGCTTAAGGGAGGTGTCGTATGGAGTCAAAATACAGTATTCCTTTAAATGAAGTGATCTCAGAATTTCAACTCGAGGTCGTGAATATGCCTAAAGATCCTAAGGACATTAAGGTATCGAGCCCCGAGGTCGCTCGTCCCGGTCTTGCGCTTGCAGGATTTACTGAGGTATTCGAGCCATTCAGAATACAGATTTTGGGAAGAGCAGAGCACGCATTTTTAGAGAGTCTTGCTGAAGATGAGCATAACAAGCGAATACTTGAGTTTTTTAAGCTTAATCCGGTTGCGGTGGTTGTAACAAGCGGATTGCCTATCTGTGATGCAACACTTGAGTCGGCAACAAAGCTTGGAATTCCATTGCTCAGAACCGAAGAAAGAACAAGTGCTTTTATGGCGGCTATTATTTCTTCGTTGAATACCAGCCTTGCTCCGAGGACAACACGTCACGGTGTATTGGTTGAAGTCTACGGTGAAGGAGTTCTTATTCTCGGTGACAGCGGTATCGGTAAGAGTGAAACCGCAATAGAGCTTGTAAAGAGAGGTCATCGACTTATAGCTGATGATGCGGTTGAAATCAAGCGCGTTTCGGCAAAAACATTGGTAGGAACTGCGCCTGAGATAATAAGACACTACATCGAGCTTCGCGGTATCGGTATAGTTGACGTTCGCAGACTTTTCGGTATGGGTTCGGTTAAGGTTTCAGAGAGAATAGATCTTGTAATTAACTTTGAGGCTTGGGATCCCGAAAAGCTTTATGATAGATTCGGGCTTGATGATGAGGTAGAGAATATTCTCGGTATCGATATTCCCGCGCTTACGATCCCCGTTCATCACGGACGAAATTTGGCGGTCGTTCTTGAAATAGCCGCTATGAATAACAGACAGAAAAAAATGGGCTATAATACAGCCGAAGAATTTAATAAAAGATTAATGGAAAATATGGAGGCGGATATATGAAGCTTAGTGTACTTATGAATTTGTATCATGATAAAACACTTGAGGAAGTGCTTGCAAGAATGGCGGAGCTTGGCATCAAGACTGTTGAGGTGGGCGCAGGCGGCTATCCCGGAAAGGATCAGTGCGATCCTGCGGAACTTTTGGCAGACGAAAAGAAGCTTGATGATTTTAAAGCTGCATTTAAAAAATACGGGATCGAGATCTGCGCTTTAGCAGTTCATGGAAATCCCTTGCATCCTCAGAAGGATCTTGCGGAGATGTATGACACTGATTTTAAAAATGCAGTATTACTTGCTGAAAAGCTCGGAGTTGATACCGTTATTACCTTCTCGGGTTGTCCGGGTGACTGTGAAAATTCGATATATCCGAACTGGGTAACCTGTTCCTGGCCTGAGGATTATATGAAGATCCTCGATTGGCAGTGGAACGAGAAGCTTATTCCTTATTGGAAAAAGACGGGAGCTTTTGCAAAAGCGCATAAGGTAGATCATATTGCGTTTGAGATGCACCCCGGATTCTGCGTTTACAATCCCGCAACTCTTCTTCGCTTGAGAGAAGCTGTTGGTGATGTTATCGGAGCAAATTTCGACCCCTCACATCTTATCTGGCAGGGAATGGATGTAGTAGCGGCAATAAGAGAGCTTAAAGGCGCGATCTACCACGTACACGCAAAGGATACAAAGATAGATAAATATAATACGGCACGCAACGGCGTTCTTGACGTAAAGCATTACGGTGATGAGCTTGAGCGTTCCTGGATCTTCCGTACAGTAGGTTACGGAAACGGCGAGGATTATTGGAGAGAGATCGTTTCTAATCTCCGTCTTTGCGGATATGACAGAGTGCTTTCCATTGAGCATGAGGACAGTCTTATGTCGCTTGACGAAGGACTTGAAAAAGCGGTAAGCTTCTTGAAAAACATAATAATCACCGAAGAAAAACCTACCACAATGGCTTGGGCATAAAATAATTTGATATAAATTGAAAAAAAGGAGAAAAATTATGAAAAAGTATTTTAGCTTGGCAGTAGTGTTTATATTGCTTTATGCGACACTTCTGACAGCAATACCCACAAGCGCGGCTACGGCGGGTCCGTACAATTATGGCAACGGATGTATCAAATCGATAAACGTATCCACGACTAAACAGCTTGATAAGGCAACTTATTATAAGGCTACCGTAAATTCGTCATGGCACGGATTGAATAAGACTTATTATGATCTTACGACACATTTGGCTATTGGTAGCAAGGACACTAAGTTCTTCGTTTATTCAGGCGAAACCAGCGATAAAATGGGTTATGCTAAGAAGAGTGTTGATGACCTCGTTAAGGCTTTTGAGGCAGAAAATCCCTCATACAAGGTTGTTGCTGCGGTAAACGGTGACTTCTTTAACACTAATTCAGGTGAGCCCGAAGAACCTATGATGCAGAACGGTCAGATGCTTAAGGCATATCTTCTTCCCGATGACGAGAGAAGAGGCGGCGGTATGGTAGGTGTCAATTATACTACAGGTAAGGTAGTATACCATACGATAGGTCCCGCTTATAAGAGCGCGGGATACGGTACAACTTATGAATTCAACGGTTCATATCAGGTACAGATACTCGGTTCTAAAAAGACTAACGCAGTAGCTTCTTATGAAGCAGCGCTTTCAAATGCTCCTTCTCTTAATAAGCTTTCATTTACTACATCGGATTTCGGTAAGGGCGCTTATGACGGAAAGACAGTATATGAGGTTGAGCTTGAGAGATACCGTAAGGATACGGGCGGAAAGAATAATAGCTCACATACCTCTTCTTATTTCTTTTTACAAGGAAAAATAACAAAGATCATTAAGGGAACGGCTGATATGAAGCCTGCTAAGGGTAAGGCTTATATTGCTGCTATTTCTGAAAATCAAGTTCCTTTACTTAAGGTTGGTACTTACGTAAGATGCCAGAAGGTACTTAAGGGTGACTGGGAAGGCGTAACTAACGCAATAGGCTTTAAGCAGCAGATACTTGCTGAAGGTAATTTGATGTTCTACAACGCATACGGAAGACATCATACAGGTGATGGCGCAAGTGAGTCGGCAACCGCTAAGTGGACAGAGGATATTTACGATTATCCGCACTGCTGGAAGGCAAGAACCGCTATCGGATTTAAGGCTGACGGAACTCCCGTATTTATGGTAATTCCTTATAACGGTAAGCTTGGCGCAACTTATTACGAAATGTCCGAGCAGTTCAAGGCTCTCGGATGCACAAATGCATTCTTGCTTGATGGCGGTGGATCGTCAACAATGGTTATCAGAGACGGTAACTCCTTTAACACTGTTTGTCACGCAGAAGACGGTGCGGACGGAGAAGGAAGAGCAATCGGAAATATCGCTATTATGGCTGTATTGAAGGAAGGCGCTTCTGCTCCTGCAACAGATAAGGTTATCGATAGCGGTACTGATAAGGATACCGATAAAGACGGTGATTCCGCAGAAGCTAACAAGTATGCTATCAGTAACGATATTAAGAAGGTTAAAGAGCACGTTGGAAGTGATATATCCAAATATACACTTGACGGAGCAAAAATCTCTGAGGTAGATACTTTTGAGATCACAGCAGGACAGAAGCTCGGTATAGAGGGATATGTAGGCTTTACTTCGAGTATAAAGGAATTCGGTTATTACTTTGACGGCAATGAAGACAGTGCTGTTTGGGGCATCAAGGGAGAAACCGCAACTGCAAGTATAAAGAAAAAAGCGGGCGATAAGGCAAAGAGCTTTAATATAGTTGCAGACACAGCGGCTTTGACACCGGGTGCGCATACAGTTACCTATGTTGTTAAGTATTCGACTAAGAGCTGTGAGCTTATTACTTTGAATCTTAACGTAGGCGGTGGCGCATCAGCAGGTGACGGTACTCTTGACGCCGGAAGCGGAACAGGAGCAGTAAGTGATGGCGGATGCGGTGGTTCGATCGCATTCCCCGCAGTTCTTGCAACTACTGTTGCAGCTGCAGGTGTTGTAGGCTTCAGTCAGAAGAAAAAGAAAAAAGACGACTGATACAGATATCGATAAACAAAAACAGACCTGAGCGGATATCCGCTCAGGTCTGTTTTGGTTTTAAAAACGGTTAATTTTAAACGCACTCGTTTATCCACATAACCGAAAGATCCTTCCAGGTTCCAACGTGATCGGAAAGAAGATCGGGCTTGCCGTCAAAGGTTACTTTATTACAAAGTGCCATGCCGTGAGGTCCGTAGGGATAGATGTGCGCTTCAAATGAAACTCCTTTTTCGGCATATGCATCTATAAGCTGGAGGGGATTTTTAATATGTACACCCTTATCTCCAAGTGTATGCCAGATAAAGAGGGGAGAAGAATTTTCGTCAACATGAAGCTCAAGCGAAAAACGTTCTACGTCGTTTTCGTCATAGTCGAGTCTGCCCGCAATGTTCTGTATAGATTTTGCGTGTGTATATTCACCCGCTGTAATTACAGCATAAGCAAGAATGATACCGTTGGGACGGTTGATACCCTCGGGCGCACTTCCGTCTGTAACACCAATAGCATCACGAACCTCGGGAATATTCCAAAGAATACCCGAAGAACCCGCAAGGTGACCGCCTGCCGAGAAGCCGCATACAACTATTTTATCGGGGTTTACGTTGTATTTTTTAGCATTTTCTCTTACGTGCTTTACAGCCATAGAAACCTCTATGAGAGGCGCATAATTTGCCGCTTTGTCGGATACTGAATAGCGAAGAAGAAAAGTATTCATTCCGTTGTCATAGTAAAAATTAGCAATAGGCTCAGCCTCGCGCGGTGCGTGATAACGGTAGCTTCCACCGGGGCAAACAATTACGGCAGGACGAGGGGCGCTTTCCTCCTCGTGAACGTATGCGTAAAGAGAAGCTTCGGGTTTGTCGGGAAAAAGATTTATATCGGTCAACATTTTTTAATCCTCCTGAATTATAACAATACAATATTATTTTAACATAAACTTTGCGTTATTTCAATAAAATAATTAAAAAATATTGACAACCTTTATTTTTGTGATATAATGTTATTGTTAAATTTTAGAAGAGTAAAGGCACGGGCGTGAAGTGTCGGCAGAACGGGGAGTTGTCTGCTGAACGAAAAACTTGCGTTTGCGGTTCGTGCTTTGCATCCCGCTTCATAAAGCAAAAGGAAAACAGTATATATTTTCTGTCCTTCTTTACCTTTGCTGTATGTTAAGCTGAGGAAAAGGAGGTTTTTTATTTTGAATAAAAATGTACGTGCGCTGACAACTTCTGCGATGCTTACCGCTATGAGCGTTATAATCGGTATTCTTTGTAAGAATTTTCTTAATTTCGGAGGAGGACTTTTCAGGATAACCTTTGAAAATCTCCCGATAATACTTACAGGAATTTTATACGGACCGATAGTTGGCGGTGCGGTCGGTATAGCTACCGATCTTATAAGTTACTTTCTTTCGTCGCAGATATATCCGCCAAACCTTATAGTAACGTTCGGAGCTATGGCTGTTGGCGTTGTTTCGGGAGTAGTTTCCCGTTTTATAGTAAAAAAAAGGGGCTACGCACAGATAATAATATCGGGTGCGGCAGCTCATATCGTGGGTTCTATGATAATAAAGCCGATAGGACTTTTTCAGTTTTATCAATGGTCGGTTCTTTTCAGAATACCGCTTTATCTCGTCATAGCACCTATCGAAATACTTATACTTTGTTTGCTTTACAGAAGCTCTGCATTTCGCAGAGTGATCGATAAAGCTTAAGGAGGAACGTTTGAATTATTCTGAGGCTCTTGAATATATACACGGTGTCAGTTGGACCTTTTGTAAGCCGGGACTTGAACGAATAAGCGAGCTTTGTCAAAAGCTTGGAAATCCTCAAAAAAGCTTGAAGTTTGTTCACGTTGCGGGAACTAACGGAAAGGGTTCTACCTCGTCAATGCTTGATAGCGTACTTCGTGAGGCGGGATATAAGGTTGGACTTTATACTTCTCCGTATATCCGTGTTTTTAATGAAAGAATGAGAATTGACGGTGAAAATATTTCCGACGTTGAACTTGCTTCTCTTACCGAATATATAAAACCGATCGCTGATCAGATGACCGATAAGCCGACCGAATTTGAGCTTATAACAGCACTTGCTTTTGAATATTTTTCAAGACATAACTGTGATGTGGTCATACTTGAAGCGGGAATGGGCGGAAGGCTTGATTCTACCAATATTATCGATACGAGCGTCCTTTCGGTAATAACGGGAATAGCGCGTGATCACGTGGCTTTTCTGGGAGATACTGTTGAAAAGATAGCTGCGGAAAAAGCGGGAATAATTAAAGAAAATATTCCTGTGCTTTACGGCGGAGTTAATGAAGCCGCAAAAACGGTGATCATGACAAAAGCAACGGAAATGAATTCTCAATTTGTATGTGTAGATTATTCCAAATTAAAGATTACAAACTTTGATCTTGACGGCTCGTTATTTGATTTTGGTAATTATAAGGATTTAAAAATAAATCTTCTCGGTTCATATCAGCCGAGAAATGCCGCAATAGTTGTAAATGCGGTCGAAATACTGCGAAAAAGCGGATTTGATATAAGCGATAAAGCTTTACGAACAGGTCTTTTAAAGGCAAAATGGCAGGGAAGATTTCAAATACTTTCACGTGAACCGCTTGTGATTTTTGACGGTGCACATAATCCGCAGGGAATAGAGGCAGCTGTTGAAAGTATAAAGCTTTATTTTAAAGGTGAAAAGGTTTGCATCGTAACAGGCGTTTTGCGGGATAAGGATTATACGCATATAGCTAAAATGCTTTCAACCGTTGCATCTAAAGCATTTACCTTTACTCCTGATAGTCCACGTGCTCTTGATGCTGCAGAGTATGCATCAACCCTATGCGCGGCAGGTATTGATGCGATCCCTTCATCAACTGTTTGCGAGGCTTTGAATAAAGCCAAAGAATATGCATCCGCATCTTCTTCTCCTATTATTTGCGTAGGTTCGCTTTATGCGTACGTAGATATAATTAAAGTAAAATAACACCGTTTGTTGTTTCAAACGGTGTTATTTTTATTGTTTAACTTTCAGACAGTTTGTAATTATAACTTTTTATTTCCAACGAAAGCTTCCGGAAAGAAGCATAACCTTATCGGTCGTAACGTTAAGGATACCGCCGTCTGTAAGCGCAAATTTTTCGCTTTCGTCCTCAAATTCTATTTTACATTCACCGGGCGTGATAGCTGAAATAAAGGGAATATGTCCCGCTAAAATAGCTATATCCCCACCGCTTACACGTAGCGAGAGCTTAGTTACTTCTCCGCAGAAAATATCGCCCTCGGGAGAAGATATTTTTAAAATAAACGTTTTCATTTTGCTACCTTGTTAGCCTTTTCAACAGCTTCGTCTATAGTTCCAACAAATAAGAATGCCGATTCGGGAAGTGCATCGTGCTTTCCTTCTATAATTTCCTTGAAGCCGCGTATCGTTTCTGCAAGGGGAACGTAGCAGCCCTTTATTCCTGTGAATTTTTCCGATACGTCAAAGGGTTGAGAAAGGAAACGCTGTATCTTTCTTGCCCTTTGGACAAGAAGCTTATCTTCATCCGAAAGCTCATCCATACCCATTATGGCGATAATATCCATAAGCTCTTTATATCTCTGAAGAATGCGCTGTACCTCGCGCGCAACAAAATAGTGCTCCTCTCCGAGTATTTCGGGTGAAAGTATGCGGCTTGTTGATTCGAGCGGATCTACAGCGGGGTAGATACCTTGAGAAGCGATGCTTCGCGAAAGAACGGTAGTTGCATCGAGATGTGCAAAGGTTGTTGCTGGAGCGGGGTCGGTAAGGTCATCCGCAGGAACGTAAACCGCTTGAATAGAGGTTATAGATCCTTTTTTGGTAGAGGTTATACGCTCTTGAAGATAACCCATTTCGGTTGCAAGTGTGGGCTGATAACCAACCGCACTTGGCATTCTTCCAAGAAGTGCCGAAACTTCGCTTCCTGCCTGAGTAAATCTGAATATGTTGTCTATAAAGAGGAGAACGTCTTGATTTTCCTCATCTCTGAAATATTCAGCCATAGTAAGTCCCGAAAGAGCAACTCTCATTCTTGCTCCCGGCGGTTCGTTCATCTGTCCGTAGACCAGAGTGGTATTTGAGAGAACTCCTGAGTCCTTCATCTCATTGTAAAGATCGTTTCCTTCACGTGTTCGTTCGCCGACTCCTGTGAATACCGAAAGACCGCCGTGCTGCTTTGCTATATTGTTGATAAGCTCCATTATAAGAACCGTCTTTCCAACTCCTGCACCGCCGAAAAGTCCGATTTTACCGCCTTTTGAATAGGGGCATATAAGGTCAATAACTTTTATTCCTGTTTCAAGCACTTCGGTAGAGGTTGAAAGCTCACTGTAGCTTGGAGCTGAACGGTGAATATTCCAACGTTCAACATCGTTGTCGAAGGGCTTATTGTCAACTGTGTCACCGAGAACGTTAAAAATTCTTCCGAGCGTCGAGCGTCCTACGGGAACACTTATGGTTTTTTTTGTATCTGTGACGGGAGTTCCTCTTTTTAAACCGTCGGTCGATGACATAGCTATACAGCGCACAATATTGTCGCCGATGTGCTGAGCAACCTCAACGGTGAGCGTTCTCTCGCCTATTTTCATAGTCAAAGCGTTATATATTGAGGGAAGACATCCCTCTTCAAAGCATACGTCAACAACAGGTCCCATAACCTGTGATACGCTTCCTTTTGCTATGTTTGACATTTTAATAATCCTTTCAATATAGTGTTATATACCGCTTCCCGCAACGATCTCGGTGATCTCTTGCGTTATAGCGCCCTGACGTGCGCGGTTATATTCGAGCCCCAGACGGTCGATCATTTCCTGCGCATTCTTTCCTGCGCTGTCCATAGCTACCCGTCTTGCCGCAACTTCACTTGCAAAGCTTTCTTTTACGCAAGACAGTATAAGACCCGCAACGTATTCGGGTATGACAGCATTAAGAACGGTAAATTCATCGGGCTCAAATATGGCACTTGTTTTACTTTCCGATTCTTGCTTTACCAGTGGAAAAATCGGAATTACATGTGCTTCTTGCGACATAAGAGAATTATATTTTGTGCAAAGAATTCCTATTTTTCCGTACTTTGCCTGACAAAATTCCAAGCAAAGACGGTCTGCGATCTCTTTTGCGTCTGTGTAGGAAAAATCTTCTGCGAGAATTAATTTTCCTTCATACCGTTCACAGGCACGTTTGCCTATCGGTATGATATCTGCGTTGGGATAATCTCTTAAATATCTGAATATATTCGCATTATATCCGCCCGCAAGACCTCTGTCACCTGCAACAACTATAAGACAGATCTTATCTGTTTCGGGGGAGGACATATACGGACTTTTTGCACATTCGCGGTATGATGTAAGAGTGTTTACCATTTCGCTCAGCGATCGTGAATATGCTTTTCCTTTGTTCATAGACTCGGTGGCTTTACGTATTTTTGAAGAAGCAACAAGTCCCATCGCTTTTGTAAGATGCAGGGTGGAATCAACACTTTTAATGCGTATACGCAGTTGTTTTATATCCGCACCCATATTCTCACCTCTTCATTTCGGAAAGTGCAGAGCAAAGCTCGGTTATATCTTCGTCATCCCAACTTCCGCTCTCAATGCGCGTGAGGAAGCCGGAGTATTTGTTTTCGAGAAGAGCATAAAGACGCTTTTCGTATTCTTTTACCTGTTTTACGGGTATGTCATTCAAATAACCGTTGATAACGGCATAAACGATTGCGACCTGGCAACCTACTCTTACGGGGGAGTTTCGTCCTTGCTTGAGTACCTCAACTATTCGGTCACCGAGAGCAAGCCTTGCTTTTGTATCGGCATCAAGATCGCTGCCAAATTGAGCAAATGCCTGTAATTCACGGTACTGAGAATAGAGGAGTTTAAGCTCTCCCGATACTTTTTTCATAGCTTTGAGCTGAGCAGAACCACCGACTCGGCTTACCGAAATACCCGGGTTTATTGCAGGCATAACTCCTGCGTGGAAAAGCTCGGTCTCGAGAAATATCTGTCCGTCGGTTATTGAGATTACGTTTGTCGGAATGTATGCCGAAACGTCGCCTGCCTGTGTTTCGATAATTGGAAGAGCGGTTATCGATCCTCCACCGTACTCGGGTGCAACACACGCCGCGCGCTCAAGAAGTCTTGAATGGAGATAGAAAACGTCACCGGGATAAGCCTCTCGTCCTGGTGGACGTCTTATAAGCAGAGAAAGCGCTCTGTATGCAACTGCGTGCTTGGAAAGATCGTCATATATGATAAGAACATCTTTTCCTTGCTCTCTGAAATATTCCGCCATAGCGCATCCCGAATAGGGAGCTACGTATTGAAGCGGAGCGGACTCGGATGCCGATGCCGATACTATTATCGTATATTCCATAGCACCTGAAAGTGTTAATTCATTTGCAAGTTGGACTATCGAGCTGTTTTTCTGACCGATAGCAACATATATACATATAACACCGGTGTTCTTTTGATTCATTATAGTATCTATGGCGATTTCGGTTTTACCCGTTTGTCTGTCACCGATAATAAGCTCACGCTGTCCTCTTCCAATAGGTATCATACTGTCGATAGCCTTTATACCGGTTTGAAGGGGAACAGAAACACTTTTTCTTTCGATTATTCCCGGAGCTTCCGATTCGATCGGGCGTGTTTCTGATGTAGCTATCGGGCCTTTTCCGTCAATCGGCTCTCCGAGTGCGTTTACAACTCTGCCGAGCATTGATTCTCCAACGGGAACAGAAAGAACCTTACCCGTTCTTTTTACGGTGCTACCCTCGCGTATATTGTTATTGTTTGAAAGAAGTGCGACAGATACCGTTTCAGTTTCGAGATTTTGCGCCATACCAAAGCTTCCGTCTTCAAATTCAAGAAGCTCACTTGACATACATTCACGAAGTCCGTAAACTCTCGCTATACCGTCACCAACGAGAATAACGGTGCCTGTTTCTTTCATTTCTATTTTCGCTTTATAGTTTTTAATTTGTTCCTTTATGACATTACTTATTTCTTCTGGCTTTGTGTTCATTGATTCATCACTTCCTTTACTTCGCGTAAGCGCTGACGCAGACTTCCGTCAAGTATTTTTCCGTCAATCTCTACGGTAAGACCGCCAAGCAGAGAAGGCTCGATAGAATATTCGATATCAACACGGCTTTTGCAAATTTTCTCAAGCTTTTCCTTGAGCTTCTGCTTTTCCGCATCTGTGAGTTCTACAACGCTTGTTGCTTTGGCTTTTGAGATATGTTCGGATGCATTTAAAAGAGCAAAATATTGCTCTGCGGATTCGTGAAAGCAGGATATCCTGCCTTTTTCACACAACAGTTGAATATAGGAAAGAACGTGCTCCGGAACAGTATCGGCAAATGCCGTTTGTACTGCAAGCAGTCTTTCGCTGAGCGGAACAGACGGAGAAGCTAAAAATACTTCGTATTCCGGCTCTTTTGAAAAAATATTCTTTACGGTAATGAGGGCATCGGCGTACTCCTGCTTTGAATTTTCTTCACAAGCTAAAGTAAATAGCGCAGTACCGTATTCTTTACTGATTTCATTCATTATCTTCACCTATGTTTTCGATAAAAGAATCGATCAGAGATCTGTGATCGTCGGTGTTTATTTCTCTTTCGAGCATTTTTTCTGTAAGAGTACTTGAAACGTCAACGATCTCACGTTTTATCGAGTCAGAAGCCTTTTTTCGTTCGAGTTCTGCTTCGCTTTGTGCCACACGGATTATACTGTCAGCGCGTTCTTGTGCTTCTTCTATTATTTTTTCGCCTCTGCATTTTGCATTTTCTGTGGCATTCTGAAGGATCTCGTCGGCACGGTCATTAGCTTCCGATAGCTGTTTTTCAAGCTCATCACGGTTTCTTTGAGCCTCGTCATTTGCAACACGCGCCGCCTCATAGCTTTTGTCTATATCTGCTTGGCGCTGTTCAAGAACTTTTTTTACAGGCTTGAAGAGAAACTTTTTTATTATCAGAAAAAGAAGGAATAGATTAATGAGTGAAATCAATATCTGCCATATATTTATAGAAATGACATCTAAAGATTGCATACTGTTTCTCCTATAACGGTTTAACCGATAGCATTCATAAGAATGTTTACAAGCATATTAGGCGCAACGAATATAAGAAGAATAGCGATAACAAGAGCATAAAGACCGGTGGTCTCCGCAATAGCACAACCCATAAGCATAGTACTTGTTACGCTTCCTTTACATTCGGGCTGACGTCCGATAGCTTCGCAGGCTTTAGCAACTGCGTTACCTTCACCGATACCGGGACCTATACCCGCGATCATTGCAATACCTGCGCCGAGCGCACAACATCCTAAAATAACACCGATAGCAAGTTCTAACATTTTAATTTACCTCCGTAGTTTGCCGAATAGCGGCTTTTTTTGATTTATCTTCTTTTTTTAGCTTTTTGAGTTTCTTTTTTTCTTTTCGTTTTTCGAATTCTTCAAATGGGAATCCGCCCGAAACGTACATCATAGTGAGCATAGCAAAAATATATGCCTGAAGGCATCCGCTGAATACGTCGAAATATACAGAAAGAATGGCGGGAAGTCCTATTTGCAGAAAAGGTATTGTACCGAGCACTCCCGGCAGATTTCCAAATATCATAGCGGAAAGTCCTTGAAGTCCCGCCGCAACGAGTGTGGATATAACTGTCCCCGAAATAATGTTTCCATAGTGTCGGAACGCCATTGAGATAGGGGTAGCTAATTCACTTATTACGTTCATGGGTGCAAGAAGCGGTACGGGATCCGCAAAGCTTTTAATGTAATGCAGCGGACCGCATTTGAATTTGTAATAAGTAATGAGGAAGAATACGAGTATTGCCCATCCGCCTACTACGTTAAGATCTGAGGTCGGTGGATAGAGTCCTAATAGCGATTGCAGGCTTGAAAAAGCCGAAAGTGCAATTATTGCCGCAATAAACGGAGCGAATCCCGAAAAATATTCACCCATATTTCCGTTTACAAGCCCTTCGCATTTTTCAACTATCCATTCGACAGCGTGCTGGCGTTTTGTGTCGGCTTTTGTTTTGATCCCGTGAGTTAAAAACAAACAGAGAGCAAACAGAGAGATCATCACTGTCCAGGAATTAATGTTTGCTTCCGTTATGTAAAGATCAAACGGAGCGGGCAGGGAAATGGGAATATCTATAAGTATTCGCGCACCTGAAACATTTATGCCTTCGCTTACGGGGGTAGTAAGTACCTTTACTGTTATACCGAAGAGAAGAGGCAATATCATCATAATTATTAGAAGTATATCTACCGCTATAAATGAGCGGCTTTTCTTTGTCACGTCAAAGTCACCTCCGTTTTTTTAAAAACTTCTTACGATCTTTTTTTGTCAAAAAGAGGTCTGAAAAGAAGCGCTACACGTGGGAAAAATATCGGTATTATTACTGTCCAATTACTGAAGCAGGGAGCAACGATGCCGATGATCACTACTATTACAACAAATAGAAAACGGTAGAGCTGAGAAAGCTTGATAGCGGATCTTGCTTCCTTTTCTTCCTTTGTTACAGCGCTTTGTACCGTAAGTCCCATAAGAAAGAAATTCAGTATGGCAACCGAACCGCTAAGAAGATTCCCTAAAAGAACTTTATAATCCCATTGTCCTATTATAAGAAAAATGGCTTGCGTTAGTACACTTAAGATCAGTACCCAAGCTGAGATATAAAGTGTTTCCTTTAAGACTGTAGGATCTATTTTTTTCATAATTATCTCCTAAAAAAGCATAGGGAACCATACCTCTACAGACAGCTGGTTCCCAATTAATCAAATATTACATTGATAGTATTATATCATAAATAAAAAAACTTGTCAATAGTTTTTTTATTGCTTTAAAAACTAAGTATTCCAAGCATTTCATATCTTATTTTTTCCGATACGTTCGCTTTTCCTGATATAAGCAGTATAGTGTCGGAATTCAGATTTTCCAATGCTTTTTTTGCGGCGAGCTTAGGTGTTTTGCAGACAGTCAGGGGGATTGAGTGGATTTCACTTTGAGAAATATCTTCTCCGTCAAAGAGCGAAAGAGCAACTATTGATTCGATATCGTATCCGCGTTTTGTCAGAGCCTCTGTGTATTCTTCACAAAGCTCGTTAAATGGCAGACAAAGACGCACTTTGGTTCCCGTTAAATGCTTTAATTCACTCATGGAATCGCTGACCGTTTCTATCGCTATAGGAGCGTATGTGCTGTCTATTATGATAGTTGGAGAAATAGAAACGATCTCAAATTTTGACGGCAGGGAAAGAGATAGGAGCCCTGACTTGATATGTGATCTTTCTATCTTGTATCCGTTTCTTACAAGCATTTCACAGCTTTCGATGGCAAGTATTGCATTGGTTACTTGAAATCTTCCGCAAATCCTCAGAGAATACTCTGCATTTTTATAAGTAAAATGCGAGCCGCCAAGAGTTAGAGAGGTGACGATCGCTTTTTTCGGTACCGATATTGTAAGACGGCAATTTGCTTTATGGCAAGCGGTTTCGATTATTTTAAATGCTTTGTGATCCTGTGGAATGCTTATAGCCTCATTAACCCCTCTTTGAATGTAGGAATATATCTTTGAAATTTCTTCCTGATCGTCACTCGGTATAGTTCCGCATATTATAGCGGATATCGGAATGGGAAGAAATCTTGACGGATCTCCCGAGTTGTGCTCGCTTTCTATAAGCGCAAGCTTACAGTCGTGCGCAACGAACGCGAGAAGGGCTATGCAGAGGATTATTTCGTGGGCAGTTGGGGCAAAAATAGCTGTATCTTTTGAACTTGAATTTATGCTTAACACTGCTTTTGAAACCTGCTCTGTGAATTTTGCAGTTTCTTCTATTGAGATTGGCTCACCGTTTATACGTACGTTTTCACGTATTTCAGAAAGAAGAGGCATAGTGAGAGCACCCGAGCATATGCCCGCCTTGTTTAATATCGACGTTATCATACAAGCGCAAACACTTTTCCCGTTGTTACCTGCAAGACGTACGTATTTGATTTTTTTCTGCGGATTTCCTATAGCTTCGCAAAGCTTTGTTATACGTTCTTTTGCTAAAGAATCGTCAGGTGTTACGTTTGGCGCGTTTTTTATATACTTTATAGCATTATGATAAGTCATCGTTCAGCCCTTTTTATTAACAGTTAAAATTAAAAGTGAAACTTTGTAACGTTTTCTTCTCCGCACAAAAAAGCTTTAGCCTTTATATAGCGTTCCTTCGCGAGCAAAGCTTCTTTTGAATCGGGGTTGAAATTCTTTTTCCGTATTGCGCGGAGCATAACATTTTTAGGCGTTTCGTTGGGGTCTATCAGCTCGGCGGTTGATGTTATGTAGCCTTGAGCTTCAAGACGCAGAAGCCTTAACGCATCGGTTGCGGCATCGCAAAGCTTTTGTCTTAACATAGAATGTTGATTTATAAAATCAAGCTCGGGACAGTTTATCGAGTGATTAAGCTCGTGGTGACAGCAGGGTGTTGAAAGAATAACATCTGCCTTCCATTCAGCCGCTTTGCAAAGAACGATATCGGTCGCAATATCGCACGCGTGAAGCGATATGACAAGTGACGGCGCTTTTTCGGGATGGTATTCATTTATGTCTTTGCAAATAAATTCAAGCCCGTCAAAGGAAAGCGCCTTTGCTATTTTTGAACATTCGTCAATAACGTCGGATTTCAGATCGATCCCCGTCATAGAAACTTTCATACCTCTTACATTCGCAAAATAGTGGTAAGCGGCGAAAGAAAGATAGCTCTTTCCGCAACAAAGATCACAGATTCGTATAGTATCGTTTGGCAACTTATCCTCGCAATCCCGTATAAGCTCAAGAAATCTGTTTATTTGCTTGAATTTTGACTGTTTTTTGTCAAAAACTCTTCCTTTTTCATCTGAAACCCCTAAAAGCTGTAAGAAGGGTTCGCTTCCGTCAAGGATGCGCTTTTTTAAAAGGTTGTTTTCTACAGATTCGAAGGTGCTTTTTATATCCGTTGAGTCTAATGAGGAAGAAAGCTTTTTATCACCGAGAAGTGTTACTTTTCCCGAATGTGAGCTTCTAAGCTCACATTCGCCTAAAGAAGTTATCAGGTTTATCTGCTTGAAATTGCACAAGAACTCACAAAGAATTTCAGAAGTAAGACTGTCAAGGAAGAAATTTTTATGTTTAGCCTTGTTGTCCTTGTGCAGGGTTTCTGCTTGCAGGGCGTCTTTTTTTGAAATTATACGCGCGGTGATAACGGTTTTTTGTATTGATGTGTCGAGAGGCTTTGAAAGGACTGCTTTTTTTAACGTATGTGTGTTAGCTGATTTGATTATCAACGAAGAAATTTTTAAAAGCTGCTCGCTGTACGTCATTATTTTGCCTCGTTATTATTTTTTGAATCTTTGGTTTCTGTGGGCGCTTTTACACTCTTTTTAAAGGAAAACTTTGATTCTTTTCCTTCGCGTAAACGTTGGATATTTGTCCAGTGTTTGCCGATTATAAGCGCCGACATAAAGATAGCGGGCAATAAGAGATAAAAGGGAATTACTCTTTGTAAAAGCAATTTTGATACAAAATTGAGTATAAAAGGATAAAAGCACATACAAGTTATAGAAGCAAGAGAAATATATCTCCATATAGCTACCATAACAACGAAAAGGGTGAAAAGGATAATGAATGTAGGCCAGTCTGTAATAAGAACGGTAGCGGCGGCGGTAACAACACCTTTTCCGCCCTTGAACTTATAAAAAATTGGAAAGACGTGACCGATTATACAGAAAAGTCCTGCGGAGTATGCGCCAAGACGTCCGAACAAAAGATAGCCGATGCAGCAGGCAACGATAGCTTTAAGCGCATCTCCGAGCAGAGTAAGAGCTGCAGCTTTTTTTCCGTAGGTACGCATCATATTTGTCATACCCGCATTTTTGCTTCCGAAGTCACGGATGTCCTGCTTGTATTTGCTGCCCGATATTATTATTGCGAAATTTATGCTTCCGAGAAGATAAGCAACAACGATAGTAGTTAAAAAGGAAAGACATATAAGCGCAATGCTTAGTGCGCTTCCGTCGAGTATATACTTATCCATATATCCGAATTCGCTTGTGACGGTGGAAAAGAAATTACCTACCGATTCCCAAAAATTCATAATTTACCTCCTGAAATGCAGTATTATATTAAAATTGCATATATAAATATATTTTATCATAAAATGTTTTTATTTGCAATAGTAAAAATAAACTTAAAAAGGATAATAAATACAAAGAAGGTATCTCAAATGCGAAATTGAGATACCTTTTTTTGAAATGACGACCTTGGGCAAGAATAGAGAAAATTATTTTGAAAGCATAACTTTATCGCTCGTCATTTTACTTCCGCTCGATGCTTCGAACATCTGGAGAAGCTGCTCTATTGTGAGCTTTTTCTTTTCTTCGCCTTTTACGTCGACTACGATACGGCCTTCGTGCATCATAATAAGACGGTTTCCAACGCGTATAGCATCAGCCATATTGTGAGTGATCATAATGGTCATCAATTTATCTTTAGTAACGATCTCTTCGGTGATGTCAAGTACTTTTTTTGCGGTCTTGGGGTCAAGTGCCGCTGTATGCTCGTCAAGGAGAAGAAGCTTGGGCTTTTTTAATGTTGCCATAAGAAGTGTAAGAGCCTGACGCTGACCGCCTGAAAGAAGTCCTACCTTTGCGGTGAGTCTTTCATCAAGTCCAAGATCGAGGATCTTTAAAAGCTCTTTATATTCTTTTCTTTCCTTTGAGGTGATTCCTGGACGGAGTCCCCTTAGAGCGCCTCTGCGCGAGGCAAGCGCAAGATTTTCTTCTATCTGCATATCTGCGGCAGTACCCGTCATAGGGTCCTGGAATACGCGCCCGAGATACTTGGCTCTTTTGTGTTCGGGAAGATGAGTGACATCCACACCGTCGATAATTATATTACCGCAATCGACGGGATATACACCCGCAATCATATTCAGCATAGTAGATTTACCCGCACCGTTACCGCCTATTACCGTAACAAAATCACCGTCATCAAGATGAAGATTGATTCCGTTTAAGGCTTTTTTCTCATTTACCGTTCCGGGGTTAAATGTTTTTTCTACACCAATAATATCAAGCATTTTTTTTGCCCCCTTTCGGTTTTTTTACGTGCTTTGATGCGTACTGTCTTTTCCAATACGGAATAGCGAGGAATATTGCAACGAGAGCTGCGGAGAGAAGCTTTAAGAGATTTGCATCGAATCCAAGCGTGATGACCGTTTGAATGACGATATAGTAAATGATAGAGCCGAGCGCAACCGCCAAAAGGCGAAGTGCAAAGTTTTTGAATAGCTTTCCAAACAAGGCTTCACCGATGATAACGGCAGCAAGTCCTATAACTATAGAGCCTTGACCCATCTTGACGTCTGCAAAGCCTTGATACTGCGCAAGAAATGCACCTGAAAATGCAACCAAACCGTTTGAAAGCATAATACCGAGAATCTTATTGAGATTTGTATTGATTCCTTGCGCACGGCTCATATTCTGATTTATACCCGTAGCTCTTATCGAGCAACCCATTTCTGTGCCGAAGAACCAATATAAGATCGCGATCAAAACGATCAATACTATCCCTACAGTTATAATAGGATTGTGGAAGGCAAACTCCTTTACCCAACGAAGAGAAACAAGAAGGTCTGTCTGGTTTACGTTGATGGACTGATTTGCTTTTCCCATGATCTTTAAATTTATAGAGTAGAGGGAAAGCTGTGTCAGAATACCTGCCAAAATAGCAGGAATTCCCATAAAAGTGTGTAAAAGACCTGTTATCGCACCTGCGATAAGTCCTGCAACAAATGCGGCAAGCATCGCCAGCCATAAATTGCATCCGTTAAGAATAAGAATGACAGCTACCGCACCTCCGGTTGCAAAAGAACCGTCAACGGTGAGGTCGGCAACGTCAAGTATTCGATATGTTATGTATACGCCTATTGCCATAATACCCCAAATAAGTCCTTGCGATACAGAACCGGGAATGGCACTTAGTAATTGTTCAAATATTTCCATTTTTATTCACCTGTTGTATGTATTGAATAGGCAGATAGCCGGAGCATATTTTCCTCCGGCTAAGTGCGTATTTACAATTTTATTCAATCGCTGTGTAACCTGCGAGAGGTGTGATTCCCAAAGCATCGCAGATCTGCTTGTTGTATTTTGGAGTTTGAGTTTCTGCGTAGCCAATGGGCATTGTGGCGATGTCTGCCTCACCCTTTAAAATTTTAACTGCCATTTTTCCGGTAGCATAACCGAGATCATAGTAGCTGATAGAGAGTGTTGCAATTCCGCAACCCTTACAAATGCCTTCTTCACCCGCGATCACAGGGATCTTTTTGGGAGCGCAAATATTATCGATAATACCTGTGTTTTCAGCTACGGTGTTATCGGTGGGAACGTAAATAACATCGTTGTTATCAGCTGCGGTAGTGCAGATCTGAGCGAGGTCATTGGAGTCGGTGAAAGGATAGGGAGTAGCAGTGATACCTTTCTTTTCGAGCTCAGCCTTTACTACGTCAACCTGATATTGGCTGTTTGCTTCTTTAGAGCAGTAGAGCAAACCTACTTTTTTTGCGTTCGGGACCCATTCGGTGATCATATCAGCCTGCTTGTCAAGAGGTGCAAGGTCCGATGTACCCGATATGTTTCCGCCAACTGTTCCGTTAAAGTTCTTGAGCTCAAGAGCTACACCGTATTCGGTTACAGATGTACCGAGTATCGGAATTTCCGAGGTTGCCGCAGCGGCAGCCTGAAGTGCGGGAGTTGCGTTTGCCATGATCAGATCAACTTTGTTTGAAACAAACTGATTGACGATAGTCGAGCAAGTGTTTGCATCATTCTGCGCATTTTGATAATCGAAGGTAACCGCATCTTCACCGAGCTCGTCAATGATAGCTTTTTTAAAGCCTTCGGTAGCCGCATCAAGTGCGGGGTGCTCTACAAGCTGAACGATACCGATCTTATGTTTACCGTTGGAATTGCTGCACGAGGAAAGAGCTATACAGCTTCCAAGACAAAGAATAAGAGCTAATAAAATGGATACTGTCTTTTTCATAATAAATCTCCTTGATTTGAATTGATCATTCACATAGTATTTTAGCTATGAAAATCTATGGAATATCTGTTTGATTTTTCCTTGATGACAGTATATAACAATTATGATGATTAGTCAAGCGAATGGTTTTGATGTTCAACATCTATTTTTTCGATGCTTAAAATTTTTAGGTTATTGATAAATGTTGTGAAATAAAAATTGAGTTATTAAGGAGTAATATATGAAGAATAAAAAAATACCGCCTCACTGCTTGAACTTTACAGTGAAGCGGTATTTTTATGTAAAAATTCTTGAGAATTTCGCTTTTGTGTGTTTGGTTATGTTATTTTGCTTGGGGTTCGTTGTTGATAACGGTATTTCCTAAAACTGCATCGGGGTGGATAAGAGTTCCGTTTATTGTGCAGAACACAGAAACTCCCTTGTCGCAAAGACGGGAAGAGCCGCTGATTCCAACCGAATCTCCTTTTTTCAAAATATCTCCAACCGATACGTTTACCGTTGAAAGACCGCAATACCAAGTATAAAGTCCCATTCCGTGATCGACAACAACGTAGTTGCCGAGTAACGGTGAATTTGCGGAAGCGGTTACTTTACCAATATTTGCGGAACGGATAGATGTTCCGCCCGATATATCGGTTGAATATATATTGGCGCACAGCTTGAAGGAATCTTCATTATATATTATTTTATCGTTGAATGAATAAATTTTTGAAAGACCGTATTCTTCGGGAGATAAGAATTTTTCTCTAAAATAAATGGGTGAGTAAGTATGCTCTGCTGAAGCAAGCAGCCTTGAGAATGTTTGCTTTTCTTCTTCGCTCACTAAGATCTTACTGTCTTCTTCACCTGGCAATACTGTTTTATCAACGTAAGGTGATTCTTTTATCTTGACGGTAAATTCTTCTTTTGAAATTCCGCAGGAAAGGGAAAATGAAAGGGAAGTGTTGCCGATATCTGCGGGAATAAGTAAAAATGCGTAAGCATTTCCGCCGTTGGATACAAATGTCGGTGTAAATGAATATAGCTCTTTGAGTGCTTCGAGCTGTGTAAGAGCTTTTTCACTTTCTTCTGTATCTTCCTTTTCTTCGGAAACTGAAGGCATGGTAGCTTTGTCGGATTCTGCGGTTTCTTCGGTTTCTTCGGTTTCTTCGGTTTCTTTGGCTGGCTTTATTACATTATATATAATAGAGTCTACGCGTTCCACGTCGCTTACCGAAAGAATGATAAATTCTCCACCGTAAACCGTATTTGAACTTATAGAAAATTCAGAAGGCTCTGAGCATATTATTTTGAAACTGTAGGTCTGCTTTCCAAATGCATTCAGATCATCTGATTTGTCCCAATATGCTTCAAGATCTATAAGAAGCTCATCACCTTCTTTTGCCGTCAGAGAATAGAGTTCTTCCGCGGAACCGGTGAATATAATTTCGTGATGTGAATTTTTGACCTTGAATACTGTCTTGTCCGGGATCCTTGAAAATTTGAAATCGAGAGCGCCTGAAATTCTATAGGTTAAAATATTTTCGGTAGTTTCATAATTTTCGGATCTTGCGATCTTTTCGTTTTCAAGATGGTAACTCCATTCGACTGTTGAAGGGGTTATAAGATCTTTGCCTGAGGTGGATAGAGCAGGTGGGACAGACTGAAGATATACTTTTTCTGAAAATTTTGAGTTCATAAAGTTTGAATAGGCGATGGCATCAGGTGAATAAAACTGACCGCTTTCATCCTCAAGATAGCTTTTGCTGTAATCTTCGTCAAAATAACACTTGTAAAGCTTGTTTTCCGAACCGTCGGAAACTACGAAAACAAAATTCTGGTTTCTGTTAAAGCCTGTGGGCTTGTCTGCTTTTACTTTAGAGGTCGCAAGATCGTAGAAGATCTTTACTAAGGGAGAGCCCGAGATGATGTCTTTCCTTATTTCAGAGCTTCCAAGTGTGTTTCCTTTTGCGTCATAAAGAGATATCGCAATATTTGGAAGTTCCTCTTGCTCTGCACGTTGCATTATGTTGGCATAGGATATCCCCAATATAATCGGTATAAGAACGGTGAGTAAACAAATAAGAACAAGCCAAGGATAGCGCTTTAATATTTTTTTCGATTTTATTTTTTGAAATGATGATATCAAAAAAGCTTTTATATCCTTAAACATAGCATCCTCCTTATTTGTAGTTAACATTATATATATTATACAACATCAGAGGCTTAAGGTCAAGACTTTTTTTACTTTGTATTATTTTGCGTTATATTTTAATCCATAGCTTTGCGCGTATTTCATTCCGAATGAATCTTTTATACATTCTATAGTAAGCGATTTGGAACAACCGTCAAAAGCACCGTATCCTATAGATGTTACACTTGCGGGAATGGATACGGAGGAAAGAAAAGGACAGTTCGCAAAAGCAAACCAATCAAGCGTTTCGATTCCTTCCGAGAGAACCACGCGCTTTAATTTTTTTGAAGATATCACATTACTTCCTATGGCAGTAACCGCGTGACCGTCTATTACCGAGGGGATGAGTATGCTTTCTTCGTCGGCATCGATATGGGTTATCGTTGCTTTGTAACCGTTAAGGGTATATTTAAAAATAGATGGCGGCTCGGTCATTTGTTCGCTTTCGTTCTTTTTATTGTCTGCTTTTTTTAAAACTTCGATTTCAGCTTTGAGCGCGGATATCTCTTTTTTTCTTTCGGATTCTGAAATTTGTTGACTTTGTAAAAGAGTTATTATCTGAGCTTCGAGTTCTTTTATTTTTGCATCATTATTTTTTTGATCATCCGTTTCGCTTTCAAGAGTTCCTGTACTTTCTTTGCCTGAAGATATGTAACTGCAAGATGAGAAAAGGGAAGAAAGGCAAATAAAAAGCGAAATAATAACGATAATTCTTTTTTTCATAAGAGTACCTCCTTGTGTTAAAATAGGATAGCATATAAGAGTATAAAAAATGGTAAAAATACGTCGAAAAGAAAAAATAAATTTTTTTTAAAAAAGGTATTGACAAGTCAAAATAAATGTTGTATAATTATGAAGCGTCAAAAATTGGGGCCAGTAGCTCAGTTGGTTAGAGCAACCGGCTCATAACCGGTCGGTCCGGGGTTCGAGTC
>CALAXC010000076.1 GCA_937894775.1 uncultured Clostridia bacterium
CGCTCGGCACTTTTTCGTCTGCGTCATCCTGAGCGCAGTCGAACTCCGAACGCAGAGAGGAGCAAACGGAGCGCAGTGACGTTTGGGATCTAAGACGAAAAAGTTCTACTCCGCTTCGCTCCGCTCAGGATGACGGATAAAGTTGGGGGCAGCGCACACACATAGCTCTACCAAACAATGCTATCGGGCACTGTGTACATCTCGCAAGCATCGATCAAGAAAAGTTTTCGTCCACCTTTTTCAAAAGGTGGGGAAGTTCTCCTTTAACTTAGGGATACATAATATACTCTAAGGAGAACTTATGCTCTTTTCTTCGCTTGAATTTATATTTCTGTTTTTACCGATAACACTTGCGATTTACTATCTTTCTCCGCAAAAATTCAGAAATTTTATAATTTTTATTTCGGGGATAGTCTTTTACGCATTTGGCGAAATAAAACTCTTGCCGATCCTTTTGCTTACCGTTTTCGTAAGCTTTGCTTTTGGATTTTTTATTGAAAAGTCAAAAGAAAAGGGGCAGAAAAGGCTTTCTAAGGTGTTGCTTTTCTTGGCAATATCTTTTGATCTTCTTTTGCTTGGATATTTTAAATATTTTGACGTGCTGCAGAGCTTTATTTTTCGACGGGAGCTTATCGGTATCCTTTTGCCGATAGGAATATCCTTTTATACTTTTCAGGCGATCTCTTATCTTGCCGACGTTTATAAGGGTGAGGTGAAAGCCTCGAGAAATATAATCGATTTTTCGGCTTATATCGTTCTTTTTCCTCAGCTTATCGCAGGTCCTATCGTAAAATACAGCGATATAGAGCAACAGCTCAAAAACAGAAGCTTTTCGCTTTCTCTTTTTGTTTGCGGTCTGCGCACGTTTATTGCGGGACTTGTCAAAAAAGTTGTACTTGCAAACGGTGCGGGCGCACTTTTGCAGTCTTTGGATCAAACACCGAGTTATTTAGGCGCTTTGTTTACTGTGTTTTTCTTTGGAATGCAGATATATTTTGATTTTTCGGGTTATTCCGATATGGCGGTCGGACTCGGAAGAATGCTCGGATTTGAATTCGTACAGAATTTCAATTATCCTTATACCTCAAAAAGTGTGGGCGAATTCTGGAGAAGATGGCATATTTCTCTTTCTTCGTTTTTTAAAGAATACGTCTATATTCCGCTTGGCGGAAGCAGATGCGGTAAAATAAGAACCGTGATAAATCTTTGTATAGTATGGGCGCTTACGGGAATATGGCACGGCGCTACCGTGAACTTTCTTTTATGGGGTGTTTATTTTGCGGTTTTGCTGATAGGTGAAAAGTTTGTTTTTGGCGGTGCTTTGGAAAAAGCGAACCGAGTTGTCAAAAGAATATATGCTTTATTCTTTATCTTTATAGGCTGGCTTATATTTGCGTGCGACGGAGCGACACTCGGTTTTTCGCAGGGAATGAGTATTTTTTCGAGAATAATTTTTCCCGTAAATACTTTGTTTGCAACCCGTGAGGAGCTCTATATTCTTGCGGGAGCTATTCCGTTTATCGCTATATTGATAATAGGTTCAACATCTTTGCCGAGAAAAATATATCTTTCGGTAAAGGAAAAAATAAAATTTATCGAGAGTCTTTTGCCGATTTGCGGATTTGTTCTCTCGGTTGCTTATTGTGTAAGCTCGGGATATAACCCGTTTTTATATTTCAGATTTTAAATTTAAGGAATACGTGATATGACAGATTTTATTTTAAAGCTATTCGTAAAAAATTATCAGAATACGAAAGATCCTAAGGTTCGTCAGGCTTGCGGAAGTCTTGTCGCAATAATAGGGATCGCTGTAAACATTCTGCTTGCGGGCATAAAGCTCGTTGCGGGAGTTCTCAGCGGAGCTATCTCTATAACAGCCGATGCGGTGAATAATATTTCAGATGCGGGCTCGCAGGTGGTTTCGCTCATTACCTTCAGAATTTCGGGAAAACCCGCCGACAGAGAACATCCTTTCGGCTATGCCCGTATAGAATACGTTGCATCGATGATAGTTTCTTTCCTTATACTTTTTGTGTCGATAACGCTTTTTAGTGAATCGGTAAAGCAGATAATTACCCCTGAGGAAACCAATTACAGCATAATTGTAATGGTCATACTTGCAATATCGGTGTTAGCTAAGCTCTGGCTCTTTTTCTTTGGACGCTCTGCAGGAAAAAAGCTGAATTCCGACGTAATACGCGCATCGGCTACCGATAGCCTTTCCGATGCCTGCGCTACCTTTGCGGTTCTTGTGTCGGCTATAATAGGCAGACTTTCGGGCTTTGCTATAGACGGCTATATGGGTGTTATCGTTGCGGTGTTTATCTTTGTTGCGGGAATTAAAGTCCTTAATGAAACCAAGAATTCTATTCTCGGTTCGGCTCCCGAGCCTGAGGTGGTCGACGGAATACGCAATATTGCGCTTGAATATGAGGACGTTCTCGGTATTCATGATATGGTCGTTCATAATTACGGACCGGGTAATACGATATGCTCTTTCCACGCAGAGGTTGACGGAAAGGCAGATGTTTTCAAAACGCATGACTGTATAGATAATATCGAGCGCAGACTATATTCCGAGCTTGGAATTCGCGCTACGATACATATGGATCCTATCGTTACCGATGATGAATTGGTAAGCGCGCTCAGAATTCGTGTTGCTGAGGCGGTAAAAGAAATCGATGAAAGACTTACTATTCACGATTTTCGTTACGTTGTGGGTGTAACTCATTCAAATCTTATTTTTGATGTTACCGTTCCTTTTGAAATAAAAGAAACAAATGATAGAATAAAAGAGCTTATCAGCGATAAAATTGCCGAGCTTGATCCGAATTATTTTGCGGTGATAACGGTTGATAGAGAGTAAAATGCGTGTGTAGAAAAAGTATCAGCCTATCAATTTTGAAAATATAATAAAAGAATAAAAAAAGTGTAAGATTTCAGCTCTTTATACGAATATAATAGTGAAGCAATTTAAAAGTGAGGTGAAATTATGGAGGACAGTAAGCTACTTCAATTACTACATAAGGATTCAAGTGCAGGAATGGAAAAACTAATGGATCAGTATGCAGGACTTGTTTATGCAGTTGTTAAGGGTAAGCTTTCTGAATCTTTCTGCGTTTCAACCGATATTGAAGATTGTGTGGCAGACATATTTTGCGAGTTTTATGCAAATATTGAAAAATATGATTTAAGTATTTCAAGTATTAAATCTTATCTTTGTGTTTTGGCTCGTTATAAGGCAACCGATGTGCTGCGAAAGCGCGGCAGACAATGTTGTGTTTCGCTTGATGATGGGGATAGTCTGCTTCAAATTGCTGATGAGTTTACTGTAGAGGGTGATTTTCTGGAGGATGAGCTTCGACGTGAGGTGCTTAACGCTATAAAGCTGTTTGGCGAGCCCGATTCAAGTATCATTATACGAAAGTATTATTTCGGTGAGTCCTCCAAGGAGATCGCGGACGCGTTGAAGATGACTGTATCCAACGTAGATACGCGTACATGCAGGGCTTTGAATAAATTGCGAAAAATGTTTGGAGGTAAAGAGGATGAAAAAGAATTTGAATGATTTTTTTAATGAAGCAACGCCGCAGGAACTCGATCAGTTTTCAGATGAGTTGAATGCCCCTAAACTTCCTGACGAGGTGCTTGGTTCCATAAAGAACAAAGTTTATGTTAAGACAAATTTGACGAAAGAAAAGAAAAATAAAAGAAGCTTATGGCTTCGTTTCGGTGTGATTGCAGCATGTCTTGTAATGATATTGGGCGTATTTATTTTTGCATTGATATTACGAGAAAACAATTCCGAAATCCTTTCGGATAACGATACCGATGCGGACGTGAAAACCGAAAACTCGGACAATTCCGACAATGCCGATAATACCGACGTTAATTTGTCTCCGGAAAGTACGTTTTTTGATTCGCTCGATAAGGTGAATTTTTACGGTGGCCTAAAGGTGATTGCCGAGTCTACCGCAAAAAATATGTCAGCTAACAATATTAACGTATCGCGTGCATTGAGTCTTTCTTATGGTGATAAAAATTATACTCGCGTAATGAAATCGACTGAGACCGATTCACGAGATAGAGGCACTTCACAAGTTACGGATATTTATACCTCTCAAGTAAAGGATACTGATAATAAATCTAGCTACGATCGCGGTTGGGACGTATCAAGGTATAATATGACTATTACTACTGCGATATATTTTAAAATAAACGTCACAGAAAACGATACTTTGCTCGCTTTAAAAATAGGAACGGGAGAAGCAGAGGTAATAGTTACCGATCTTTGCATTGGTATAAATCCGCATGCTATGATAACATTTAAGAACGGTGATAAATATTTTTCCTGCCTCTCGCAAATGTCCGATTTGAAGAGTCAAGAAAATAGGTTTGGATCTCATCTTCAAATCGATGGTTTTAAAATGGTTAAGAATCGAGTAGATGAAATGACGACGTTTTTTAATTTTGTTTTGAATGATGATAAAACAGAGATAGAGTCTTTTAGTTGGACTCATTATAATAAAATTCCATCTGAAGCAATTTTGCACGATATAGAGTTTTTGCCCGAAACGGTGTTCGTTTCTTATAGTATTTATAAATTTACGCTCAAAGAACTTTATGCGTATTGGAAGGGCAAGGATTCTAATGCAGAAACACCAAAACGTGAAACGTCGAACGCAGAAACGTCTAAGTCGGAAACGGCTAAAGTTGAAGAGTCCGAAACCGAATCAACGGATTTTCCTTTTGTTCCTGTAGAACCTTGCGATGATGAAGTAATGAGTTGCGATTTGATTATAGAAAGGATTACTTATGAAAAAAACAGTAATAGGACTTACACCGCAAGGTGACGCAAAAAAAGGTGCGTACAGAATGTCGCCCGATTTTATCAGCGGTCTTTCTGCGCTCGGTGCAATACCGATAGTTCTTCCGTCTGTTATCGATAACGACGAGCTTTTAGAAAATGCGCTTGCGCTTTGCGACGGAATCATTTTTACGGGCGGTCCTGACGTTCGGCCTTCATTTTTCGGTGAGGAGATAGACCCTGCGTGCGGTGAGATAAGCGACGAGCGAGATGCTTTTGAGCTTAAGCTTTATAAAACGGTTATAGATAAGGATATTCCGATACTCGGTATCTGTCGAGGCGCTCAGGTTATGAATATTGCCGCAGGCGGAAATATATATCAGGATATTTATTCGAATGCGGGGACTCGCCTTGTTCACCACACTCTCGATGGAAAGAGGGCTTTTCATAACGTAACACTTGCAGATACTTCGCTTAAAGAAATGTTTGGCTTTTCTGCGGATAGCTTTATTGCAAACAGTTATCATCATCAAAGTGTAAAGGAGCTCGGAGAGGGGTATAAGGCTATGGCTTTTTCCGATGACGGATTGATCGAGGCGATATATATGCCTGATCACCGTTTTGCGGTCGGTGTTCAATGGCATCCTGAAAAGAAATTTGAAAACGGAGATGATTCTTGGAGAATCCTTATTGATTTTGTTGAAAGCTGTAAAAAACAAATCTGAATAAATTTTAATTCCTTTGGCTAAAATAAAGATACAATTTTAACCAAAGGAGTTTTTTTATGGCAAAGGATTATCAAGTGGGCATAGCGCCCGAAAAGTTAAGAGGTACCAAGACAGAGCAAAATCTTCATACTGCACTTGCGGGAGAATCGCAGGCTTATCTTCGTTACAAATGGTTTGAGGAGAAGGCTAAAAACGACGGTTTTGTAGACGTTTCCGAGATATTTTGCGAAACGGCACATAATGAAAAAGCACATGCCGAGATATGGTTTAAATATCTTGGCGGATATTCTACTACCGAAAAAAATCTTGAAACGGCGGCAAGCGGCGAGCATTTTGAATGGAGCTCTATGTATGCTGATTTTGCGCGAGAGGCAAGGGAAGAGGGGTTTGCGGAGTTAGCTTTTCTTTTTGAGAAGGTAGCAGAGATCGAAAAGATGCATGAGGAGAGATATAATTGTTACCGTGAGCGAATACTTGACGGAAAAATGTTTTCTGACGATGACGAAAACACCAAATGGATCTGTCTTAATTGCGGAAACGTAGTTGTAGGAAAAAATCCGCCGCCAATGTGTCCTGTTTGTAAGGAAGCGCAGGGGTACTTTAAAAATTTATCTAAGGATTGAGAGGAACGATCAATCGGCGCACATATAGTCCGACCAAACAATGCGGTCGGGCTATTTGTACATCTTGAAAAGAGCGATTAAGGAAAGTTTTCGTCCACCTTTTTCAAAAGGTGGCGAGGTCAAGGGCGCGAAGC
>CALAXC010000077.1 GCA_937894775.1 uncultured Clostridia bacterium
TCTTTGTCGCTTTTTGAAAAAAGCTCCGCAAAAACTTTCCTTAATCGCTCTTTGCAAGATGTACACAGCGCCCGACCGCTTTGGGTGGGTTATGTGCGTACATTGTGCGCTGATTCGCTCAGCCGACTTTTTAATTCTGAAGCCAAATTATTGACTTTCTCTTCTTTTTCTGTTACAATATATTGATATAATAAATTATTCTAAAATCTTTAAAGAGGCAAAAAATGTCGGAATTTACTCAAATAGCGGTGATCGGCGCGGGACACGCAGGCATCGAGGCGGCTCTCGCGGCTGCAAGAATGGGTAAGGATACCGTTTTGTTCACTATGTCGCTCGAATCTATCGCAAATATGCCCTGTAATCCCTCTATCGGCGGAACAGGTAAGGGACATCTGGTCTATGAAATAGATGCGCTCGGCGGCGAAATGGGACGCGCTGCGGATATCGTTACTCTTCAGTCACGTACTCTGAATCTCGGTAAGGGTGCGGCTGTTCACTCGAAAAGAATTCAGGCTGATAGAAAAAAATATCAGTCTGTAATGAAAAAAACTCTTGAAAATACAAAAAATCTTCGCCTGGTCCAGGCTGAGATCGTGTCGGTCGAGGTCGAAAACGGTGCTGTGCGCTCGGTTACGACTAAACTCGGTGAGGTCTGGAGCTGCAGCGCTGTTATAATCTGTACGGGAACCTATCTCGAAAGCCGAATTTTTATCGGTGACGTCAACTACGAAAGCGGACCTGACGGTTTTCTCGCGTCAAAAGGTCTTTCCTCATCTATTGCCGAGCTTGGTGTTCGCCTTATGCGATTCAAAACCGGAACTCCCTCACGTGTTAAAAAGGCTTCTATAGACCTTTCCTGCCTCGAAAGACAAGATGGAGAGGATAAGATATCTCCATACTCTTGCAAGACTCCTGAGGGCTTTTTTGACGGTCTTGAGCAGATCCCCTGCCACGTTGTATATACAAACGCAAAAACTCATTCGATAATAAGAGAAAATATCACGCGTTCTGCGATGTATTCGGGGCAAATTCACGGAACGGGTCCCCGTTATTGCCCTTCCATTGAGGACAAGCTTACGAGATTTGCTGATAAAGAACGCCATCAGCTCTTTGTTGAGCCTGTAGGCGCAGATACCGAGGAAATGTATATTCAGGGATTTTCGACTTCCCTTCCCGTCGACGTTCAACGAGCTATGCTTCGTTCACTTGACGGCTTTGAAAATGCCGAAATAATGCGCTATGCCTATGCGATAGAATACGATTGCATAGATCCTACCGAGCTCTACGCAAGCCTTGAATTTAAAAAGGTTTCGGGACTTTTCGGCGCGGGACAGTTCAACGGAACATCGGGTTATGAGGAAGCGGCGGCGCAAGGTCTTATCGCGGGAATCAACGCAGTTTTGAAGATAGACGGTAAAGAACCGCTTGTCCTCAGCCGTTCGGAAAGCTATATCGGAACCTTGATAGATGATCTTGTTACAAAAGGAACGAACGAGCCTTACAGAATGATGACCTCGCGCTCGGAATATAGACTTCTTTTAAGGCAAGACAATGCCGATATGCGCCTTACTCAGAAGGGTTACGATGTCGGACTTGTCAGCGAGGAACAGTATAATTTGTTCCTTGAAAAGAAGAAAATGACAGAAAATGAGATAGAACGCTTGACTGCAACCCACGTGTCCCCAAATAAAGTTAATCCTTTACTTGAAAAAATGGGACTTCCGCGCGTAAATAGCGGTGTAAGTCTTGCTGATCTGCTTAAACGTCCTGAAATGACTTATGATATACTTGCTGAAATAGATGAGTGCCGTCCTTCTCTTCCCTGCCGAGTTTTAACTACGGTCGAGGTCAGTGTGAAATATGAGGGCTACATAAAGCGACAGATCGCAGAGGTTGAACGTCACGCAAAGCTTGAGCTTAAGGCTCTCCCTGCGGACATAGATTACCTGAGTATAAAAGGACTCAGGATCGAGGCGGCTCAAAAGCTTGATAAGCTCCGCCCGCTGACGGTTGGTCAGGCATCGCGTATAAGCGGTGTAAACCCTGCCGATATATCTGTTCTTCTTATATATCTTGGAATACGGTAAAAATAAAAATGTTTCACGTGAAACATCAAGACAACTAAGGAGTCTGCCTTGGAATTTATAGAGTTTAAAAATAAAACGGAATTAATATTTGAAAAAAACGATCTTGCTGAGCTTCTTGCTGTCGAACGGATAGAAAAGTTGTTTGAACTTACAAAAATAATGCTTGAAGTCAACGAGAAGATGAATCTTACTGCTATAACCGATATTAACGGAATAATTTTAAAGCATTATGCTGATTCGCTTACGGTGTCGGAATATATACCGAATGGAGCTAAAGTTATTGACGTGGGCTGTGGCGCAGGATTTCCGACGCTTCCGCTTGCGATATTCAGAGAGGATCTGAATATAACAGCGCTTGACGGAACGGCGAAGCGCATAAAATATGTAGATGATACCGCAAAAGCGCTCGGGCTTGAAAACGTTACGGCTGTTTCGGCACGTGCCGAGGAGATGGGAAAGGATGTCAGATACCGAGAAAGCTTTGATGTAGCGACAGCGCGAGCTGTTGCTGCTCTTCCGATACTTAGCGAGTTATGTCTGCCGTTTGTTAAGAAAAACGGTTGTTTTGTGGCGATGAAAGCATCGAAAGGAAGCGAAGAGCTTGAACTTAGCACAAAAGCAATAGAACTTTGCGGAGGAAAAACCGAAACGGTTAAAGAGTTTGATTTGACGTCGGAAAGCGAAATAGAACGTAGAATTATCATTTCCGTTAGAAAAAAGCAGAATACACCGCTAAAATACCCGCGTCATTACTCGCAAATAATGAAAAAACCGCTATAGTCGGCTCACCTAAAGCGGTCGGGCTCTATGTACATCTCGCAAAGAGCGACTCAGAAAAGTTTTGGTCCACCTTTTTCAAAAGGTGGCGGGGTCAAGAGGGGCAGCGCCCCCGAAAAACAGCGTTTTCTTTTTGCGAAGCTT
>CALAXC010000078.1 GCA_937894775.1 uncultured Clostridia bacterium
GCTACTCCTGCTGGCAGAAAAAGACCCTCGACTTCATCCGCGCAAAGTACGGCGACAGCGTAAAGGTCGGCGCGGGCAACGTAGTTGACCGCGAAGGCTTCCTCTTCCTTGCAAAGGCAGGCGCAGACTTCGTTAAGGTCGGTATCGGCGGCGGTTCAATCTGCATCACAAGAGAAACAAAGGGCATCGGCAGAGGTCAGGCAACTGCTCTTATTGAAGTTGCAGCAGCTCGTGACGAGTATTTTGAGGAAACGGGTATTTACATCCCGATCTGCTCTGACGGCGGTATCGTTCACGATTACCACATGACTCTTGCTCTCGCTATGGGTGCTGACTTTATTATGCTTGGCAGATATTTTGCAAGATTTGACGAAAGCCCCACAAACAAGCTCTTTATCAACGGTCAGTATGTTAAGGAATATTGGGGTGAAGGATCTAACCGCGCGCGCAACTGGCAGAGATACGACCTTGGCGGAAGCTCGGGTCTTGGATTTGAAGAAGGCGTTGACTCCTACGTGGTATATGCAGGTTCTCTGCACGATAACGTAGCCAAGAGCCTTTATAAGGTTAAATCTACCATGTGCAACTGTGGCGTAAACAATATTCCCGATCTTCAGAAGAATGCTCGCATCACGCTGGTGTCGGCTACGAGCATCGTAGAGGGCGGACATCACGACGTAATCCTTAAATCCGCAAACGCTAAGCTCTGATGGCCGGCGGCGTTCATTCGGGGCACCGTCAGCGTATGAAGGATAGATACCTCACGGGCGGACTTGATTCATTCAGTCCGCACGAGGTTATCGAGCTTATGCTTTATTACGCTATACCTCAGCGAGATGTGAACGATCTGTCTCACCGCCTGATCGAGCGTTTCGGCTCATTTTCAGGTGTTCTTGAGGCTGACTACGAGGATCTTCTGGGCGTTGACGGAATGGGGCCGAATTCTGCCCTTATGTTTTGCCTTTGCCGCGATGTAATGCGTCGGTATTCAATTGATAAAGCTGAAGTTCCTTTTGTGTATGATACGATAGAAAAGGTCGGACAGTATCTTGTAAACTTTTACGTTGGAGTAACGGTTGAAAAAGCTTATGCTATGCTGTTCGATAATAAAATGAAGCTGATCGATACCGTTCAGCTTGGCGACGGTTCTGTAAATACCGTAAAGCTGTCTATGCGCACACTTGCCGAAAAAGCGCTCAAACGCTCTGCGTCCTCAATAATACTTGCGCACAATCATCCTAACGGAACCTGCTATCCGTCGTCTGACGATATAGCTCTTACGCATCAGATGAGCGATTTTTGTGAGGTCCTCGGCTTGAATCTTATCGATCACATTGTGGTCAGCGGCAAATACTATACACCAATTATGCGTAGCAGAAAAAATGCCTTTATGTCATCCTCTCAGCCTTCGTTGGATTATGGCGATGAGGTAAAGGAATGTGCCGCGCATCCTTCGTTTGAAGCAGATAAAAAATGATAAGGCTTTATTGCGAGGATATCGCAAAAAGGGTAGAAGTGCAGAACTTCTATCGCGATCTTGGCTTTTCCGTGGATGCGCCGCCTTGCGGAGAATTTCTTGAAGCCGCGAGACGCAATGATACGAGCGTTGTGCTTATTGTAGGCGCACATCCACCTTGGCTTGAAGCTTGCTTGCGCGTTGGCATTCCTACGTTTCTTATCGGAAGCTCTCAAAATGCCTTCAGTACGTATGAAGACGCTGGGCTTATTGATCTTTTACGTGAGAACGAAGGAGATATTAGGCGTTTTTCGTACGGTGAATGTCTTTCTTCGTCTGCTGACGGTGTTTATTACCTCGGTTATCCGCTCAAACTTACACCTTCAGAGTTTGCAATATTGGCATATCTCGTAGATCAAAGTCCAAATGGAGTGGAGCAGGATCAGCTCTTGTCGATTTGCGTTGGTGACGCTCATAGAAAAAGCTCCGTTTTACGTCAGCACGTCTCGTCGATAAACAAAAAGGCTCGAACCATCTATGGCGGCAGAGAGCTTATCGTTTCAGACAGAAAGTGTAATGGAGTAAAACGATATTTTATGGTTAAATATATTTAAAAACAGGCAGATTTGGCGTGATACTCTTAACGGAGTATCACGCCGGTTTTATTCGCCTACGGCGAGTTGTATTGCTACGCAGTGATGTTCGGCTTACGCCGAGTGATATTCGATACGCGAGTTTTGTGGCGAATAAAATATTACTGAAGCTGTAAGGCTTCAATATCACGATTGCGGTAGCAATCATATCACTCCGACGAAGTCGG
>CALAXC010000079.1 GCA_937894775.1 uncultured Clostridia bacterium
AGCTCGCCTTACTGTGTCCGACGATCTCAGACAAGGTCTTGGGAGCGATGCCTGAATTTGCGGCGTGCGATGTGAACGTATGGCGCAGGTCGTGCAATCGAATATCGGGAAGGTCACCCTTTTTGAGGATTGCTTTGAGCTGGCGATAGGCTTTGCTCGGATCCAACGGAAGCTCCGGCTTGAGGAGATTCGGGAATATCCATTCGCTGAAGGACTTCTTTCTCCGCTCTGCAAGGAGCTTCCATAAGCTATCGGGAAGGTAGATTGTTCGCTTACCATCCTCTGTCTTGGTCTCACCGATGACGAGCTCCTTATGCACGAAATCCACCGAGCGAACCACGCGAAGCGTTCGATCGTCCTCATCAAAGTCTTCCCATCGCACTCCGCATATCTCACCTGCTCGCATACCTGTGAGGATCTCGGTGTAGAAGAAATCATACCACGCCTCATCATTTTCAATCAGCTTCATGAAGGTTTCAAGCTGATCCTTGGTCAGCACCTGCTTCTCCTTACGATGGATCTTCGGAGGTGAAGTACCATCCGCAGGATTTTTCGGGATGAGTCCTTCACGCACAGCACTCTCAAGAGCTTCTCGCAGTATCACGTGGATGCCTCGCACCGTGGCAGGAGCAAGACCGTTTCCCTTTCCGTTATCCTTCATGCGACCCGATTCCAACAGGCGATTGTAGAGCTTTTGCAGATCTGATGTCTTCAGCTGCGTGAGCTTTTTTGATCCGAGATGTGGGAGGATATGATTGCGGATATCGGTGCTATATCCCGTGTACGTACTCGGACGCAGGAGTGGTTTCTTGTACTCTTCCATCCACCTCTCAAGCCATTCTCCGAGCGTGATGGAACTGTCTTCTGTCAATTCCACGCCTGCATATTGCTCTTTCAGCTGATGAAGCTTGGGCATGAGCTCGCTTTGCTTCTCGGCAAACACCGCGCGATATATCGGGCTGCCGTCTTTTTTATGACCTGCCACGATACGCCCTTCCCATCTACCGTCTTCTCTTTTTCGGACAAGGCCGTCACCATTGGGACGTCTTTTTGCCATATAGCACTCTCCTTTCTCTGTTTTTTCAAGACAAACAATATCACAAAGAATCCGACAAATCCAGACCAAAGCAGAAGATTTATCAATTTGTTATCAATTACATACCGCTCATCGTGATGCCCATACGCTTTGCCCTGTCTTCCTTCTTTGCCCGAATATCCACGTCAGCGAAGGCAGGATGCGGATACATATCTTCAGAATCTTCGTCAATAATTCGGCCAGCGTAATAGAAAAGATTGAATACACCTGTTACGATCTTTGCGTTGTAGCCGTTATTGATATTCCTGATAGCAGATCTGGCTGGATCAAAGTTCTGTTCTGCAGCCATGCGAAGATACTCCATGCCTTTCTCCTTATCATCAAGCTTATAGAAATATAGGAGTCCAAGATAGAACCTCGCCCACGAATATTTGCTCGCAGCACTCTCTAAATATGGGAGTGCGTCTTCTGTCCCACCTCGCTCAAGGAAGTATTTTCCGATGGCATATTCAGCCATAGGACAGCCATGTCGCGAGGCTTGACGCATATATTCAAGTGCCATTACCGACTTCGTCTTCGCAAGGATCTTTGAGTATTCATACTCGGCAAAGCCATATTCCTTGTTCACAGCCATGAGCAGATATCTCATTTTCTCTCCCTCACGATCCTCTATCTTGCCGTCGCGATAGCATTTATAAAGCATATACATAGCAAGATGATTTCCCTTTGTTGCCGACTGCTTCAGCCAATGCTCGGCTTCTTCGGTATCATCATCTTCAAGAAGCCTACGGGCATAGAGATACTGCGCGTGAGCGTTACCGTCCTCTGCCTTGAACCGCAGAACAGTTTCGTTGTCACCGTACTTTCTGTGCCAGATATAATCATCGTCAAACTCACTCGGCTCGGGAATATCCGTGAGCATTTCGGACGCAGACTTCACCACAAAGTTCCGCAAAGATTTGAATTCTTTATTTGTTTCCAGCGGTATCTTTTTTGGCATCTGATCGGTATAGTTACGATAATTTTCACATTGAAGCTTATACCAAAGGTCATAGAGCTCGGCTATCTTCTTATCCTGGGCAACCATTTTCACGATCTCATCCACCAGATCTTTGTTTTTCTTTGAGAGATAACCGTAAACTTTTTTGCCTTTATGATTATCAAGTGCGACCGAAAGCTCTTCGAGCTTGTAGACGAGATCTGCCGAAACAGAGAAAGCACCGCTTTGAATCTCCTTGTTGATCTCAGCAATTCGGATGCGGAATTGTGCTTTCAATTCGTCACGAGCCTGAGTCTGCTTCTTGTAATTCGAGATGTTATCCTGGCGAAAGATATCGGCAGCGAAGGTCTGTTTGATGTTATGAATACCAACGGTCGAGAGATATGGCTCTTGCGGATCCCTTGACCAAACAAGCACATGCACGTGAGGATGCCCTTCCGCGTTATGATACGCCGCATACCATCGAAGATTTTTTGGAGCAATATGCATCTCACGAGCGATATCGTTGCGATGAGAACGCAGAAGAGATACCCATTGGCTTGCCTGATTGTAGCCAAGCCTTTCGGCATCTTCTCGCGTCAAAGAGAATATCAAGCCCCAGATATTCCCCTCATGCTCGTCCATTTCCTTCGTGATCTGCGAGAGAATAACGGGGTCACCATCGTCAGAAAACAGACCGTTTGAGCCACGACGCTCTCCAATATAACCGACCATACCACCACGAGGAAGTATCTCCACACCTTCACGAGTAGCAATATAATTAGCGTATCCACCGCGAGTAGTGCCCGATGGAACTCTTGAGAGAGGTTTATAATACGGGGCTTTTAATATAAGTCTTGCCATGCTTCTGTATTCTCTCCGAGATGGAGCGTGCCATTGGTATCACTAACTCTTCGTATCGAGTCTTCTCTAACGCTTTTCCACTCTTCAAAACTATAGTCATGATCATGATAAGTGATTCGAGCAAGCATATCAACATCCACCGACAACTTAAATAGTAATCGAGAAATTCTGTCCTCACTGTCTTTAACAATTCCCCTCACGACCGATTCAAGTGCTGGCGTTAAAAACTTTTCCGCGCTATCAGACTTCTTCCATTCAACGTAAAAATCAATGGCGTCACGAATGAAATCACTTGGGTAACGATACCCAAGCTCTTCGGACATTTCCTGGCACATTTTCCATTGCTCATCGGGCATTCTGATGCCTCTCGTAGGCATCTTTTCTGAATATTTTTCAGCCATTTTCTTTTTCCTTTCTGTGTTTCAAATTCAAAAAAAGTGCTTCAAAACTGCGTAACACGCGATTTTGAAAGAGCTAAGCGCAAAGGAGACTGGGGAAATTTTGAAATCTCTCGAAATCGCCCCAAACACCCCCGAAATCTCTTGCGACCGGCGTTGCCGGACGCTGTTGTATGCCGCGAGCCAAGCGGCTTTATCCTGCTTTCTAATCGAAAACTCATCATTTCCGATTTTTCTTACCAATCTGCTCGTCCACCCATTTTTTGAAATGCTCTTTGGGAACGACCAGTCTGCTCCCGATACAAAGCGAAGGAAAATCCTTCTCGTGCATCAGCTCGTAAACGC
>CALAXC010000080.1 GCA_937894775.1 uncultured Clostridia bacterium
ATCATAGCGGCTGAAAGGATTGTTCCTATAGGGTTTTCGATATCTTTTCCCGCGATGTCGGGTGCGGAGCCGTGGATTGGCTCATAACGCCCGCATTTTGTTGCGCCGAGGCTTGATGAGGGAATCATTCCTATCGAGCCTGTAATCATAGACGCTTCATCTGAAAGAATATCGCCGAACATATTTTCTGTTACTATTACATCAAACTGCGAGGGATTTTTGACTATCTGCATAGCGCAGTTATCGACAAGCATATCTGAAAGTTCGACTTCGGGGTATTCGTCAGCAAGGGAATGCATTACTTTTTTCCATAAACGGCTTGAATCTAAAACATTACTCTTTTCAACGGAACAGAGTTTTTTATTTCTCTTCATAGCGGTTTCAAAGCCTATTCTTCCGATACGGCGGATTTCTTCTTCGCTGTATTTTAAAACATCGGTTGCAACGCCGTTTTCGGTTTTGTGTTCGCCGAAATAAATTCCGCCTATGAGTTCACGGACAATGATAAAATCAATGCCGTTTTCTACTATTGATTTTTTAAGCGGTGACGCTTCTGAAAGTTGTTTCCATATCTTTGCGGGGCGGTTGTTTGAATAAACACCCATTCCTGCGCGAAGTCTTAAAAGACCTTTTTCCGGGCGCATTGGACCTGGAACATGATTCCACTTCGTTCCGCCGACTGCGCCTAAAAGCACGCTGTCAGATTGAAGGCATTTTAAAAGCATGTCTTCCGGCAATGGATTGCCCCACTTGTCAATGGCACATCCGCCCATGTAAACATCTGTATAATTAAATGTATGTCCGTAAATTTCAGCCACACGGTCAAGGATATTTATACTGTCCTTTCTGTGGGAGGGCAAAACAAGGTGGCGCACTATTACGCCCTTTTGCATTATTCCGTCGGTAGAAAACACAGGTGTGTCGAGTCGCTCATGCGCAGCCTTTATAACTTTTGTAGCAACATCAATAAAAGCTGTATCGACATTTGATCCTGTTTTAGCTGATGTTTCATAAACAGGAACATGACCAATTTCTTCTCCCCATTCTCGTACTTTATTTATATCAACTGTTTGTAAATGGTTTTTCCTGTTAAAACAACGGTTTAGGACAGGTTTTTCCAAATTTTCATTCCATTTCTACCATTTTTCATTATCTAAAATGAAATTACCATTGGCATCTTTTTTTACAGGCGGAGTACTAAAATTATAATACATTAGCGGAGAAATGGTAACTTTACGGTCAATACCTTGTTCTTGGAACTTCTCCTCTATATATTCCGCAATGGCATTTGTGAATCTAATCATCACACCGCCGGTAGTATATTTGTCATAAGCCTCAAGACAATCTTCGCAATCACAGTAGGAAGGATAGTCATTCATACCAAGATTCACACAGGTTGCCCCACCTTTTAAAAGCACCTGACAAAGATTTTCACTTACGCAGGCTATCGCGTCTTCGTTGGTCATACATACCTGATTATTTTTGTAAAACTGCGGATATTGTGCTTGCGGCAGGAACCATTGAAGCGTATGACAGAAATAACCGCCGAAAAACGGTCCTTCAAACATTTTTAATGCCCCTTGCCCTGATGAAAACCTAGTAAGTTGATACATTCTTGCATGTTCATCAGCTAAGTCTGCTCCAGGATATTCATCCCCGTAAACATACTGCATCAAAGGTCTGTATTGGTAATTGAAATCCAAAAGATACAATTCGTCATAATAATCGTATCCAACGCAATCAATTGCATAGCCTTTGAAATTTATCTCGTAACGTAAAAATCTATATACAGAATACAGCGTGCCGTAAGCCGCCGCCCCCGCCATGTATACGGTGTTATCTTTTCTGATTATAGTCGGACCTGTTTCACCCATTACAGCGAGATCTATTTCGATATCGGTCTGCGCCTCAAGAAGCGTAGTGTTGCCGATAGAAAGATATTTATTGCTGTTATCATGCATAAGCCCCTTATCCGAGATAATGTTCAGTTTACACCCCGTAGACTTATACAAAAAGCCTTGAAGCTCCTCTGCCGCATATTTTTCCATAGCAGTAGGGGTATCTGGTATTACTATCTGATAGTCGGATTTTCTGTTGGAAATAAGAACTTTATCAGTAGTTGCGAAACTTTCCGGTTCATGGTAAAGCGAATTTACCTGCTTATCCGTATCTGTATCAGTCTTGGTATCGTGACTTTTTTTACAGCCTGTTGCAAAAATCGCACTTACAGACATGCAAATTGTCAACAACATTACTATAAGTCTTTTCATTTTTTTCATTTTCATCACCTACATACCACTTTGAAGTCAAGGGACACTACGTTCGCGGCTTCGTCAGCTACTACGTATCTGAATATATACTCCCCTTGCTTTTTAAATGTATATTTCATATCAAATAAAACTTCAAAAATATTATTTTCCGTATCAATAACGTAAACGTATACCGTACAGTCTTTCGTATAATTATCGGACACGACCGCTTGTGGCAACGTATATTCTTCGTCCACCTTAAATTTGTCTTTCACTCCCTTCACGCTTATCTTCGGGAATACCCTATCCTGTACGTTTACGGTAGCGTAAAGCTCAGAATAGTTATTATGAGAATCCGACGCAGTATACTTCAATGCGTACGTACCATAAGAAGTAAAGGTAAACTTTATATCCTCCGTGATATTCTCATTAAATACGATCTCGCCATCAGGATTAATAATGGTTAAATTCAAAGAAATATTTTCATCAAGAATGTCAAAAAATTTAAGATACGGAATCGTCAGGTTCTCATTTATCTCCGCAAGCATAACGCTTTCATACTGAGAAACACCGCTAAGGAGCGGGTTGGTAACTTCATAGTCGATCGAGCTTACAGTCGTATCGGCAGCCTCAAAGAAAGCCACTGCGCTTTCCCCTGTAATACCAACAATTTCCATAGAAAGATATGCACTGCCACTGCTGAAGCCCGTGAACTTGGTACCGTTTGCATACGAGGCAACCGTGCAGACTGTATCACCGTTCGAATTGACAAAGGTATTATTATTTATATCGAAACGCAACGAATATGTAGAATTTTCCGTATCTAATTCATCAAGCGAATATCTTACGTTTGCAACAAATTTTCCGTTTAAGTATACGTCGGTATATTCAGTCCCTCGTGTAAAATATAGTTCTACTACTTGGTCTTTATACGCGGAGTCTGTAAGATAAAAACGGATTCCTTCGTAATTGTTTTTCTGATAATTAGCACCAAAGGTAAAATTGATAAATTCCGTATCGATTTTCGCTGAAAGCATCATGTAGGCGGTATCACTACTACCGTCAGCGACGATTTCAAATCCATTCTCCGTAAATACGTCTTCACAGTTTTCGGTGTAGAAATAATTATTTATGTAATGATATTCATTAGTATAAATATCCGCATTCACGTCAATGACTTCTATATTGTAAGTATACTTTGTACTTTCCGTACGATCAAAGTTGTAGGCAACATATTCTATTACGTGTTCACCTGCCTCATCTGCAATATACGACATAGTATCGGAAATATCATTGCCGTCAAACGTCACTTCTACGGGTACGAGATACGCGCCGTTTTGAGTGTACTGCACCGCGTCAACTACGGGCAAATCGACTTTCTGATTTAATCTATTCGTAAGCCGAATAGACGGCTCTCTCATAATCGGTTTCGTCGAATTGACAACGTTTATTGAAATCTGCTCAGTAACTTCGTTTGCGACAAAGTCGGAAACACTAAAAGAGACCGTGTATTCTCCCTCTGTTTTTGGTATAAAACACTTATAACCGCCAAAGTCAGAAACGGCATATTCTTCACTGCCCTTAAAAACGGTACAATTTACTTTGAGATCACCAAGTCCGCCACCGTATTCGCCATCGTATAGTGTAATAACGGAACCCGTATTATAAGAAGAACCTATTTCCTCACTCATAGTATAATAGAGTTGGTCGCATTTCGGCAAAACGTTGACAGAAATTATCTTTTCTGCTTTATAATTTAGATACTCTACGTTGTATTGTATCTCGTATGTTCCGAGCTTAGAGGTAGAAAATCTACCATCTACAATGGGTACGAGCTTTCCCTCAGGATCAACGACCAAAACTTCAAGTCCATTTAACACATTACCCAGGTTGTCCGTAGCGTAACATTCGGGAACGGGGTAAGATTTTCCTTGTAGCCCGTCGGGAAGTTCCCTTTCTAAACATTCATTCTGCCCCCAAAGAATATCGACCCACTCCAGCGATTCTGTTTGGCTTGCAAGAGCAACAGATACCGACATACCACTCAAAGCGGTCAACGCGAGCGCAGAGATAAGCAGTCCTTTTATTTTTTTCATCTAAAATCTCCTTTAATTTCTATATAATGATATTAACCCTTAATACCACCAACCGTCACGTTGTTCATTATAATATTTCTAAATAAGACAAACAGAAGTATTACGGGCACACAGGATAATATCGACGCCGCAAGTTTAAGAGGCGTAGACATAGAAGTCTGAACGTTATTTTGATAAAGATACAGCCCGTAAGATATGGTCGGCTTTTCTGGTAAAAATATCATAGGCGTATAATATTCATTCCAAAATTGAATGAAATATAAGAGGAATACAGCCCCGATCGTACTCATTACCATAGGAAGCATAATCCTTATGAAAATGGTAAAGTCATTCGCCCCATCCAACTGCGCCGCCTCAGCATAAGTCCAAGGTATGCCTTTGAAAGCAGCGTAAAATACCAAGAAATATAATCCAGGATATTTACAGTTCATTATGCATACGCCTAACAAGCTATTGTTTAAGCCGAGCACTTGTGCAACTCTGACCTGCGAAGCAAGCGCGCCAACGATAGGAATTAGCATAACTATAATTGCAACGCTGTAAATAATCTTGCCCAACTTAAAATCGTATTTCGAAACCGTATACGCGACCATTACCTGCGTTAAGATAGAAAATACCGACATTAAAGTTGCATAAGTCACGGTATTCCAAAACATTTCGATCATATAGACATTTCTTGGTCTCTGCCCTACTGGCTTTATAGAAACATAAAACATTTTAAACGTTTGAGCATAGTTATCGAAACGCCAACCGTATTCACTGCTAGGCAAGCCAAAAATATTACCTCTATTGAAATCCACCCAATATTTGAGCGAGTTCAAAACGCCGAAAGCTAATACGAATATAAGCGACAGAACATACATTGTAATCAATATATAGACAAGCAAAAAAGAAATGTCTATTTTCTTACTTTTTCTTTTCATAATCAATCCTCACTCGGTCCATATTTTTCCATCAAGTACTTCGTTGTCAGCGTGATCGGGGCAACAATCATAGTAAACAGTAAACCACCCGCCGCTGCGTACGGATAATCCGCAAGTGTAACTCCATCTCCCGCGACTTTTACAAAGAAGAAATATCCCAAAGTATCGAAGGGGGTAACGTTGTTTGAGTTCCCGCCGAAGAATGAATAGAAATACCCAGCATTAGTAAAGAATCCAGCAAGCGCAACAACGACATAAGTAATAATAGTCGGGAAAATCGACGGAATCACTACCCACGTTAACTCCTTAAACGCCGACAGCGGTTCTAATTGTCCGTATTCGATTATATCCTTGGGAATACTGCTCATAGCACTTAAATAAACGACTAATCCATTTGCAAAACCCATCCAACCGCCGAACAAAAGTACCGTCCAAAAGCTCGAACTTTCATATCTGTTTAACAGGTTCAGCCCTTCGTTGTTAAACAGGACTGGAAATCCGTACGAAATAAGTATCCTTGCATTTACCACGAATACCATACTACTTATAAGATTAGGCATAAATAATATAATTTTATATGCGCTCGAAAAGAGACATTTTTTGAAAACTACATAAGAAGACAAGATATTCAAAGGGGTAATTATTAAAAGCGTAAGCAAAAATTGCACACCCGAATTTTTAACGGCAGTAGTAAGTTTCCCCGTAAAGAGAATATCTTTACATACCTGTGCAAAGTTTTCAAAGCCTGTAAAAATATATCCGCGCTCGCTGATATCATATTTCTGAAAAGCTAACAATATCGAGTTAAAATTGACGTAAACATAGAAAATCAAAAACTGAACCATAGGAAAAAGAAGCATTAACGAAATAAACAAATTGCGTTTTTTTCTTATAGAATTAAAACTTCCTTTCTGTTTTCTGTCCTTGAAAATCTTATTTTCCGAAGAATGTAAAATTTCCTCTTTATTCATTATAATTCACCTGACATTTAAAGTTTAAAGTCATTAGACATAGTATTATAGACATTATCAAAACATTGCTTAACCGAATGAGTAGGATTGGACATAAAATAGCTTATCGGTTCATTAAACACGCTGTGTTTAAAAGTCCAGCTCGTATCCTTAAATCTCTCTGCATTTGTCCATCTAATCTCACTTTCGTCAAAATCGGTTACCATAACTGCGCCTTCTTTCATTTGAGCCCAAATGCTTTGACCAAACTTTGTCCAACCAGAAAGCTCTTCTTTGGTAGGTTCAAAGTTGAATACCTTAAAGCAACCGCCGGTATCTCTAGTGAAGTTTGCCAGCTGATCTCTTCTTTGCGAGAACTGAATAAATAACTTTGAAAGTTCAACCTGAACCTCGTAATTTTCGCATAAATTTTGCGAGGCTATACAGACACCTGTGCCATTCGCACCTGTAGCGGTGATTACTCTGTCGGTAACGTCTTTAGTTTGATCTGCCACATCGGCGATTCCGTAGAAGTTGGGAATTGGCAATAACTTGAAGTTTCTTTGACCATATCCAAAATTCTTATTCGTTTTAGCCATTTCGTCAAAGGTGCTGCGCGCCTCGTTTTCCCAATAACTTCCCTCTAAGAACATAGCAATTTTTTGGTTCGTCATGGTACTGTAAACGTATTCGAACTGTGCTTCGGTAAACGTCTGTTTATCCGCCTTTGCAGAATAATACTTACTGTTTGAAACAACGTCTTTCGAGGCTTTAATCCCCGCTTTTCTTCCCTCTTGTCCAAGCAATTGCGTCCAGTTTGTTTCATCTATCTTACCAAACTGTGAATCAATTCCGTCAAAAGAATAGTTAAGTCTATAATCGTTTGCGCCCTCATAATTTGCCCAAACGAGATCCATAAGGAATTCTTTCTGATAAATGGTATCACCCGACCAAGTAAAAGGTGTCACTGATTTTGCTACCATATAGTCCATCAAGCTCATGAACTGACTCCAAGTTGCCGGCATACCGTCATCATACGTGCCCATTTTTCCGTCTGGACCAGGTGCACAATTTCCACTATCTATATCAGCCTGTTTCGCCCCAATTTGATTATTAGGCAAGAAATAAAAGCCCATAGAATTAAACAAATCTGCATCGTAAATAATACTGTTGATAAATACTCTGTGAGGCAAAGAATAATATTTATCTCCTTCTTTTAAAAGTCTTTCTTTATATTCGGGATACATAGTGTCGATAATCGACTGCGTGGCGTCTTTACCCGTATCCGCAGCAAAATTACCGTCTTCATCATAAATCTTTTCGGTAACAGTATCGGTTATATCGAGTATAAGCCCTTGATCATAAAAACTGTTATGATTAAAACTTTCGCAGAAATACAAAGTGTTGTCATAATAAGGCATGGTGGTTATAAGGTTTTGAATTTTAAACTCATCCTTCTTTGCGTCGATAATGATTTCCACACCCGTTTTTCCGTCTTCAAACTGACGATCCTTATAATAGTCTTCAAAATCGGCAGCTATATTTTCAAGCCATTCCGTACCGACCCCGTCGTCCATGACGCCAATATTCAATATTGACTTATTGCTGTCATTTGATGATCCTTTAGTTCCGCCACAAGCAGTCATGGAAAAAACCATGAAAGTCGCAATTGTCATACTCACTATTCTTTTCATAATAAATCTCCTGTTTTTTAATACTACCTTTTGCCTTACCGAAATGTCCTCGGTAAGGCAAAATTCGGTCCAAATGTTATATGGTATAATTAACTCCAAAGAACAACGTCACCGTTGCTATCGTAATGCCAATAGATCTTACCG
>CALAXC010000081.1 GCA_937894775.1 uncultured Clostridia bacterium
GCTTCCAACGCAGCTGAAGCAGAAGAGAAAATTTTCGGAATAAAAAACGACAACCCCGGAAAACATACTGTCCTTGATGCCGACAAGCTGGAGTACATATCTTCCGCAGGCCTGCGCGTGATCTTGCGACTCAGAAAAGAAGAACCGAAGCTCGCCATTATCAACGTTGCGCCCGATGTTTACGAGGTTTTTGATATGACTGGCTTTACCGATATGGTTACGGTTGAAAAGGCATATCAGAGAATGAGCGTGGAAGGCTGTGAGTTTATCGCCAAAGGCGCAAACGGTGCCGTTTATCGCTACGATGCGGAAACCATCCTCAAGACCTATTTTGCAAAGGATGCCCTTCCTGAGATTAAGCAAGAACGTGAAAACGCAAGAAAAGCATTTGTTCTCGGTATCAATACCGCCATTCCTTACGGCATTGTTCGTGTAGGAGATGGCTACGGTACAGTTACGGAGCTTTTGAACGCAACCAGCGTAACCAAGTTGATCCGCAATAATCCCGATGATATGTCTGAGGCGGCAAAATATTATATTGATATGCTGAAAAGTATTCACGCTATCGAAGTAGAAGATGGCGAAGTGCCTGATATGAAGGAAACAGCTCTTGCCTGGGCAGATTTTGTAGCACCTCACCTTCCTGAAGAGCAAGGCAAAAAGCTTCGTGCTTTAGTCGAAGCCGTTCCGAAGCAGAATACCCTTATGCACGGTGACTATCACACCAATAATATTATGGTACAAAACGGCGAGCCTCTGCTTATCGATATGGATACTCTTTGCATGGGACACCCTGTATTCGAACTCGGTTCTATGTTTAATGCTTTCATTGGTTATTCCGAGCTTGACCATCAGGTAACGATGGATTTCTTCGGCTATACACACGAAACGGCAGAAAAATTCTGGGATATGTCTTTGAAAATGTATCTTGGCACCGAAGATGAAGAAGTGTGCAGAAACGTTGCAGAAAAGGCAATGATCATCGGCTATACCCGTATGCTTCGTCGTGCTCTTCGCCGCCCCGACGAAGCAGAAAGCCCTGCTAAAATCGCAAGATGCAAGGAAATGCTGGCCAAGCTTCTTGAAAAGACCGAAAGCATCTACTTTTAATTTCCCAAGGAGCGATGAACTATGAAAAATAAAACTTTAACACTCCCAGCAATTATTATCGCAATCGGCTTGGTTGTCGCGCTGGTGGGCTGTTTGCTCACCTCGATGCAGTTCAAGCCCGCTGTGACTGAGCAGGACTTTAATTATTCGGTAACCTATAAAATTGATGGCGAAACAAAAACCTTTAACGGTGTCTATACCTGCCGCTTTACAGGCTTTGGCGGTGCCGGCGTCGATCCGCTCGCCCGCTACTATAACGGTGTATATACAGTTGATGGCGAATCTACGGAATCCCGCAGCTATGCCATCGCGGAAAAAGATGGCTGCGTTCTGGAAATTATCACCTTGTTTGATGATGACTATCTTATGGGCGATAACCAAGAGGAATATGAGTTGGTAGACCCCTGCCTTGAGGCAACAGATGCCGAAGGATACCAATATGGCGAGGATGAGCTTCCCGCAGAGTTTGATGCCGAGATCATCAGCTGGGAATATCCCGAGCCGATCGAAAATACCTTTGTCTTTGCAGGCTTTTCGGCGCTGTATTCCGTTAATATGGGCGTGATGCTGCTCGCCGGACTTCTGACCCTGCTGATCTGCGTTATTCTGGTCAAAAAGAGCGAGGAAGTTTCTTATTCCGTCTTGGATAAGATCGGTATAGTTCTGAATTTTATCGGTGTCTTTGCGGTGCTTCCTATTATCTCGTTGGCTGCTTGCTTGATTCAGGCATACCCCACCGGTCCGGATTGGATCTATCAGGCGTATCTCTGCGTACCGCCGATCATTGTGTTTTCGATTGCTGCGTCTGTTGCGCTGCGCCGTAAGGGCTTTGGCAAGAGCGGATTTTTCGTTCAGTTCCTCGGCATCATTGTTGAGGTGATCCTTGCTGTTTTGGAATATGCCTTATAATGGCCTCCTAAAGAAAGGCGTTTGAATTATGAAAAATAAAAAGAAGACAATTTATTTAATAGCGTTACTGTTGATAACAACTATGTTATTTGCAGGTTGTAGTGACAATAAGAAACCGGAAAATCAAAACGTTGATTA
>CALAXC010000082.1 GCA_937894775.1 uncultured Clostridia bacterium
AGCCGACGCTGCTCACCGCTGAGTACCAGCTCTTCATCAAAGCAGCCGCAAAGTAAAAGCACAGGTAGAAATTGAAGATATTTTAGCAATGGCGGAAAACGCTCCCGAGTTGTACGAATACAAATGGTGTACTGCTACACAATTTAAGTCTGCATATCCTACACTGAACAAATACTCTTCAGAAAATATCGGAAGGGCATTAAGTGCAATCGGGGTAGAAGAAAAATCTCTTCGTATAAATAATGCAAAGTCTGTATCAAAGGGATGTAGAAATCTTCCTTTCCCAATACAAGATACATCGATAAATATCTTCAAAGAAACAATTCAAGTGATTGAAGATACTTCTTCTGAAAACTATGGAGAAGAAATTTTCTAACGATTAAATGTTGTTGTATGTTGATGACTACGATAACCATAGTTCATATATTTATTTTTATGGCAAAATTGATTTTTTCTTTGCGTAAAACCTTGTTTATGATACAATGCTAATGTCATATGTAATCCGCAGTTCATTGGTAAAGCAGATATTCTTTTGTACATGTTTTTCCTCTTTCGCATTCTCCTCCTTTTTGTTTTCGGACTGCGGACATTTGTCTAATAAAAAAACGCCTCAGGGCGTTTTTTTGTTTGTAAAGAGGTGTTATTAAACGCCTTCCGTAGGGGCGTGCATTGCACGTCCGCATTAAACGCCTTCTCCAGCGGGAGAAGGGGGACCGCGATAGCGGTGGATGAGGAGTTATCTTGCGTTGAAGAACACCTTATCCGTCACCCTACATTTGTCAGCGAAGCTGGCTGAGGGATCGTCCAATTCTCCCATCCTTTGTCGCTTAAAAGCATTTAAAAGCTTCAATACTTTTAAATGCTTCTGAGAGCCAAAAGATTCTGAGGTGATATTATGAAAAAGAAAAAATTTTTAATCATTAAAATAATTATGGCAGTCATTATAAGCTTTGTGCTGGGCTTCGGCATCTATATGTGGAACGCACAAACTATTATGGGGAATTCTATGCCTATGCCGCTTGGCTTTGGTATGGCTGAGGTCCTTACCGACAGTATGACCGATCCTAACCATCCAGAAACCTCTATATACCGCGGAGATGTTATTATAGTAGTTCCTCAGGATGAATATGAGGTGGGCGACGTTATTGCTTTTCAGTCGGAAAACATAGTCGTCACTCATAGGATAATAGGAATAAACGAAGACGGCGAATTCATTACAAAAGGCGATACTCCTGAAAATACTCCCGATACAGATCCACTGAAAAAGGAATACATTTTTGGCAAAGTTGTAAAAGTCATACCTAATATGAGCGGTGTTATACGCTTTATCAAAACGCCCGTCGTAAGTATGGTAATTTTGCTGGTAGCGGCATTGTTGTTTGTTTTATCAATGAAAAAAGAAAAAGAGCAGGAAGAAGACGAGCTTTCAGAACTAAAATCTGAGATCGCAAAATTGAAAAAGCCCGATAGCGAGCGTTCTGCAGAGGATATTCAAGCCGAAATCGATGCTTTGAAAAAACAAGTCGGGGAAAAGGATAAAAAATAAAAATTACCATTAGAAAATTCGGTGATATTTATGAAAAAGATATTTGCAATATTGTTATGCTTTGCCGCTTGCTTGTCAGCTTTTGCTGGATGTAGCAAGAAGATTCAAATAAATGAATCGGATAGCGATATTTTTAGTGATAGTGAATTCAAGGAGACCGATATGCAAACCGAAGAAATTATAGCAACTGATAATAATGAAGATGTTAAAAACTTAAGCCTTTCGGTTATTGATTCTACAGATATTGATAAATTGCTTGCTCGCCCGTATAACGATAAAGTTCCGCCCGCTTTTAGCGAAGGACTCTTTTCCACTTTTTCTTATGGGTGGGGATTTTCAAACGGAACTGTTCTTGCGACAGGAAATCCCAAGGGGATCGGTTTGCCCATACAGATAAATGTTAACGGTAATGCTGTTTTGCCAACTGATGCAACTTGGATGCCGAGTCACGTTGTTTCAACTTATGATTCGTCAAAAAGCTATTTCAACATCGCTTCAGAAGCAACTGTAAGCGCAAGCTTTACATCGCAATATGATAAAGACGGTATTACGCATCTTACCGACGGTATAATAAGCTATAACGAAGAAACTCGAAACCGTTGGTCAAATTACGTAAGTCCGATTCGTAATGAAAATGAATATATAACTTTTGAGTTTACTAATTTGGTAACTTGCGCGTATTTTACAGTGCATTTTTTCGATGACGAGGGTGCTACACGTCTTCCAAAATCTGTTTCGGCAGAATATTATAACGGTTCTGAGTGGATATCTGTCAGTAATTCTGCTTGCGAAACTATTGCAAAAAATAAGGGTGTCAATTTGACGTTTGATCCCGTACAAACTAACTCAATACGTTTTGTTTTAACTCCGCAAAGCGGAAAAGCTATGGGAATTACAGAGCTTAAGCTTTTTGGAAAAAGCGACCGCACTAATATAATTCCTGAGGGAGTTATTGTTGAGGAGAAAAAGTTTATAACCGAAAACGATATTATTGTAAGCTCGCTTCTATTTGAAAATAAAACAGAAAATACTGTATCATTTAATATAACTGCCGATCTAGTTATGGGAAGAAATGAAGAAAAATTTGGATATAGATATATTCTGTACGGCGGTGATCTTGGCGGTACTTCAAAAGAAATTTCTTTAGATGCAGGGAAGAGCGCGCAATATTATCTTGCGGTAGCAGTATCCGATAAAAAGGGTGAATCGGAAAGTAAAATTTCTTCTTTTATTTCTCTTGATGATCCTGTAAAGGATCACATCAAACGTTTTAATTTGTGGTTTAAGAAAAATATTCCTTATTTTGATACTGATGATTCACAGCTTTTGCAGATATATTATTTCAGATGGCTTACGTACAGAAATAATATAAGAAAGATAACCGATGAATGGAATGGATATATTATTTCGGAATTTCTTCCAAACGTTCCGTGGAGTGGACTTTATAATTCGATCTCTTGTCCTGCAGGTCATCATTTTTACGAAGGACGTTGGATACGCGACAGTAAGTATTTGGACTCTTATCAAGAATTTTGGTTCATAGACGGAGCCAATCCAAGACTTTACAGCTTCCCGATCGCTGATGCTTATTATAACAGATATCTGGTTACGGGCGATAAAGAAGAACTTGTGAAATATTATGATGCTTTGAATAATAATTATCAGGGTTGGGAGCAGTCGCATTACCTTTCCTCACTTGGTTTGTTTAAGCAAATTGCCGACCGTGACGGTATGGAAAACGGAATAGGTGGCGACGGTGTCCGTCCTACTATAAACAGTTATATGTACGGTGATGCCGAAGCATTACGAAAAATAGCTATTTTAGCGAATAACAGTGAGGCGGCTACAAAATATCAAATAAAAGCAAATAATCTCAAAAAGAACGTTATGGAAAAGCTGTGGAATGAGAATGAACACTTTTTCGAAACTATAATGCCTGACGGAGAATCGGTAAATGTCCGTGAGCTTATCGGTTACGTTCCGTGGTATTTTAATCTTCCTTACGATGATGTAAAATATTCTGTTGCGTTTGCACAACTTCTTGATAATAAGGGATTTAAGGCGGAATATGGACCTACAACAGCAGAGCGAAGAGATCCGGCGTTTATGTCAAAGCTTCGTCCAGGATGTCGCTGGGACGGTCCTTCGTGGCCCTTTGCTACTTCGCAAACATTAAATGCAGCGGCTAATTTGTTGAATAATTATAAGTATAATAATTCGTTTGGCAAGGGAGATTGGTTTGATCTTTTAAAGACTTATACTAAATCTCATTATAAGAATGGATATCCTTGGATAGCCGAGAATATTCATCCGATCACGGGTGAATGGATCGTTGATTATGATAGAAGTATACATTATAATCATTCAAGCTATACCGATACAGTTATTACGGGGCTTGCAGGAATTCGTCCTGAGGATAATGATAGTGTTCTTACGGTAAATCCTTTGTTTGAGAAGGGCGATCTGAAATATTTTATGCTTGAAAACGTAAGCTATCGTGGTCACGATATAACTGTCATATATGACGGTGACGGCGAGCATTACGGTATTGGCGCAGGCTTATTTGTTTATGTTGACGGAATTTTAAATGCTTCATCGACAAAACTTACGGCGCTAAAGGTAAATCTCCAATAAAAAAGCAGAGCTGTTTACAAACAGCTCTGCTTTTTTCTACCACAACACTATAATTATATCATATTTTGTTAGAATTGTAAATACAGTTTGCACAAAATCTTTGTATATATGCACAAATTCTACTTAATAAACAAAAAAATATTGTTAAGTTTTGATAAAATGTCAATTGCAAAGTCGCTTTTTTTGTGATATAATACAAGTGAAGAAAAGGAAAGAAAGGAAGGAAAAGTCCAATGGGAAATTAAGAGCTTAGGCACAAAGATCTGAATTGCGGTGTTGATGTAAAAAATACAGTCTTTATAAAAGACAAACACGGCGGTGTTACGCTTTACATAGATGGGAGAATAAAACAATGTGGTGTGAGGATTAAATGCGAGGAGTAGATTTAAAATAAGTTTGATTCAGTTCTTAGGTGCTTAAAGAAAATCAAATAATATGAAAGCGAGGATTAGAAAAGATGTTAGATATCAAGAGTGAACAGAAATGACTCTTGATTGTGGGAAAACTGCAGTCAAGAGTCATTTCTTTTTTCTTTTGGAATCTTCATCGTGTTGACAATATAAAGGTTTGGTGTTATAATTTCTTTAGCAGGATAACTGAAAAATAATTATATTGAAAGGTGTGTTGATAAATGAAAAAATATATTCTTGCATTGGATGAAGGTACTACAAGCGCGCGTGCAATATTATTTGATAAGCAAGCAAATATTATTTCTATGGCACAGCACGAAATACCTCAAAAATATCCGAGTCCTGGGTGGGTAGAACAAGATCCTATGGATATTTATGCAAATCAGTATGCCGCATTGACAGAGTGTATCGCAAAAAGTGGAATTTTACCTGATGAAATTGCGGCGGTGGGCATTACAAATCAGCGTGAAACTGTGATTCTTTGGGATAAAATAAGCGGAAAGCCTATTTATAATGCAATAGTATGGCAATGCAGACGTACCGCTGATATTTGTGAAAAGTTGGAGTCGGAAGGACACGGTGAGTATATTCGAAAAACTACGGGACTTCGGATCGATCCTTATTTCAGCGGAACTAAAATAAAATGGATATTAGATAACGTAGACGGTGCAAGATCAAAGGCAGAAGCAGGTGAGCTGATGGCGGGTACTGTTGATACTTGGTTGATTTGGAAATTGACAGAAGGAAAGGTCTTTGTGACGGATAGGACCAATGCTTCACGAACAATGCTTTGTAATATACATACGGGTGAATGGGATCAGAAAATGTTGGATCTTTTTGGTATCCCTGAAAATATCTTGCCCGAAATAAAAAGCAGCAGCGAAATTTACGGTTCCTTTGAATGTATGGGAACAGAGCTTACGATTGCGGGTATAGCGGGCGATCAACAGTCAGCTTTGTTCGGTCAAACCTGCTTTGCTGCTGGTGAGGCAAAGAATACCTATGGAACGGGGTGCTTTTTACTCGCTAATATAGGAGAAAATCCGGTTGAAAGTAAATATGGTTTGTTGACTACAGTTGCTGCGGGAGAAAAAGGCCGCCCCATCGAATATGCGCTTGAAGGAAGTGTTTTTGTGGGCGGTGCGGTAATACGTTGGCTCAGAGATGAGTTGAAGCTTATTCACGAGGCGTCTGATAGTGAATATTTTGCCCGTAAGGTGAAAAGTAGCTGCGGAGTATATCTTGTTCCTGCATTCAGCGGTTTAGGTGCTCCAATATGGGATATGCACGCACGCGGAACGATATTCGGACTTACTGCGGGAACGGGAAAGAATCATATAATTCGAGCCGCTCTTGAGTCTATCGCATATCAAACAGAAGATGTTATTTCTGCTATGAATTCGGATATGGCGGTATTGTCGGGGGATAGCGGGAATAAGGCAATTTCTGTGTTAAAGGTAGATGGAGGAGCATCTGCGAATGACCTATTAATGCAGATGCAAAGTGATTTTTCAGCAATTACCGTTCAAAGCTCATCAAATCCGGAGGCAACAGCGCTTGGTGCTGCATTTCTGGCAGGTCTTGCTGTTGGATTTTTTAAAGATAGGAATGAACTTAAAGGTCTTTTAACAATTCGAAAGAGCTTTTCACCGTCTATGGAAGAAAAGGAACGTGAAAAATGTCTTGACGGGTGGCATAGAGCTCTTGTTGCTTGTAGAAAATTTACCGAAAGCGAGTAAAATAATGATGATAAAAAAAGAGATTTTTTGTGTGCCTTCGTCTGACGGTATCCATACTTTGTCGGGTGTGGTATATTTACCTGACGGTGAAATAAATGGGCTTTTTCAGGTCGTTCACGGAATGACTGAGCATATGGAGAGGTATGATAGCTTTTTAACCGATATGGCTAAAAACGGATATATCGCTTTTGGATATGATCATCTGGGACACGGTAAGACTGTGAATAATGATTCCGAACTCGGTTATATTGCTAAGAAAAAAGGATGGGAACTTCTGGCTAAGGATGTTAAAGTTTATTCCGATGCTGTGAGAGAGCGATTCGGTAATAAAGATATGCCGCTATGTATCATGGGGCACAGTATGGGATCTTTTATTTCCCGTCTTGCGGCGGAAAAATTTGTAACGCCTCGATCTTTGATCATTATGGGAACCGGTGGGCCTAATCCTGCAGCAGGGATGGGTATTGCTTTGGTGGAAATCATTAAGTGTTTTAAGGGGGATAAGCATTTTTCTAAGCTGATAGATAATATAGCTTTTGGTAGCTACAATAAGCGTTTTGGCGGAAATATTCCCGATGACCCCAAGCTATGGCTTACAAATGATGAAAACGTGCGAAAGAAATATTATGCCGATCCTTACTGTATGTTTAATTTTAGCGTAAGTGCAATGGGCGATTTAATAAGATTGATAAAATATACAAATTCTACCAAGTGGTATAAAAATATTTCTGAGAGTTTGCCTATACTTTTGCTTTCAGGTGCTGAGGATCCTGTCGGCGATTACGGGAAGGGCGTTAAAATAGTTGAAACAAGACTCAGAAAGTACGGAAAGAAGGTAGAAAGTAAGCTTTATCAGGGCGCAAGGCATGAAATATTGAATGATTTTACTTATGATGACGTGCGTGATGATATTTTGAAATTCTTGAATAACAATTAAAAACGGAGGATCAAAATTGATATGAAATATCTTATTGTAGTTGACATGCAGATTGACTTTATTACGGGCACTCTTGGTAGTGAACTTGCTATGGCGATTGTTCCGAAGGTTGTTGAAAAAGTGAAAAACTTTGATGGCAGGGTTATTTTTACCAGAGATACACATTTTGATGATTATATGAATACTCAAGAGGGAAAAAATCTTCCTATATCTCATTGTATTAAGGATAGTGACGGTTGGCAGATATGTGATGAGCTGAAGCCGTATGTTAACATCGTTGTCGATAAGCTTACATTTGGAAGTATTGAGCTTCCTGAATTGATTGAAAGCTTTGGAGAACCGATTGAAAAAATTGAATTGTGCGGACTCTGTACCGATATTTGTGTTATTTCGAATGCTATGGTATTAAAAGCAGCTTTCCCTGAAGTTCCGATTGCTGTTGATTCTAAGTGTTCTGCAGGTGTGACGGTTGAAAGTCATAATGTTGCCCTCGATGCGATGCGAGCAGTTCAAATAGAAATTATATGATTGTTTAAAAAAAAGAGGCAGTTCAATTTGAACTGCCTCTTTTTTGTATGTGTTTAATCTATTACAATTGTTTGCCCGCAGGAGAGATAGTTAAGCTTGGGGATATAATGTTTCATAAATTCATATTGTTTACGTCCAGTGCAGTGGCATGTGTAAAATGTGGTTGTATGTGATGCAAGACGTTTTGATGCATTTGTAAGAGTTTCGTCAAGTGACAATTTTGAATAGTGAAAACCGCCAATTAGAACATCGGGAGAAAACCATTCGGTGATATTAAGTATCCCTTTATGTGAACAACCGCTGATCAGAATTCGTTTTTCATTTTCTACAAGCATCAGATACTGTTCGTGTCTGAAATCGTCAGGAATAAATATGTCACCGAGTTTTTCATTGAGACCAGAAGAGGGTTCTGAGTGTTTTTTGCTTTTTTCGTTGCAAGAAAACAGAGTTAAAGACTTATTAATACAATATTTGTTATCTGTAAATATAATTCGTGGGTGATTTTTTAATGAGGGATCAAGACCGATATATTTTTCAGTTGCATTGTAGTGTGGTAGAAACGCATCTTTATGTATATATATGGGGGCATGAGGATTTATGTCAAAAAACTTTTGAAGACCGCCACCGTGGTCGTAGTGACCGTGAGAAATAATGGCAATGTCAACAAGGGAAAGATCGATGTCAAGAGTTTTTGCGTTTTCGTAAAAGAGATCGGTCTGCCCCATATCGAATAAAATTCGGTGGTTTTTAAATTCGATATAGAGTGAAAGACCGTGTTCAATTTGCATATCTTTTCGATCGGTAGTATTTTCAAGTAGGGAAGTAATCTTCATTTTATACCTTCGTTATATTTTTTATTACTAAAGTGATACTAATTATATCACGAAATGTCATAAAAGTCAACGATAGAGGTTGAAAAGAATTGTTGTAGAAAATGTGAAAGTAATAAAAAACCGATGAGAATTTTTCTGGTTTCTCATCGGCTTTTTATTATTAATTTGGGTTAGAATAAAATAATTAATGGGTATTGTCTTTTATTTAGCATCTTTTACGGAATCGAAAGGCTTAAATGTATCTCCGTTCTTATTTACAACGATATCCATATTAAGTTTTAGCTGAGCATTTTCGATATTGCTAAACTCAGCTGATCCTTCAAATGAAGTGCTAAAGTCGCCTTCTATCTTTACATTGATCTTTTCAAGCTTGCCATCCTTGACGACGGCAGAAACAGTTCCGTTGTTAATTAGAATGGATGAAGGATTAAATTTACCGTAAACTAAAACATCCGAGGTCGCTTTGTTAAGAGGATCGAGCTCAAGGGAATTATTGAGCCAATTAATTAATGTTTCGGCCCCGCTATTCGTAAGTCCGAAGATATATGTGATTTGCCCGTTTTGAGTAGTTTTTTCTGCAAAAGAATAATCGCCGCTGTGGGTTAAAATATCAAACAAATAGAAAGAAGTTAAATCGCTGTCAACAAAATCATTGATTTTTTGGATACTATCTGGCCAAGCTTTCTTGTCAATGAGGTGAACTTCACCATTAGAAAGTTTTGTTAATATGATATGTACATCCTTTATATTTTTATCTTTATAAAGATTGTTGTCTTTATAATCATCATTATATATTTTAATATCATTATGGAAAAATACGGTGTTGCTATGAATATTTCGGTAAGCTAATCCGTCGAATTCTGAATTGATTTCTCCGGTCGTTGCACCAAAATCAACACCAGTCTTTACATTGAAATTATAACCGGAGCTTGATTGATTTTTAAATGCATTTACTATTGCTGAAGCTTCGTCCCTAATAACTTTTATGTCAGAAGAAGATAATGCTACGTTTTCAAAATTCTTTGCAACTATATTTTTGGCTGTTCCAACGTCAGTAAATTTCAATGTGTATTTTAGATCAAATTGTAATTCACTAATTTTTACTTTGAATTCATATGTGTAGGAATCCAAGAGATCATCGTTAAAGGAAACATAGAAATTTGTATTAGCTGTGGTTTCGGGAAGTTCACAAAGCATTTTTTCAATAATCGGATGATTTATATAGTTTGAAATTAAAGAAACTACGGAGCTAACACTCATAGTAGTATCCAATTTATAAATGTTTTTTTGCGTTGTGGGAGAAATAGATTTAATTTTATCGTCGGAATATGTGAATATGGCTTTTGCTAAAGATGATGAATCATATTTATAGTTAGAATCTACTTGTTCTACGGAGTATTTTTTCATTTTTCCGTTTTCATCAAGTGAAATATTTTGGAGAGTAGTTCCTCGACGAATTTTATAGTTTGAACCGTCAAATAGAAGGGCTCCAGAATTGATACTTTCGTCATAATAGTTTATCTCTCCGATAGTACTATATTTTGCACTACCTGAACTATTGCCTACAATAGGAAGTCCTAATAAGGATGCACTGATATTGGTAGTATAGGTATATTCAAATCCCGGAACAGCCTCTCCTATTGTATTTTCGCGGGCTTTTTGAAATGCTTCTTGATATGTATAGAAGCGAGCATAGAGCTTAATATCGGTATTGACTGTGATCGGGAAAGTTGCTTTGCTGCTATAATTTGAATCAGTATACCAACCTGCAAAAACAAATCCGGATTTATCAGGCGTGTCAGGTTTTAGGATTGAAGTTCCTTTTTTTACAGATTGATTTTCAAGGTTAGTGTTCTCATAAGAAACGATGCACATATCCATTGTATCGGTTGTGTTTTTGTTAGATCCGTTACCACAAGAAATGACACTTATAGTAATTGTAAAAAGTAACAAAATGGCGAAAAAAACGCGAAGAGAGTGTTTCATAATTTCAATACTCCTTAAAAAATATAGTGTGACGAGGTATATGCCACCGATATATTATATCACGTAAAACTTTGATTGTCAATGATATTGCTTCGTAAAATCACCGTAGTTAGGCTTTATTCTTTCAAAATGACAAAGAGCACCTTGATGCGATGCTCTTTGTTTTATGGTAGAAATAGTGATGCGTAAAATTAGTGATAGCAGTTCGGGAGACGTAAAGCTTTTCAGCAAGTTCTTCTTGCGTAAGTCCTCTTTGTTTTCTTAATTCTTGAAGTTTTTCGTTAAATTCCATAGTTTTTTAGAAGAATACTTCTTTTGCTTTTTGCTTGATCTCCTGAGAGGCAACGAAAGGAATTCTTGTTGTATATCCGTTCTTTGCTGCCACAATCTTCTTGGTAGGCCAAGCAAAAATATCCTTGTTCCACTCATTAATGGTGTCGTTATAAAGTTCTCTTGCTGCAGTGATTTCTCTCTGTAAGTACATATTCTGCTGCATTGCATCTGCAATCTCTCTGTGTGCCGCAAGATTAGGATAATTTTCTACAGCGATGTTAATGTTTCTGGATAGCGTATCAATTTGTCCGCTGAGCTCATTTCGAGCAGCCTCTGAATCGCTGGTATTACCTGAACGATATTTGGCGATATTTTCAAACGTGCTCTTGTCAAGGTCGATTGCTTTATCCAAAAGACGAGCACAGTTTTGAAGAACGATAACACGCTGTTCGAGATAGTTATCTATCTGTGAAGCATTTCGCTGGATCTTCTGCTGAAGCTGGTCAAAATGCTTCTGTGCGCTGATCTTCATGAAAAGAAAGATCACGCCCGGAATAATTCCACATACCCATAACAAGATCTCAAAAATTTTTGATCCCGTTCCGACTTCTGCGGGAAGTTTTTTTACGATAACATTTGTATCAAGACCTTCTTCTCTTATTTCGGGATTCAATTCGTCTAACTGATTTGACATTTTTAAATTCTCCTTTAATGTTTATTTGTTAATTGAATATGCAAAGGTTGTTTTTGCAAGCTAAAATGTTTTGATTCTGTGCAAGATCGGCGGTTGCGATGAAGAAATTATTTGTTGCTTCTAAGGGTATGTAGTCGTCCCACGGAACAGGAACATTGTGCCAACGTCCGTCTCCACCATGAACAGGAATGAAATCCACTCTCGGTATAATATCGTATGAATATGCGGAAATGGATATTTCATCAATATCATTTTGTGAAGCAACAAAAGATGATTTCAAAATTGCATGAGTTTTTGTACGAGGATGTACAACGTATTCTTCGCTAACCTTGTTTGACAAACACTCACACTCTTTGTAAGAATACTTTTGCGAGTATTCTGGAATGGGTTGAAGCGAATGTACAGGTCTTTCTTGATAGATTGGAATTGCCCAAATAGGAGCAAAGTCAAAATAAACAGCTTTGAAATAGTCTGCGTTTTTGTTCACGAAGTTCTCTTCGATAATGTCAAACGAATGTGAGAAATAAGCGGGTGGCAATAGAGTAATTGCTCTACCTTGACTATGCTGAGAGATGATTCGATTAGTTCTTTTTTGTTTGATAAAATTGAAATCGTCTCCGTATCCGGACTGCGAGCGAATAAGATCAACCATATTTGTTTGCGCAAGGGGAGTAAACAGCGTTCTGAACTGTACCTCATTTGTCCTGTCAAGTGCGTCGAAAAGAACTTCAAAATCAGAGTTAGACATACTCATAAAGTCTTTGTTCTGTTTGATTGCTTTATCGGTCATCTTTTTGAGCTTTTTCTCACCTTTTTTTACATAACGGTCGATTTCTTTTTTGCTTTTTCTTTCGAGATGTGTTGCATCGCGTGTAAAAGATAAATCAGGACCACCTTGTGCACAATAATTCAATTGAACCTGAGTGTTGTAGAAAGGCTTGGGTTTTGTTACAGTGGCATGCAACGTCTCGGTATGTATTTCGGTGTGTTCCTCACCATCACTATCGTAATATGTTTCCTCCCACTCTATTTCTTTATATCCATGATAGACTTCCGTTCCCATTCTGTGAATCAATTTGTTTTCAAACAAAAACGGATTTTCGTTATAATGACCAGCCAAGACATCAACAGTAGATTGCTCGCCGTTGTTATGATCGTTGAAATCATAATTGATAATCATATTTGCTTCTTGTTCAACCGAGAAACATGGTGAAAAAGAAATCATAGGAATGGTTGCTTCTATGATTTTTAATGCGTCGCGATCGGTAAACGAATTATTAAGCGGAGCCATCTGACGCTGTGCCAGTGCAAACAATTCCTCAATCTTCTTGTCTAATTCTTCAATCTCGCTTCGCAATGCTCTTATTTTGGGCGTGATTTTTATAATGACAAGGGGAATAAGAATGAGCGTAATAATCATCAAGACTCTGAAAAAACGCCAAAGATTAAGCTTCCTTTTGATTTTAGAAAGTTTTTCCTTGAGGTCGTTGTGTTCTTTTACGGTCTTTCTGTTTTCTTCAACGTTTACGCCGGATTGCTGTATGAGCGTGTCAAGATATTTTTTTGTATTATCCAAGTGAAGATTTTTGAATTTGGAGTCAAATTCTTCCAAGGGATTATATATCATTGAACTCATCTTTTTCACCCCTTTAACAACATTATACTACGTTTTTTTGAAAAAGTAAATAATTATTGTAAAATTAACCGTGTTAGCAATGTTTTTGCCGAGCCGTTTGTGAGCGATAGGGAAGTAGCTTGCCACTCTCGTTTTATAATGCTGAGAGGAAAGGAAAAGGGCTACTATTCGGTAGCCCTTTGTGAATTTTTATAGAATATTTTTATTAGCCTCGAGCAGAACGCAACGCTTCTGTAATAATCTGCTCAATTTCCTCTGCCGCTGTTTCAAGAGCTGCGGTTGCCTTGAAGCTCTTATCTCTTGACGAGACCTCCACAATGCTTTGCTTCATGTTTCGGGGGCTGGCGATCACTCTGTACGGAACACCGAGAAGGTCGGCGTCGGAGAACATAACTCCCGCGCTGATGTTTCTGTCATCATAAATAACCTCAACACCCTTCTTCTGAAGCTCGGCATAGAGCTTGTCGGCATATTCCTTTACCTCAGCATCGTCCGAGCGAACCGCGCAAAGATGAACCTGCCAGGGAGCAATGGA
>CALAXC010000083.1 GCA_937894775.1 uncultured Clostridia bacterium
CGGCAGCAGTTGTATCCGGCACCAAGAGCGCAAGTAAATTCCTGATGGTCTGCGCCCTAGCAGCTATCGGTCTAAATACCTCCTTCGAAAGCATGAAGAAAGCCGGTATCCGCCCCATGATCCACGGCTTTATTATCTCGGCACTGGTAGTGATCGTGGCACTGGTTGTTGAGATAGCAATGGGAATCGTATAAGAAACGGAGGCAAATCATTATGATGCCCGATCCTATTTTCTTAAACATCCATATATACGGCATTATGATCGCCATAGGTGTTCTATGTGCTTTTGCGACCTTGTTTGCCGTTGCCAAGAAAAAGTCTATTGACGGTAAGTTTACTGACTTTGTGTTTTATAACGGTCTTGTCTCCATCGCAGTTTTGGTCTTTGCTGATGGTCGATACCGGAGTTGCGGTTTTCTTCATTGTTAGGCACATTTACGGCAAGGCGGCAAAGGATGAAGTCGTGGGAATGACGAGCCTCAATTCAAAAATATCAGCAGATTTTAGAGGTCTTGCGATTTTCGGTATTTTGTTTGCGGGTAGTTTAATATCTGCAAAGATATTCAAGAAAAAACCTTCACCGATTTTGATGATACTTATTTCTGCAGGACTTGGAATGTTATTTTATTCTGTGTAGCTATCTTGGAGCTGACCTTATCGGTCGGCTCCTTTTTCTTTATGCAATCTTAATGTCATAAATTGCTCTCTTACACCGTCTTAAAATTTAAAATAGTATAATTAAGATGACAAAAGGAAGATAAGGAGAAGCGTTATGGCGGATCTGATACATAAAAAGAGAGGACTTACCTCGTTTCAAATCATCATACTCGGTTTTGCGGGAGTTATACTTGTGGGTGCGTTATTGCTGATGCTTCCGATATCAACCAAAAACAGTATCGTAACACCGTTTAACGAAGCGTTATTTACCTCAACCTCGGCAGTATGCGTAACGGGACTGGTCGTTCAAGATACCGCAACCTATTGGTCGGCTTTTGGGCAGAGCATAATTTTGGTGCTGATTCAGATCGGTGGTCTTGGTGTCATCACGGTTGCAGCATCCTTTGCCTTGCTTTCGGGAAGAAAGATATCTTTGATGCAACGAAGCACGATGCAAGAAGCTATTGCCGCACCAAAGGTAGGCGGCATCGTAAGACTGACGTTCTTTGTGTTGAAGGTCACTTTCCTGATTGAGCTGCTCGGTGCCTTAGTGATGATGCCGACGTTTATCGGTGACTTTGGTGCAAAGGGTATTTGGATGTCCTTCTTTCATTCTATCTCGGCTTTTTGTAATGCCGGCTTTGATATTATGGGAACGGAAGGTGCAAAGTTTGCTTCGATCACCTCATATCTTGGAAATTCGGTTATTAACGTTACCATTATGCTTCTTATTGTGATCGGCGGTATAGGCTTTCTCACGTGGGAAGACGTCTGCACCAACAAACTTCACTTTAAGAGGTATCGTATGCAGAGCAAGGTTATCCTTGTTACGTCGGCATTGCTGATTCTGCTTCCCGCCGTATTCTTTTTCTTCGTGGATTTTGCAGATATGCCGATGAAGGAACGAGTGCTTGGTTCTCTATTTCAGGCGGTGACACCGAGAACGGCGGGCTTTAACACGGCAGATCTTACTGCTATGACCGGTGCCGGACAAGCAATCATAATCGTGCTGATGCTGATCGGTGGTTCCCCCGGTTCTACCGCAGGCGGTATGAAGACTACGACCATTGCTGTCTTGTTTTCCAATCTTCTTGCAAGCTTCCGCAGAAAAGAGGACGCTCAGCTATTTGGCAGAAGAATTGATGGCAAGGCAGTCAGGAATGCTGCAACCATTCTTATGATGTACGTTATGCTGTTTTTCAGCGGTGCGGTGATTATCAGTGTTGCAGAAGGATTACCGATCGGCACTTGCCTCTTTGAAACAGCCTCCGCTGTCGGCACCGTTGGACTTACTTTGGGGATCACACCGAGTCTTGGCGGTGTGTCACAGATCGTTTTGATGATCCTGATGTTCCTCGGTCGTATCGGAGGCCTGACACTCATTTATGCGGCACTGTCCGGAAGCGGCAAGAAGCTATCCAAACTACCGCAGGAAAGAATCACAGTAGGTTAAAGGAGAAACTAAAATGAAATCTATATTACTTATCGGACTTGGAAATTTTGGAAAGCACATTGCTCTGCAGCTCAATCAGCTTGGACATCAGGTGATGGCTGTGGATCATAATGAAGAACGTGTCAACGATGCTATGGACATCGTGACTAATGCACAGATCGGGGACAGCACCAACGTGGAGTTCCTGCGTTCTCTTGGCGTTGATAACTACGACGTTTGTATCGTTGCCATCGGCGGAGATTTTCAAAGCTCCCTTGAAACTACCTGTTCACTCAAAGAACTGGGTGCAAAACAGGTTGTATCCCGTGCCGAGCGTGACGGACAGGCAAAGTTTTTGCTCCGTAACGGTGCGGATGAAGTGGTATATCCCGAAAAGCAGGTGGCAAAATGGGCTGCCATTCGATACAGCTCAGACCATATTCTTGATTATATCGAACTTGACGAAACACATTCTATTTTCGAGGTTGCCATTCCGAAATCCTGGGTCGGCAAGACCGTCTTAGAGCTTGACGTTCGTAGGAAATACAACATTAACATTATCGGCGTTAAACAAAACGGCAAAACCAACGTGACGGTTACACCGGATACCCTGTTATCTGAGGATAAAACATTGTTGGTTATTGGAGAGGACAAAGCGCTGCAGAAGTGCTTTCATATATAACCGCCGCTATTCAAACGGTTAGGAGGTGAGCATAGTGGAGGTATGGAGAGATATTTTGTTGATCCTGTGTGTTCTGGGAGTATTCGTGTTCGGATACTTTCTGATGGCACGGCTGGATAAGTTCTTGGATGAAAACCGCAAGGCCATTGAAAAGGAGAACGAAAAGAGAGAGCCATCCTGTGTTATGCTTACCGAAGAAATGTCGGATGAAGAGATTGCAACGGAAGTCAAACGATTTCGGGATAAGCACGCAAGTGCCCGTATCGTCCTTTACGACAGCACTGACACAGAATTGTCGGAAAGTATGGATTACTATGCAGATCGAAACCGGTAGAATTTTTTACAAATCTGTGATATAATTAAAACATTAAGAAGACGTAAGGCGGTGTTGCGGATGAAAAATATAACGAACAAAGGGAAAGCGGAAACGGAGCATACCCTTGTCTGTCTGTCCGCTTCTCCAACTAACGCTAAGATCGTAAAGACTGCTGCTAAGATGGCTTCTGCTTTTGGCGGCAGCTTTACAGCGCTCTACGTACAAACTCCGGATTCGGATAAAATGGATGATGCAAGCAAACGCCGTTTGCAATATCACATCCGTTTAGCCGAGCAAATGGGTGCGAACATTACCACCGTTTACGGCGAGGACGTCTCCTTTCAAATCGCAGAGTTTGCCCGTATTTCAGGAGTCACCAAGATCGTGATCGGCAGAAGCAACGTTAAACGCCGTCATTTCTGGAGCAAGCCCACGCTGACGGAAAAGTTGACAGAGATTGCGCCGAACCTGGATATTCATATTATCCCCGACAGTACAGTTGACCTGAAATATAAAGAGAAGCCTCAAAAGCTTTGGCAAAGCTTCATTCCATACCCGAAGGATCTTCTCATAACCCTATTGGTGCTTGTTCTCACGACACTGCTGGGTGTTGCGTTATACCGTTTCGGCTTTACCGATTCCAATATTATTCCGGTATATATTCTCGGTGTGCTGCTGACCTCCTTGTTTACGAGAGGATATTTCTGTGGCATCGTCGGCTCACTGCTGAGCGTTATGCTCTTTAACTTCTTCTTTACCGAGCCGCGTTTAACTTTTCATGCATATGACTCTAAGTACACCGTTACATTTGCCATTATGCTGGCGGCATCCATCATTACCGGAACCCTGGCATCTAAATTGAAATCCCACGCCAAACTGTCAGCTCAGGCTGCATTCAGAACAAAGGTGCTCCTCGACACGAATCAGCTTTTGCAAAAGGCGCAGGACAATGATGATATCTTCAATATCACAGCAACACAGCTGATGAAGCTGCTTAACCGTTCTGTTGTGATGTATTCAGTAAAGGGAGATAAGCTCTCTAAAGGAGCGCTTTTCCCTGTAGAACCGGATGGTATCGGCGATGACTTGTTTACATCAGACGAGCATGCTGCTGCCTGTTGGGTACTTGAAAATCACCACCGTGCCGGTGCTACGACCGAAACGCTGAACAAAGCGAAATGTCTTTATATGGCGATCCGCATCAACGAACGCATTTACGGCGTTGTGGGTATCCATATTAACGGTAAACCTCTTGATTCCTTTGAAACCAGCATTTTGCTCTCTATTTTAGGTGAGTGTGCTTTGGCTCTCGATAATAACCGTAACGCCAAAGAAAAAGAGTTGGCCGCTGTTCTTGCCAAGAACGAGCAGCTTCGCGCTAATTTGCTTCGTGCAATCTCCCACGACCTGCGCACGCCTCTCACTTCCATTTCAGGAAACGCAAGCAACCTTCTTTCTAATTATGACAAGCTGGATGAAGAAACGAGAGTGCAGGTTTTTACCGATATCTTCGACGATTCTCAATGGCTGATCAGTCTCGTGGAAAATCTGCTTTCGGTTACGCGAATCGAAGAAGGCAGAATGAATTTCAATATGTCGGTGCAGTTGATGGATGAGGTCATTGATGAAGCAATGAAGCACATCAACCGCAAGGGTACCGAGCATAACATTGCCGTTGAATGCAGGGACGAACTACTTCTTGCCCGTATGGATGCCAAGCTCATCATTCAGGTCATCATCAATCTTGTGGATAATGCCATCAAATATACGCCTGCCGGTTCTGATATCAGGATTACGGCTGAGAATATAGACGGCTTTGTTTCGGTGAGCGTTGCCGATAACGGAAACGGTATTCCGGATCATATAAAGCTCCGTGTGTTTGAAATGTTTTATACCGGGGATAACAAAATTGCAGACAGCCGCCGCAGTCTTGGTCTTGGATTAGCACTGTGCAAGTCGATTATCCATGCTCACGGCGGAGAAATAACTTTGACGGACAATCTGCCCCACGGCAGTATCTTTACATTTACCATCCCGTCAGGTGAGGTGAACATCAATGAATAAATTACAGATACTTGTGGTTGAGGACGACGCTCCCGTGCGCAATCTCATTACCACCACGTTAAAAGCACATGACTATAAACATATCATAGCCGAAAACGGTGAGGAAGCGATCCGTCAGGCATCCACCTGCAATCCGGATATCGCGCTTCTTGACCTTGGACTTCCCGATATGGACGGCGTTGAGGTCATCAAGAAGATCCGTACCTGGTCCAATATGCCCATCATCGTTATCAGCGCCAGAAGTGAGGACAGCGATAAGATTGAGGCCCTTGACAATGGTGCAGACGATTACTTGACTAAGCCTTTCTCTGTGGAAGAACTGTTGGCCCGTCTTCGCGTAACAGGCAGAAGACTTGCTATGATGCAAGCAAACGTCGGCGCCAATGAGTCGGTATTCACAAACGGCAAGCTCAAGATCGACTACGCCGCAGGCTGTGCCTTTATCGACGAGGAAGAACTGCATTTGACTCCTATAGAATACAAGCTGCTTTGCCTGATGTCAAAGAACGTCGGTAAAGTACTGACACATACCTTCATCACCCAAAAGGTCTGGGGCAGCAGTTGGGATAACGACGTAGCATCGCTCCGTGTGTTTATGGCGACCCTTCGTAAGAAATTGGAGGCGGCACCGGATTCGCCCCAATATATTCAGACTCATATCGGCGTTGGCTATCGTATGATGAGAGTGGAATGATACTTGTCATTGGCAAGGGTGAGGATATTGTTGCTACGGTCGGAATGGTCGTAATGGTTATTGATTTGATAATTCTCATAGCACCTATTTTCCCAACGGAAAAGGCACTCAAAAAGACTTTTGATAAGAAGGGGAGCAGAAAGGCAGAATAAGCGATGAAAACGAAATGGAAAGATACACCGATGTTACATAAGGTGATTACCGTGTTTTCGGTTATCGTCAGCCTTGCAGTTGTAACGTTGGCAGTATTACAAATATTTGATATATGGACACAGGCAATCAATCTATGTGTTCCGCTGATGGGTGTAAATCTGCTTTGTCAGACCTATATGCAATGGAACACAAGCCGCAAGTCTGCATATACCACACTTTGCTGTGCTGCGATTGTTTTTGCCTGTGCAATCGCCGTGTTCTTTATCAAGTAACAGGGGGCGTATTATGGCGAAGCACGAATTTGGAATTATGGAATCTGCTCCAATCAGCGGAAAGCGGTATGATGAGTATGAGCCTAAGAAATACAACTGCATAGCT
>CALAXC010000084.1 GCA_937894775.1 uncultured Clostridia bacterium
GTGCGCTGATTGTTAGATTGCCTGTCGGCTCAGCCGACTTAGTGCGAACATTGTGCCCGAAAAAGATGCGAGGGAAGAACCCTCTTTTAAGAAGTTTTCTTCCCCCGCGAATAGCAAAAAATATTACACCTTCACCATCAATACGACGGTGAAGAAAGGTACCATTTCCCATCTTTTCCAAGTGTCATCGCAAGTTTAACTATTTCGATTTTATCGGGCTCCGACGGTAAATACGACTCCAACTCAACAACAACTCTTTCGTCATTCGAAGAATTTCGCACTATCTTTCCCGTTTCAAAGCGATAAACCCTTTCCTCTGTGAAAAGCGGCTCATAAGTATTAAGCGAAGCAAGCATCGAAACACCTCTCGAATTAACGTAAGGGCTGTATCTTGCCTTCATAACAAGCGAACCCTCGGCAATTCCGTCAAAAAGCACAGAATCGAGCGAATCGGCATACTTTTCGTCATATACCGTTCGAATATACGCTTTTATGCTATCGACCGAATTATACTGTGAATCGGCTAAAACATAGTCATAATCCTCAGGATCGGCTGCTGTATAGTAAAAATCATACTCTTTTTCGGTAAAAGGTATCGAATAAGCACGTTTGCCCGACTTTTCATCGGCATAAAGCTCTGCATAATAGCTTTCCTCCGCCCCCTGCTCAGCAGGGAAGAGAAGCGCCAGCTCCGCCGCATCATATTCCTTATCGGTCAGCAGAGCATAGCGAAAATCAACTTTATAATCCTTTTCCCGCCTGTATGCTATAACCGTGTACTCACTTGAAATAGGATAATAATAATGATAATTCAGCGGAAGCTCTTTACCGTCGTCAGACGTATAAGTCTTATCTGTTTTATAAATCGATAAAGAGCTTCTCGGATCATTCACTCTCTCATAGGTAGGAAGTCCCTTGCCCCAGATTATTTCATTCACCCCATATGACTCCTCAACAAGCTTTTTGAGCCGAGTCCTTATCGACGCATATTCGGGCGGAGCAGAGCAGGAACGTATAACGAAAAGAGAACAAATTATAAGAATTATTCCTACAGCAAGAGCTATTATTCTTATAAGCGTTGAACGTTTCATTTCTCAATTATTCCTCTGTAGGTTCGCTATCTTCGGTTGAGATATCAACATTTTCCGATACTTTTTCATTTTCTTCGGTTGAGTTGTCAACATTTTCAGAGGGGATTTCTTCATCCTCTTCGCGCTTGACCTTAGTAAAGTTTACAAGCGTCTGACCTTCGGAAAGTCGCATCATAATAACACCGCTTGCCGTTCTTGAATAAGTAGGAATATCACAAACAGGAGTTCTTATGATCGTTCCGCCGTCGGTTATCATCATAAGATCGTCATCGTCGTCAACAGATGCGATACCGCAAAGCTTACCCGTCTTTTCTGTGAGATTGTGCGCCTGAACACCAACACCGCCACGGTGCTTCATTTCACGGAAGTCGGAATAATCAGTTCTCTTTCCGTAACCGTTCTCGGTTATCGTTACAAGCGACTTTCCTTCTTCAACAAGCGCAACACCCGTTACATAATCGCCTTCGCGAACCATAATTCCGCGAACTCCTCGAGCCGTTCTTCCCATAGGACGAACATTTCGCTCGGAGAATCTTACGGCAGAACCGTTTCTTGTTGCAATAATTACATCATATTCACCGTGAGTGTGAACCACATAAACGAGCTCATCGCCCTCGTCGAGCGCAAGAGCTATCTTTCCGCCCTTACGGTGATACTCATATTCTGAAAGAAGTGTTCTCTTAATAACACCCTGCTTTGTGATCATTGTAAGATATTCTGTATCCGAGAAAGCTTCAAGGCTGATAAGCGCTGTTATCTTTTCACCCGGAAGCATTTCTATTACGTTTACGATATTAGTTCCTTTTGCCGTTCTCGAAGATTCGGGGATCTGGTATGCTTTGCGCATATGGACCTTACCGAAATTCGTAAAGAGCAGGAGGAAGGAGTGCGAATGAACCGCCGCAACGGTATCAACAAAGTCATCGTCTTTTGTCGACATTCCGATAATACCCTTACCGCCACGGTGCTGCGAAACATAAGTATCGGCAGGCAAACGCTTGATATATCCCGCTTTTGTAAGCGTGATAACACAATTATGCTTTTCGATAAGATCCTCAAGATCGATATCGTCGGTAGCGGGAAGAATTTCGGTTCTTCTTTCGTCACCGAATTTGCGCTTGATCTCAAGCATTTCTTCCTTTATTATATTATTTATCTTTTCGGGATCCGCGAGAACACCCTCAAGCTCAACTATAAGTGCGTGGAGCTTTGAAAGCTCGTCCTCGATCTTATCTCTTTCCATACCCGTGAGCTTACCGAGTGTCATTTCAACGATAGCCTGTGCCTGAGCCTCCGAAAGATGACGGCTGTTCTCTCCGCCGATCAAAGCAGCAAATTCGTCATTGAATTTGACCTCAAACTCTTCAGCCATAAGGCGTTCCTTAGCTTCGGGGATCGATTTTGAGCTTCTTATGATCTCGATAACTCTGTCAATATTGTCGATCGCTATGTGATAACCTTCAAAAATATGCGCTCTCTGCTTAGCTTTGTTAAGATCAAATGTCACACGGCGGTAAATAACCGAACGCTGATGCTCGATATAAAGATCAAGTATCTGAGGAAGTGAAAGTATCTTCGGCTCGTTGTTTACAAGTGCGAGCATATTTACGGCACACGTAGACTGAAGCTCGGAATATTTATAAAGCTGATTTAAGATGACCTGCGCATTTGCATCTCTCTTATACTCAACAACTATACGCATACCGCCTCTGCCCGACTCATCGCGAAGCTCGGTTATGCCTTCAATACGTTTTTCCTTAACGAGATTTGCAATAGTTTTACAAAGTTCGCTCTTATTAACTCCGTACGGTATTTCTGTAAATACTATTCTGCGGTGATCTTCCTCGATCTCCGCCTTTGCGCGAACCATTATTCTGCCTTTTCCCGTAGTGTAAGCCGAAACTATTCCGCTTGAGCCGTAAATAGTTGCGTAAGTCGGAAAATCAGGTCCTTTTACATACTCCATAAGCTCGGGAACGGTCGATTCGGGGTTCTCCATACGGAAAATAGTTGCGTCGATGACCTCACCTAAGTTGTGAGGCGGGATATTTGTCGCCATACCGACCGCAATACCCATAGATCCGTTTACTAAGAGGTTAGGAAATCTTGAGGGAAGAACCTTAGGCTCTTTGCGGCGGTTATCGAAGTTCGGAACAAAATCAACGACCTCTTTTTCAAGATCCGCCATAAGCTCGTCGGATATCTTCGCCATTCTCGCCTCGGTATAACGGTAAGCCGCTGCTCCGTCACCGTCAACCGAACCAAAGTTTCCGTGTCCCTCAACAAGAGGATAACGGTAGGAGAAATCCTGCGCCATTCTTACCATCGTACCGTAAACCGCAGTATCTCCGTGAGGGTGATAACGTCCGAGAACGTTACCGACCGTCGTTGCCGATTTACGGAAAGGCTTGTCGTGCGTAAGATTATCCTCGTACATCGCGTACATTATTCTTCGCTGACCCGGCTTCATTCCGTCGCGAACGTCGGGAAGCGCACGTGCAGCGATAACCGACATTGAATATTCGATAAAGGATTTTTTAACTTCCTTTTCCATATCAATATCGACTATTTTTTGGTCCAAAAATTCTATATTATTTTCGTTTTCCACGTTTTTTAATCCTTTTCCTTTCATTAACAGTAAGAAGGTAAAATTGTATTTTTTAACACTTTAACAAAAAATATTCAACACTTGAAAATTTTGTCGATTTCATTCATTTTTTTGAATAAAAGGGCATTTTGTGGTGTTTTTATCTGTATAAATGTTAGTTATCAACACAGTTTTCCACACAGTGTGGAAAACTTCGTTATAAATTTAAAGTTTTAATATAAAAATTACACACAAAAATTTGTATTAAATATCAAGGTTTTCTGCAAATTTTGCGTTCTTTTCTATAAACTCACGTCTTGGCTCTACGCTATCACCCATAAGAAGCGAGAACATAGCATCGCACGCCATCGCATCTTCTGTGGTGACCTTAAGAAGAGTTCTGCGCTCAGGGTCCATAGTGGTTTCCCAAAGCTGCTCCTTGTCCATTTCTCCAAGACCTTTGTATCTGTCTGCTTCAGCGCCTGCACCGATCTCATTTATTATTTCGTCACGTTCAGCGTCGGAGAAGGCATATCTTTCGGGGCCCTTGCCGTTTCTCTTGTAAACTCTGTAAAGAGGCGGCTGAGCGAGATATATGTGTCCGTCATCGATAAGCTGACGCATATGACGGAAGAAGAAGGTGAGAAGCAATATTCTTATATGCGAACCGTCGACGTCGGCATCCGCCATAATTATTATCTTTCCGTAACGGAGCTTCTGTATATCAAAATCTTCTCCTATGCCGCAACCGAGCGCCTGAATGATCGGTATGAGCGAGGGATTTGAATAAACCTTGTCAAGTCTGTTCTTTTCTACGTTAAGAACCTTACCTCTTAAAGGAAGTATAGCCTGGAAGCGGCTGTCACGTCCTCCCTTTGCAGAACCTCCCGCAGAATCTCCCTCTACAAGATAGAGCTCTGTAAGCTCAACACGTTTTTCCTGACAGTCGGCAAGCTTACCGGGAAGAGTAGAGCCTTCAAGAAGTCCTTTACGTCTTGTAAGCTCTCTCGCCTTTCTTGCAGCTTCTCTTGCTCTTGCAGCTTCAAGCGACTTTTCAAGTATAGTCTTTGCGACCGAGGGATTTTCCTCAAAGAACTCGCCAAGCTTTGTAACTATCGTATTTTCTACGAGAGTTCTTATTTCCGAGTTACCGAGCTTCGCCTTGGTCTGAGATTCAAACTGCGCATTTTCAAGCTTAACGCTTACGATAGCGCAGATACCTTCGCGAACGTCATCGCCCGAAAGGTTTTTATCGTTTTCTTTGAGTATCGAATTCTTACGCGCGTAATCGTTAAGAACCTTGGTAAGTCCCGATTTGAAGCCTGTTTCGTGCGTTCCGCCGTCGATAGTATTCATATTGTTAGCGAAGGTAAGAACGCTGTCGTTGTAAGAATTATTGTACTGTAAAGCTATTTCAGCTACGCTCGTACCCTTTTCTCCGCGCATATAAATTACGTCGGAATGGATAGGATCGCAGGCTTTCTGCTGAGTAAGATAACTTACAAAGCTTCGAATTCCGCCCTCGTAGTGGAATTCGTCCTCTATTATATTTTCGCTGTCACGTTCGTCACGGAGAATTATTCTGATTCCACCGTTCAAAAACGCCTGCTCACGCATACGGTTTGCAAGAGTTTCGTAAACGAATACAGTTTCCTCAAATATAGTAGAGTCGGGCTTGAAGGTAACCTTTACACCGTGAGGACGTTCGGGGGACTCGCCCTCGTCTTTGAAAGGACGGACCACACGTCCGCGTTCAAAGCGCTCAGTAAATCTTCTTCCTTCATAGCAGTCGTCAAGCTCTACCCATTCGGAAAGGGCATTAACAACAGATGCGCCAACTCCGTGAAGTCCGCCCGCGATCTTGTATCCGCCGCCGCCGAATTTTCCTCCTGCGTGTAGTATCGTATATACAACCTCGGGAGTCGGTATACCCTGCTTAGGGTGTATCGCCGAGGGGATTCCTCGTCCGTTATCTTCGACCGTAATGCTGTCGCCGGGATTTATAGTGACTCTTATGATGTCACAATATCCTGCAAGAGCCTCGTCGATCGAGTTATCAACAATTTCATATACAAGGTGGTGGAGTCCGTGTATCGAGGTCGTTCCGATGTACATACCGGGACGCTTTCGAACAGCCTCTAAGCCCTCCAAGACTTGTATTTGATTTTCATCATAAACCTGATGAGTGTTGTTGTCCATTTTTTTAACCATCCTTTGTTTATTTATAATAGTTAGTTTGTGTTAAGATTTTTCGCTACTTTTTTGAAAAAAAGTAGCACAAAAAACTTTCCTGAAGGTAAAGTTTTAGCGCACACACATAGCTCGCCCAAAGCCATCGGGTGCTATGTACATCTCGCAAAGAGCGATTCAAAGAAGTTTTTAGTCAAGTTTTTTCCAAAAAACTTGCGGGGTCAATAGGGGCAGAGCCCCCGAAAAACGGCGCTTTTCTTTTTGCGAATTTATAATGCCATCGGGGTATTTGTAACAAATTCAGTCATACAAAGATCGATTTTGCCTGTCGGCGCTTGCCGACCTTTTGCGCCTCTTGTGTCAAAAGAAAAAGCGAAAGAATGAAGGTTGATGTTGTGATGACTCAGCGCACAATGTTTGCACAAACCCAATTTTATCCGTCATCCTGAGCGGAGCGAAGCGGAGTCGAACTTTTTTGTCCCAGATCCCAAACGTCGCTGCGCTCCGT
>CALAXC010000085.1 GCA_937894775.1 uncultured Clostridia bacterium
CCGCTCCGATGATCTTACCGTTCTGAATGATCGGCGAGCCGCTCAGGAGTGTGGTCAATAAAGGACAACAAATTTTAACAGATACTTTACAATATGACCGAAACCGAACAATGGGTAGTTAGCATTTGCGTCCAATCAAGAAATAAATATTTCCGCTAATATGCTCCCCCTCAAGATAAGTACCGTATACATCATCGTGCACTACCTTGAACTGTGGATCGAATTCGGGTGTATGGTCTGTAGATTTTGCAATCGACACCGCGGCTTCACATCCTTTTTCGGGGAAAAGGCATACGGTAGCGTCTTTCAGCCCCGTTATTTTGATCGTTCGTCTGTATCGCGCGTTGACAGGGGGCGCTTCGCGGCAGGAGATCACACCGCTATTTTGTTCAACGAATACTCGGCATTCCCGATGTTCACCTCGACTGAAACGGTAGGACGATCTTCCGTCTGTCATTTCGGCTTCTGCACCGCATAAAATCGGTGCGCCAAATGGGAATTTCAAGTGCGTATCGGTAGTGGTGTTTGCATTGTAGACCGAGAAAAACAGACCGTTATCATGTCGCACGATACCGATGGTGGGGGGCTTGATGCCCGCCTCTTTTTTGGCAAAGGAGATCTCATATCCCCACGCTGACAGTGCCTCGCGCAAATGACCTGCGCTCTCTTCAACGTCAAGCTTCACCAAGTTGTCAAAGTTTGGGACTGTTTGAAGCTTTTCCTTCGTTCCGTATACAAGTACGCCAATGCCTTGCTTTGCAAAGGTTAGCAATCGATCAAGTACGTCGGGATTTTCGGGAACAGGCGAGATCAATATGCTCTTCTTATAAATATCTACACTGTGCTTTAAGAAATTGTCGGTTGACACCACGCAGCAAAGCGGAAGTCCATCGTTGATCGCGTCACAGATATAGTTATCTCCAAGATTCATTTCTCGGAGAAGTTCGGCATTCTCCGACGTAGTGTACTCACGCATAGGATAGACCCAAACCAAGGGCGCAGGCTCGTCCGCCGCGTCCTTTTCTGCTTTCAGAATGTGCGGCAGAGGCTCGTTGACACACGCATCGGGCATATCTCCATAGGAATTATCAATGGAAAGGATATTGAGAGAATTTGCCGTTTCTATCTTTCCGTCGGCATTGATGCGAGAGATCGCCATAGGAAGATAAATGTCGCAAGGAGAGCCATCGTAGCGGTCGTACCATGGCGAATTGATCCACCAAGGATCGTGGATATAGTAGCGGAACGGAAATCTTTCATTTGGCAACTCACAGACGCGCGTCATGTGCCCCATAATCTCAAGACCGTAGTTGTCGTTGAGTGCCGCCCATGGAGAGTTCGGAGGTGCGGTGATGTCAAGCTCGGCATTGTAGATGTCGTAAAGCGGTACGCCGTCGCTGGCGTAGTCGATACCGACGGAGTTGTTCGTGCCTCTCGTTTCAAGCGGAAAAGAGCATTCTTTTCTGAAAAGTGTCCAGAATTCAAAAACTTTTTTACGCGTTTCATCCAGCTTTTCGGGATAATAGCGTTCACCGTCGAAAATTTTACCGGTCAGCTTCCAAGGATCCGCGCTGAAACCGAGACCGTTTGAAAGCCAAAG
>CALAXC010000086.1 GCA_937894775.1 uncultured Clostridia bacterium
GAACATCATCTGTTCGTAACTGGTCGTTTTTTCACTCATAAACGATTCTCCTTTCTTTACAGTATGTAAAGAAGGCGTAACCGCTTCGCGGGTGCGCGTCTCGCCATTTCGCGCATTGCTCCCGCACCCTTCCGGCCGCATCGCAAGGCGCGGAGAAGGTCTATGTCAGCGAACTGCGGATTTCGCAAATGAAACTTGTCCGCAGTGTTTATATAAAACATCGCACAAGGCGAATGTTTTCAAAATAAAAAAGGTGAGCATCAGAATAAGACAGAGCTCGGCTCTGTGATAAATCTGATACTCACCCTTGTCTCCCGTTTTCACTGACGGGAGGATGGCTCACTTTCGATTGTATATATTATTCTTCGTCGTCGATCTCACTGCTATCATATTCAAGCAGATCTTCCACACGGCAACCAAGAACCTTGGATAGTGCAAGCAAGGTTGTTCCCGCGGCTTTGTTGATGTCCTTTGCGCGGATCTCATACTGTTGCAGGGTGCGCAGGTTAACGCCAACCTTTTCGGCAAGCTCTTTCTGCGTGTAGCCGCTGATCTTGCGCTGGGTCTGCAAGCGCGTCGGAGGATTCTTTTTGCGGATGATACGGTTGACGGTGTCTACGAATTTCTTTTCGTCCGCCTCGTGCAGAGTGGGATAGAGCTTTTCGATCTCCTGCATCGTGATATACTTTGCAATCTCCTTAAAGCTCCGACCGGTGTACCATTGATAGTACGCCAAGACCCAGCCGCACCAATACTCGGGGGAATAGTCGTAATCGATCTGCGCCTCGGGCATATCGATATCCGCCTTGGATTTCGCTATAACGTCCATAACAAGCTCTGTGCCCGAAAGTCCGGAAACGATCTTCGGCACACCTGCGGCGAACTGCTCCGCGTAGCCCGTAACGATAAAGAGGTCAAGGAAACGATCCATATCCATCTGACACGCGTTTGCGGCATAGTCAAATGCCTCACCGAGACACTTCATAGCATCGTCGAGATATTGATTATCGTAAGCGTGGATCATCAGGCTTTACCTCCTCGCGGATAATATCTCTCATATACAGACCGTTCAAATCGTCCTTTTCAAGCTCAGCGCGGAACGCGGCTCTCGCCTCATCGTCGCGCGCTTTTCTTTTTGCGTAATACTGGGTGTTGTCGGCAACCTCGTAAGAAACAAATTGAAGCTTCTCAAAAGCGGCAGGACTTTTCAAAACGAACTGCTCACCGAGCTTGCCAAGTCGCATGGCGTAGGAAAGCTGTGTAAGCGATATTTCGTTGTTGACGAACGCTCTTGCAAAAGAGAAATAGGAATCGTCGGCACGGTAGCCGATGACTACGTCGTAAGGCTCAAGATCGATCAAAAAATGTTCCTCAAGCCATTCAATGCCTCGCTTCATTACGGGCGTCGAAACACGCAGCTTGCGGTATTTCATCAAGAGGGCAAGCCAATGCAAGATGGTATATTCGTCGGAGGAAAGGTTCAAAACCAAAAGCTCATCGGTATCAATCTCATACTTGTTGGCGTATCCGTCGGTGTTTTCGGTACAAGCCCATTCCTTTGCAAGCTCGAGGTGCTCGGTGCAATAGAAGCCGCGTCCGTAGTCGTTGTATGCTTTTCCTTTTCCGAACACGGGCGCTTCAATAATTTCAGGCGAACCGTGATATAGAATTAGTTTACTCATTTTCATCACCTCTATACTTCTTTAGAGTTAGTTCTATTATATTATACTTCTAAAGAAGTAGTTTGTCAATCATTTCTCGCGAAAATTCATAAACTTTTCAGAATTTTAAGCATTAGCCGCAGCCTTCGACGTTCACAGTCGGGAGAATTGCTTTCTTTCGATTGTTATTCTATGACTGTGCGCGTGTTTCCGTTGACAATTTCGATCTTGATATCGTCGGCAAACCTATCATCACAATAATGTTTGAATTCTTGTAATATTTCAAGCATTTTGTCGGCGGTGTCCGCATACATTTGGCGGAGCACTTCTAATCCAACAATTTCAATATGTATTTTTTCGCCCACCATGTCAGTAAGACAATCCCAAAAGGCAGACCAATTACAGCCGTAATAATCGGGAAAATCCAAGCCTTCTTTAATAATTCTATGGATATCCCAATGCGTTTTAAGATTAGAAAAATCTATAATATAAGGATCTCTATATTCATACATAATCAGCACCCTATAGTACCCAATATCGGCACAGCAACGTAGCCCGCCGCGACTTTCGGCTTCTCAATCACTACAAGCATAGTGTTGCAGTGTGCACAACGATAGGTAGGTCCCGTGTAACCCGGTTCTGCTATGCGCACGGTCACGTTCAGTTTCTCTCGCGGATTCTTGCTGTATAAAATGGTGCGCCCGCATTCGGGGTTCGCACACTTTGCAATCGGTATCTTATCTTGTGTAGCCTTACGCAATAGAATCACCTCACTTAAAAGAAAGTCATTGCCACTTTTGCTCAGCGGCAAACTGTGCAAGGCAGGCTTGAAAAGCAATTTGCTGGTGCTGTGCATCTAACTTGCCCGCAGCTTCACACAAATCATGAAATGCTTTGAGAACTTTTGCAATTTCTTCTTGCTGCTTGCATTCGTATTGTTGCTGTTGCAACATGTGATAATAATTCGGATTAACGTATTGAGGATTAAACATTCGATCATAGAACAAATTATTCATAGCATACCTTACCTTTCGTTTTATTTGATATCCTTAATTACCTTCAGGGCAATGCCTTGTATCTCGATCTTGCTCGGCTTCAGCTCGCGGCGTTCCTTGGGATAGTTATTGTTCTCTGCAAGCAGCCAGGGACACCCATTTTCGCGCTTCATAAAGCGTTTAAGCGTCGTGCCCTCATCTGTGAGCACGGCAACTACTTGCCCGTCATAAGCCTCCTGAGCGCGCTTAATGAGGACGAGATCGCCATCGTCGATGCCGATGTCGATCATCGAATCGCCCG
>CALAXC010000087.1 GCA_937894775.1 uncultured Clostridia bacterium
TTTTATGCTCCGATTAAATGATGAAATTAAAGAAAATTATCATGGAAGTGCAAGTTTAGTTATAACGGGGTTAGGATGTACTGGGAAAAGCCAGTTGTGATCAGGATAGTCCTTCGTAAGCTCGGAGATCTGACCTAAGATTTTTTCGAGATACGGAATGTTCTCTCGCCTATGTAAAGTAATCAAAACTTGCTTCTTAACAGTGGATACAAAAGGTTTGTTTTGTGTTCTATAATCAACAAATGTGTTTCCCACAACATGAATGCTGCTATTGGAAAAACCTTCCGCTAACAAATTGCGTTTTTCGTCTTCTGATGGACAAAAATGCAATGACGTCATCACAGATATCATACGGCGAAAACTTTCTTCCGGATAAGGATTGCTTAAATCATATGTACGCATTCCGGCTTCAACATGATATATGGGAATTTGCCTCATGAATCCATATTCCGCTCCTGCCAAAGCACTTAATGTATCGCCTTGAACAATTACGGCAGAATAGATGTTTTTGCTAAGAGTTGTATTCATTTGATTGAGCATCGCTGCTTTAGTATCTATTAAATCTTTGTATTGGCCACAGATGCACAATCTGTAATTGGGTTTAATACCTTCTGTGGAGAGCAGATCGTCGAGGATTGCGTCGTGCTGATTTGTGTTCAACAAATCATAAGTTATATTGTTACGTTTTAGTTCCCTCATAACAGGGATCAATTTAATTGCTTCCGGACGCGTACCGAAAACAACGAGTATTTTGTTCATAGTAATTCCTTAATAAGTCTTTCTTGCTCATGTGCCTCGGATAAGTAATCGACACTTCGAATTGCTTTCCTTGCTTGCACACTATAATAATCAGGGGCTGTACAAAGCTCTATTAACTTTGATAAAAACGCTTCATGGTTTAAAACAAAGCTGATACCTTCGCCATCCGTTACATAATGCTTTACACATTCGAGATGATCAAAAACAACGGTAGGAAGGCCACCTGCCATTCCTTCAAAAATACCTCTGCCATACGTTTCCCAATTGGAAACAGAAATATTAATATGTGCTCTGGCTATAAGTGCGGCAAGTTCTTTTTGCGGTAGAACCCCGTGAAAAATTACTTTTTCGGATAATCCGTTGGCTGCGATATAAGTACGGCAATCTGAAAGAATAGAATCATTTTGATAGCTACCGGCAAGATGTAATCGTGCATCTATTTTGTATTCGGATAACTCCTTAAGCAAAACAATGGCTTCTTTCGTGTTCTTTTGTTCTTTAATAGATGCAATATAAAGTAATTCGATTGGAAAATGTGGTTGTTTCACGATAGGCTTAATATAAGATGAGTAACCCCTTGGAATAACCTTGATCTTGTTTTCATCAATTCCAAAAACACGAACCATATCCTGTTTTTCCGAATCGCTCGGAGTTAATATCTTGCCTGCGGAACATAGCGCGTTGCACTCGTTTGCTATATACTCATCAGTTGGACACTCTCCCGAGCGCTTATACGACGGAGAAAGATACATTGGAAACAGAATAATCTTGCTTCTTTCTTCTGCCGACAACCGTTCGATTCCAAAGGCTTTGCTGCAATGCGTGATAATAACAGTGTCATACGCAGCAATCTCTATTCTCAGGCGTGAAAATAACTGCTCCTTGTTTGCGAGTCTGCGAGCAAACTTGTCGCTTAAATGATGCTCGTATGTTTCAAAAGAAACCTTTCGAACGCCCTCGATGACTTCAAATCCCTTGCGAGGTGTTCGGGTGAAAATAACATCTAAAATACAGTTGTTTTTTAATGCCTGAATTAAGCTATATATTAAAATGCTTCCGCCGTCGGTATCATCACCAAAGCTTGGGAATTTACCCGTAAAAAGCAGTACCTTTTTTAATTCCATAACAAAATATATTCCTCAAAAATTCGATCGAAAGAATACATAGTGATGTATTTTTCCGTATTTTGAATCAAAAGTTGTTTTTTGTTCAGCAGAGTATCAACAGCAACTGCCATCTCTTCTTCCGTATTAACGAGTGCGCCGTTCTCAGCACCGATATATTCGCTGACAGCTCCGCAATTTGTAACAACTACAGGAACGCCCGAACAGATAGATTCGAGCAGACTTCTTCCCATGCCTTCCGTGTGGATATAGCTTCCGCCCGGCACAGCCTTTTCGAGATCTGTGCTTGCCTGTGCATAAACATCCGCCGCCGCAATCAAAGCAACCGCATCCTTTTGCGCAAGATTGCCGAGAAAACGAATAGAATAAGGCTGGCTGTTAGCAAGCTCCTTCATCTCTGCTTCAAGCGGTCCATCACCTGCCAAAAGCAAAGTTACCGTGGCATTACATTTTGCGAGAGAGCGAATCAAAAAATCAGTTCTTTTATATGGAACAAATCTTGCGCAGCTGACACACAAATAGTCGGACGGTCCAATGCCATATTGTTTGCGAGTATCAGAGCGTTTTGCAATCGCTTCACGAATTGTGTAAGGATCAATTCCCCCAGCCACATGACGAAGAATAGATTGTTTGATGCCGAACTCAAGCAGCCTTCTGTCGGTAAAGTCACTATTGGTAATTAGATAATCAATTGTGTTGTTGATTGCTTCACGCCAATACGCTTTTCTTTGGGCATAAACAGGCATATCAATGGTAAGCGGTGATTGAATAATCTCGTTACCGCCTGTGCGATAGGTCATTATGGCTGAGGGAAGCAATTCCCGAATGCGGTGCAATTTCTCAATCCAACGACCGCTATTAAAGAACAATACAGTTTTGTCGTTCTTGAATTTTGGTAAAAAGTCTTCAAGAGTAATATGCTTGATATATTGATAATCGGTATTTACCAAGATGTCTTTCCCATCAAGACGAGAAATGATATGTAATTCGTATTTGTTCTTGAAATACTGTGCAAAATAATGCGCGTGTGTTTCCATACCGCCTATTAGCGGTGGAAGCCTGTCCGCAAAAAGGATTATTTTCATAATATCTCCAATTTTCTGAGTGCTACAGAGATTCCGTCCTCTCCGGCAGTCGTTGTAGTGATTGTGGCGACGGCGCAAACCTCTTCGGGCGCGCCTCCCATTGCTACGGAAATATCGGCACTCTTGAGCATCTCTATATCGTTATATCCATCGCCTGCTTGAAGTTCAAAATTTAATATACTTGCTTCCATTCCTCTTCTTATATCTGCACTTAATT
>CALAXC010000088.1 GCA_937894775.1 uncultured Clostridia bacterium
TTGTATATGCGTAGCCCTCATTCATCCAATGATTGAGGACTTTTTTGATGTCGGCAGAAGAAATATTCCCGACCATTTTCTCCCCAATCAAAGGATAAATTTGATTGATTGCAGTACACTCGTATCGGTCATAGGTTGTGCGTTCGACCGACGGAAACTTAAAGACTTACAACCAGTTCGTCATACTCTCTTTGAGTGTCTTGTTTGCCTCGATTGAACTCTCTATTTCACGGTTGAAGTCCTCAATGTAGGCGATCATTTTCTTGTTGACCTCTTGCTTGGTCGTACCCGAGAAGCTCTTTCTTTTCCGCTCGCCCGACTCATCCATAAACCAGACCGTGCCGCCCCACCGACCGTCAGTCCGTTTAAAGGCATTTCCGTTTGTTAATAACTTTTTAGTTGCCATAAAAAACCTCCTTTCGTTAGCACATACAATACCACAAAAATCCCGTGAAAGTTTCAGCAAAAAGTTTTACGACTGCAAAACAAATCCTTACAACTCTAAGGAACACGCAGACTTTTGCGCAAAATGCCATTGTAGCCATAAAAATTTGCGCAACACGACGTCGTAGAAGAAATCCCCACAAAGCCTTGAACGGTCGGCGTTGCCGACCGATGTGACCCGCAACAGCGCCCACAACAGCGCAGTTGCTTATTCCTGCAAAAAAATACGGCGGGAAATTTCGGCTCAAAATTACCCATAAATGAGCTAAATTTGAAACATTTCCACCTCGCAAAAACAAAAAAATGAGCATCAAAAGACCGCAGAAAAATTCTGCAATATCTCCTGATGCTCACCCTTAATCCCCATTTTCACAGATGGGCGGATAGCTCACTTTCAATTTTAAGAACATATCGTTCGAATAAATTATAGCATAAAACAGAAATGATGTCAAGGTAACACAATCAAAATGCGAAAAACTCAAACCATAAAAAACAATTCAAAAACCGCTCTCTCTTTGTTTAGCGACGCAAAATTTGATGGATTCCCCGATGCTATAAACAAAAAACAACCGTGTGTTGTTTTTTTATCAATTAACGAGATGTAGACAGTGTTTTTAAATCGTGATATAATATAATTACAGGAACGGTACCGCCTGAATTTATTAACAAAAGGTTAATTATATTATGTCATTTGGTCGAGTAATAAAAAAACTACGCAGAAATGCGGATATGACGCAAGAGCAACTTGCTGAATTACTTTCGATTTCTCCGCAGGCCATTAGTCGTTGGGAAACGGATACGGCAATGCCAGATATATCTTTTCTTCGTCCACTTTCCAATATTTTTGGCGTAACAGCAGATGAATTATTGGAAATTGATGTGTCGCGTGTGAATGAATCTATTGAAAAGTATAAACAAAGCATTGCGAAATTTTATAAAAATCATGAGTATCAAGAAATGCTTGATTTGGCACGTTTTGCGTGTAAAGAAATTCCTAACAATTTAGAACTTGTGGGGCAATTGGCGTTTGCGCTTACAAGTGGAGAAAATGTCAAAAATGAAGAAAATATTGATGAAGCTATTTTTCTTTATAAACTGATTCTTGAAAAATCGGTTGATAATAATCTTCGTTTCAGAGCTACCGCTGCACTGTGTCGTTTATATGCAGAAAAAAAGAATGATAAGGAGCAGGCTTTGTTTTTTGCTAAGCAACTTCCGAAAGGTTTTATTCAAACATCATCATATTTAATGATGCGATATGATTTGATTGATGATGCTGAAAAAAATAAAACGTATCGACTTTGGATTGAAGAGTATACAAGTACTATAGCTGATACTATTTATCGATTGGCCGATCCATGTTATAAAAATTCTAAAAATGATTTAAATGTAGCTCAAAGAATTGAACTTTTAAAAACATCATTATCCATTCTTCAAATCGTTTATGGCGAGAATCTTTTGTCAATAAATCGTGAGTTTTATGAAATCAATCGTGTGATAGGTTCACTATATCTTCTTGAAAGTAATTATGAAAAGGCATTAGATAGTTATGAAAAAGCAATGGAGTATGCAATCGCATTTGATTCGTATAATGATGGAGAGGTATATTCTTCGCTTATAATGTATGGAATAGAAACTAACGAGCATAATTTGTGGGACAATAGTGCTGTTCAGGATATGCTTGAAAGACTTACAAATGAGTCCAAATATGACATATTAAAGGAAAATGAGAGATACAAAACAATTGTTTCAAATTTAAGAAAAGCTTTGTAGATCTGTATAGTTGTCATTTTAATCTCAATAACACAAACAAAATCCGCTTCCGTAATAGAATGGATTTTGTTTGTGTTATTCTATTTTTCAATATTCATTTAGTGAACAAGTGTTTTTATTACAAATAAACAAAAGCAACAGCAAAATCTAAAACACCACATTTTTGGCAAACAAATTTCTAATTTTATCATTTTTATCGGTTTTAAGACTTACAAAAATAGAAGCATCCAAAAATATGCATAATTCCATTTTTTCGTCAGCCCAAAACATACTCAACCTTCAATATTTGCCTTTTCGTGCGAAATCTCATTAAAAAAGTTTGCCTTTTCGTTTTTGTATTATAATATCCATCTTTCGTTCTATATGGCAATATTTCTTTAAGCTGCACCTGCCGAACTTTTTCTCCCAGGGCTCTTCTTTGTTTATTGCTCCCAAAATTTTGAGGAGCCTCAAAAGTACGTTAGCGGCTAATATGTAAGTAAAATTTTATCACATCATCAAAAAAGCATCAAAAATTTTCAGACACAATTACGACACGTGGTTTAGTTAGAAAAAGGCGTTAAAACGTGCGAAAAAGCGAGCAATTTCAAGGCTTGGCGACACTTCGGAGCCACTCCAAAACCGTGGGTCGCGGGTTCGAATCCTCCCGCCCCTGCCAAGAAAAAAGCCAAGTCGATTTTCGACTTGGCTTTTTTCAACTAAATCCGCCATAGCGGAAGAAATCCACTGTCGTGGATGAAATCACTTCGTGATGAAATCCCGCTAAAGCGGGGTTATTAGCGGCGGATTTAATTTCATCTGAGGCAAAGCCGAAGATTTCATCCGAGCCCGCTCGGATTTCATCGTGCAACGCACGATTTCATTTATACCTCACTCCCACTCTCATTCCATCCAGTCCATTGTGTGACACTATTTCCGTTTAGTACAGCATCAAAAAAGTATCACGAGCTTCAAAAGAGCATCAAGGCGACCGCAGATTTTCGTTTTCTGCGGTCGCCTTTTATTCTATTAATCATATTTCTCTAAAAAGCTTTTCACAACTGCTATCCATTTTTCAGGCTCATAAGTAGCTTTATAACAATGTGCATCACCCTTGAAGCAGACCACACAAGCTGTAGGATAATATTTTTTTATAAGCCTTGCCGATTTTTTTGAAAGCATCTCATTAGCTTTTGTACCGTACATATAAAGTATTCTGCTTCCAGCGTCACCGCCCTTTATTTCTCCCACTCCAAATGCGGAATTAACAATATTCTCTATAGATTCATCAGTAAATAAATCTGCTATTTTTAAATAATTATTCAAATACTTTTCGGGCAAAAAATGCTTTTTAAAATTCGTTATAACCTTGGGATCTCTTTTCTTAGATTTATGTATTATATCCTTATAATTTTTTATCATAATATTTATGGCGAATTTAGGACATGACACTAAAGGAGCTCCATCTAAAATCAGATTATTTATATTCAATCTGAAACTTTTCCAAATACAATGTGCAATTTTTCCTCCGAGTGATATACCGCAAAGAACATCTATATTATCTATATTGTTTTTTTCAAAATACTGTATAATTTTCTCGGATTCTTCAGTCAATGAAACAAACTCACTTTCAACTTCTTCTGTATGAGCATTAAGAGCGATTACATAAACATTATACTTATCAATGAATGCGTCAATTTGCGGTGTCCAGATCTGCCAAGGTGTAAGGACACCATGAATTAAAATCATACAAGGTTTATTTCCATTTACAAATTCGTGAACTATCAAATAATATTCCCCCAAGTTCTTATTGATAACATAATTATTATATCACATTCCCATCAATCCCGCAACCCCTCACAAACAAAAATCATTCGTCACGCCGTCGAGCATTTTCATATCTTTCTTGACATAGTACATCTCCGTCACCTGTGTTGTTGAGTGTCCGAGCAGATCTACACTTATCTCGCATTGATTATTTTTAGTACAGCATCAAAAAAGCATCAATTTTTTAAGGCGATTGCACCACGCAACCGCCTTTTTTCATTAATGTAAAATCATTTTATGTTTAAACTATTCAATATCAAATTCCTTATTAAATTGAGCAGCAAATTCTTTCTTTAAGCTTATAGTAGTATCCGTTTCGGTATGATATTCCATTTTTGTTAATTTCCCATTAAAATATTCAAAGCAATTATGTTTTATTTTATCAAGCTTGGGAGTGACAAATAGTTGATGTATTATTACAGCTTTATCCGTATCTTTAACCGTTAATATAAAATCTACAAAATAAAGGCTATAGGACGGCAATTTTAAAATGCAAAGTATATCGATAATATCTGAGGAAGATGTTGAGATATTAAGGAGTGCAATTAACAATAACCATAATCTTATTGAAGGTATAAAAATAGCTAATATTGCTGGGAGTATAGATAATATAATAATTGGAAACGCGGACAACAAAGCTGCTTGCCATTTATTCCACACACCAAAAGCAGGCTTTACATATGCAGTTATATTAGAAAATATTTGTTTATACGGAAAGAAGTTTATTCTTTCAACCTTCCTTCCAGATATCCAACAGAAAAATGCATGACATAATTCATGTATTGGTAAGCAAAGGAAAAATATTGCGATAAGTAAGAACGGTTTGTTTGTTAATTCTTTGAAATTCACAATTAAAAATATGATATAAGGAATTATAAGTACCCACCTAAATAGGCTTTTCAACCCTTGCAATTTTGAATTTAAATGAATTTGATCAGCATTTTCCCACGCATAAGATAAACGAGGATAAAAATGAGATTCATTTTTAAAGAAAACTATTTTCATTGAAGTCACACCGCCTTATCAAGATATGTTAAAGTATGCTCCAATAGCAGGCGAGGTATTTTCGTCGTATTTTAACCATCCGCTTTCAAGTGCATATTTAACAACATATCCTAACGTATGACTTGTAGTACATATCGATTCAAGTAATGCATTAACCATTCTTTCATCATCTCGCAAGGAATGCGGGAGATCGGAAACAATAATTTCACGAACCGAGCTATTGATTTTCTCGATTGTTTGAAAAATATTTTTTGTTAACTTTCCCCTTGCTTTGCTATGTTCAATAAATTCGGAACTGAATTTTTTCTTTTCACAAAATTTTATAAATGCTTGATCTGTACTTTGTTTTATAATCGCTACCCTTGGAACATACGTTTCTCCTTGCTTGCAAGCATACCCATATTTAACAAGGTCTTCTCTGATAGCTTCATTCTCTGTTTTTTTATTTTCAACTATAAGCCTAAGCTCATGTGCCTCCTCGGGAGTTAAGTTAGCGGGAGTTCGATTTAAAATTCCAGAATATCCAAAACGATAATGCACAAAGCCCTCATATTGATGATGACAGCCGACCATATCGGGACAAAAATCGCACTTTTCAAAGGCAACAACATCCCAAATACCTCTGTTTGGTCTTGGTGTATTTCCAAGCTTTTCTTTAGGAGAATTTTTGCAAAGCGAATACATATCTTTATAAAAATTCATCAAAAGCATCCATTTTGCTTCTTCATAGCTCTGATATTCGCCATAATAGCAAAGCCCCGCTTCTTGATATTGCGCCATTAATCTATCGGTGTTTTCCGTTATTAATGCAACTAATTGAGGCAATATTCCCTCATAATAAAAATGAATTTTTTGTTGTGCCTCGCGACTTATGATTGGAAAATTCGTTTCGTATTTTTCACCGTTTTTAATAAGTAAGGTTTGTGATGTCAGATGTCGCACCGCATCTTCCATATACGGCAAAGCAACACCCACCTCAATAGCGAGTCCTTCTGCCGTCATAGGATTATCGTAACACGCAAGGAAAATATTTTGATTTAGCTTGGGGTCCATTAACGTCCATGGCTGTCCAAGCTCGCCGGGAGCCGTGCAAATATTTGAATACACTATTTCATCGGGGTTATAACTACGTTTTCCAAATTCTCTTGCCATATCCATACCTTCTTTCAAAATTTGTCTTGCGCGGAAAAGCCGTGATTTCACCGTATTCGTAGAAAGCGAGAGCGATTCTGCAATTTCACGAACGTTTTTGTTTTCTATGTAGTAGGCAACAACGATGTTACGATAATCACTCTTAATGAACGCCAGCTCACGCCGAAGCAGGGACATTTGCTCTGTATATATCATCTCATCAAGGATGCTTTCGCTTTCATCTGCTATCTCATAATCGCCAATATCGGAACCGTTTACAGACTCGTTCCGATTATGCTTTTTCTTTGCCCATAACGAATAACGGTTACGCGCGATCTGCCATACCCACGCCGAAAAGCTTGTAGGAATTGTGCCTTTATTAAGAGAGGTAATAATTTGAAGCGCAATATCCTGCGTTAAATCTTCAGTTTCAATATTACTCCCCGTCTTCTTCAAGCAGAAATAAAATAGCTTTTCCATATAGTTTTCGGTAAACTCGTTGATAAGCATATCCCTCGTTTTGTTCGTATCTTGCATTTTCTCGCCTCCTTTCATCCATATAGTGTGGTATTTTTGAATTTGGGTGCAGTAATTTATAAAATTATATCATAAAAATATGATTTAGTCTATAATAAAGACAAGAGCGACCACATTTTTCTGCGATCGCCTTTTTCTTTGTTTACTCCAACGCAATTTTTGAGTCGTTATAGGCAGAAATCATTCATCACGCCGTCGAGCATTTTCATATCTTTCTTGACCTCTGTCACCTGCGTTGTTGAATGTCCGAGCAGGTCTACACTTATCTCGCATTGATTATTTTAGTACAACATCAAAAAAGTATCAGAGCTTTAAAAATTCCACCTCACTAAACCACTTGTAATTCTTACTGATTTATGATATAATAAAAAAATAACAGTATAACAATTATTGGAGAAACCCATTATGCGAAAAAAATTAACTATTGCAATTATTATTTCTATCTTAATATTTATCGTTGGTGCTCTATTCGCAATTGCATATCTTCAAGAACTTAGTGCATTAAACAACTTAAAAGATTGTATTCCTCAGGATGTTTTTCTCAAACAACAAAATAAATATCTTCAACTTGTTTTGAATTTTCTTATGCTGGCAATTGGAGGCTCTTTATTATCTTTCAGCATAATATTCAGAGGAATTCACTTTAAAAATAGACTATTTGACAAGCTTTTTGCAGCTATCGGTCTTATAGTGACATTTATCCTCAATCTTTTTATTAATTTTAGCGGTATATGGACTATTTTTACAGGCTTAACGATAATCATAACCTTTGATTGCATTTTCATATTCATAAAAGAAGAATATGACAGTTTAATGGCGAAAAAGAAAGGCATTGTATAAACAAATGAAAAAAAGAATATTTCAGAAGATGCGACATAAAATTTTATTTACTATATCGGTAATTTTATCATTTCTATTGATTTATATCTCAGTTAGAGTTGTGCTCAGCATCAATGCAATAAAAGTAAATCAAGTGTTTTATGGTGAAAACTTAGATAAGTTCCTAATTCTAGGTTATACGCAATTATCGTGTGTAGTTGCGGTTTTATTTGATATTTGGACTGTATTTTTGACCTGTATGAATAAGAATATTTTACTGAATATGGATAATAAAAAATCGGGAATGTTTTATGTAGAAAATATATTCTTGGTGCTTAACTTTATTTCAAGTATTGTTATTTATCTTCTGATTTCACAAGTAAATTTATCAAAAGTACCGTGGTTAATTTGGACTTTTGTTTCGATGTTTAATATAATGTCAGTCGGTTTTTTCTTATATAATTTGATAGTCTGTATTTGTTTAAGCAAAAGAAAAGATATATCAAATTAAGCTTCGCAGAGAATTTCAATTATTCCTCGCTAAACTTTTCTAATATAAACATAATTAATTTTATTATCATAATGTCAAAAATTTAAGGCGATTGCATCACGCAACCGCCTTTTCTATATCGATATCAATGTAAAATCATCATAACGCTGTCATTTCTTTATTCTTGGTTGTTCAAAAATGCCTACCAATTCAACATCCGCCGAATACTTCAAAGTATATGAAGCTTTTCCCCGATTTAATGCATCGGTAATTTCAGCAATTTCTTTTTGAAGATCCTCTGATGTTTCATACCATCCAAGTATCGTCGAATGTTCTCCCCAAAGTGTTACTTGATCTATCCCGTTTAATACGAATTTAGGTTCTCTCTTTCCAGGCGCTAAAATTCGAGATGCTTTCACTTCCTGACATACAATTATATTTTTATTATCAAATGTAGAAATTGCAATTTTTTTCGTAGGATTACCGTAAATATGTTTTTCCACATATGACATCATACGGTTATTTAAGATGATATAATAAAATACTACAACCATACCCGCAACGCCTGATACAACAAAAGCATCAACATTCAATGCTTTCATCGATAAAAGCAAGCCCAGCCACAAAATTCCGCAAAGAATAAAAGTAAAAATATTCTTACGAATCCATTTTTTTCTCCAAAAGCTCTGTTTATCCTTTAACGTAAACGCGCTTGCTTCAAGAGTTTCCTTGATGTTGGACTCTGCCACCTCTTTATATTCCTCGTCATCCAATTTTCTGCCGCTGATAAGCTCGTTTATCGTTAAACCATAAATTTCACTAAGCTCTGCCAGCATTTCTACAGGCGGCATATATGTTCCTGTTTCCCATCTTGAAATAGTTTTATTTGACACACCAAGCTTTTCGCCAAGCTCCGCTTGTGTAAAATTATGTTCCTTGCGAAGCTCTGCAAGAAAGCTTCCCATTTTTACCATATCCATAAGTTTTCTCCTTCGTTACTCTTCAATATGACATAATTATAGCACAAACCGCCCATTTTGTCTTTACCACAAACAGCGAATTTGACTATTTTTATTATATTCTATCCTCAAAAAATAAAAAAGCGCAGCATCCTTGCGAATACTACGCTGTTTTAAAATATTCATCTTTGCTTACTGCGTATCACTTTAGAGGTGCAAAAAGCATCAATTAACACTATTTACAGTTCCCGAGAAAAGAACCTCGCCGTAGCGATCTGTAATAACAAACCCGAAAGCTCTGTCAACTATATAATCATGATATACATCTTTATATTTCTCATCAGGCCCTCCGTTTCCATACATATCAATAATAGTAACTGCCGCACCCTCAATACCTTTTTCGGTTACTTCAATGCTACATTTATGTATAACACCGCCGCAAGCGATCGGCTCATCGGTTACATTTGAAAAATCGCATTTTCCAAGTCCAAACAACTTATTGATACCAAAGTCGTTTTTGAGTATCTCCGTAATATAACCGTCAAAGGAAGCCTTGTATTTTGGAAAAAGCACTCTCGTATGATGCCTAAGCTTATTTTCCTCGTCTATATGTCCGTAATCCCCGAGATTATTGATGTTATAAATATTATCGGCAGTAAATACCTCTTCAAGAGTATGCCCATCGGTGGGAACTATAAATTTAATGTCAAAGTTATGCTCTGTTCTTGTGTAAAAGGAAGTATATCCCTCTCCCTCGTAAACTTTACCGTCAGCATAATGTCCTTGAAGCAGCTTTGTATTCGTCATGCTGCCGTCTGCGTTTTTAAAATTATATGAATTATCGGTAAACTTCAGCTCGTCACCGTCATCATTCCAAACCTCTTTGAGATAGAATGTATTAATAAGTGTGATCAATGTATAGGGCGACAGCTTTATGTCACTGTCAATAATACCGTGTGTTTTTTCCTTGATGTAAGCATTGATAGCTTTTTCACCTTCACCGTTTTTAAAGTTTACACTGAACAAGTCACAGTTAAAGTTAGTAGCAAGATTATTTATCCCCTCTTCTTTGAGAGTGATTTTCTTATCTGCCCAAATTGAATTTGCAAGCTCTTCAAATGCGAGGATCTTCTCGTTGTTCGCTATATCGGTGTAATAATACTCACGGTTTGAAAAAGCATATAAAACCTTAGTAAAATTTTTTACCTCGTCATAGGTAACCCCCACAGCATTCAGTATTTCTTCTCTTGTTTCACCGTTTGCGCACTCGGTTGCAAGAGCGAGAGCCATATAGACCGACACGGGCGAGATACAAATATTCGATTGCTTATTGCTGTCTGCATAGACCTCATAGGTAAGCTTTGCAGCAAAGGAATCCAGTTTATCAATGAATTCCTCATAGCCTTCTTGCTTTGAATCTGAGTGCTTAACTTCCATCGCCTTTGCCGCAAGCGCCAAGTTATGACTCTCGGGCTCAGCCAAGCAAGATGCAAAAGCAAAACACATTGTTAAAACAAGGATCAAAGATATAACTTTTTTCATAAGCGTTTCCTCCTTGTCAAGCTTTTCATTAAACTTATTATATCACAAATTAATATATCCGTCAACTTGAGATTGGCTTCGCGCCTTTCAAAAAGCAAACAGCTTATTTTTACTCGGTGCCATTTACCTTTTTCGACGTTTCGAAAGGCTTGTTATATTTCGGTTCTATCCTAATAGCAACGTCTTTCTCCGGCATAACAAAATTATAATACAAATGCTCTTCCGAATAATTATCGAAATCAAGCCTTGCGTCATTAAGATAGACGTTATAATATCCGTTAATTATATCCAAGGAAATACACACGGGCTCGCCCGCTGAATAAGAATCCTTAACCTCATTCCTGATTGTAACGTAGCTCGACTTTGAAATTTTAAGCTTATATTTTTTCTACACTACAAAATATTCCTCATATCCGATAATTTCTATTGCGGGAACTCTAACCGTTTCATAAATCTCACAATCCTCTGCATAAAGACCGCCATATATGTATGCATCAGGAACTCTTTTATAAAAAACATAATGCGGAATCATCATATATCTCTCCGTACCGTTAACCTTAAAATTCGAATATTGAATTTCCACAAAATCATATTCCGAAAAATTCAAATTTTCCCAGCAAATACGACATTTTCCCTGTGAGGTAGGAAGAAAGCATCCCTTACGCAAAAATTCAACGGCTTTTTCTAATGTTATAGATTTTGCCCGAGCAACGGTTTGATATCTTTCATCAAATCTTTGCCGTGATTTAGAATATATAACACCTACAGATGTTAAAAAATAATCTTGCTTCTCATATTCATACTTAAAACTAAAAGAAAAAATTAACTCCTCATTAAAAGAATTTTTTGTGGATGGGGAAAACTCGTCATTATCGTTGTGAAAATAAATACTTATATTCGTCAATCTTCCATAATTTCTAAAACTGCGTTCAACGGTAGCGTTAGTAAAAGAAACTCCAAAAAATTCAAAAAACATTGTTTTTGCTGAATTAAGCGACGCAATTATCTCCTCATCGGAAAGATTCTCATCTATCTCCATAGATTGTCCGTTAATCTCAATTACAGAATCATTTCTTTTATTTTTTTCAATTCTAAAAAAGTTCGAAAATCTACTTTGCACGGCTCTTATATTTAAGCCGTCACTTGCGCCCACTATACGCAAGCTATCTTCATAATTATTTTTTTGATATTCAGAGGGGTCAAGATTAAAGCATGCCTCAGCTTTTTCTAATAAAGGACTTGAAAAAGCATTAAACTCTTGCTCATCTAACTCTTTTCCTTTTAAATCTTTATATCCGTATATTGGAAAATATTCATTATTCTTGATTTCCTTAATATACAAATATTTTGCATCCGGTACTGCTTCTCCACTATGCTGTCCGTAAAGCTCACACCCAAATTCATTATCCACACCGCCGTTATTATCGGAATAAATTGACGCTTTTCCGAAAATATCTACCATAGAAAGCTGCGGAGTATCCCAAACGGAAATTTGATCTTCTTCGTTACTACCCCGCTCTACAAGCATCGGAACGGTAAATACTGCAGTAACTATTATTGCAAGACAAGCGGATATTGCAACAAGACGAATATATACTGCTCTCATTCTTTTCTTCTTTTGCAAATTTTCCTTTTGAGCTACGTAATTTACAACAAGATCGTTGTCAATGTGATCCAGAGCTTCATTCCATTCACTTTTTTTCATACCGAATAGCCCTCCTTTTCAAGAGTTTCACGCAAGCTCGTACGGATAGCCGCAAGCTCTTTGTTTATCATCGAGCGGCTAAGATTTAAATTTTTAGCTATAACGTCGATCGAATCAGCCGTATAATATCTACTCATAAATATAAACTGCCTGCGCGGTGTAAGAGAACGAATAAAATCGCTCAAAATCCGTCCGAGTCTTTCAGCATCAAAATCATCAGCTATATCATCGTCACCCGACACAAAGGGTTCAAGCTCGGAAAGCGACACCGTCATTTCAGACGGAACAACGCTACGACGTATCCTTCTGCGATATTTCTTAATAGCAGATCTTCGCATAATAACGGTAAGAAACGCCTTAAGAACATCAGGTCTTGATGGCGGCATAGCGCACCACGCGCCGAGATATGTATCATTCAAGCATTCTTCACAGTCAAGCGGATTATTAAGAATATTATAAGCAATAACGAATAAATAATTTTTATATTTGAAATCGGTTTCATCAATTGCTTTTTCATCACGTTCCCAATAAAGATCTATTATTTTTTCGTCATCCAATGGCTTTTTATGCTTAGCTTTTTCTTGAATACTCATATTTTCCTCCTTGTCTGACAAAATTTCCCTTCATAAATAACAGTACGGAAAAATATAGAAATGTGTAATGATTTTTCAATATTTTTTATAATTATAACATATTCTATATTCTTTTTCAATAAAAGCAATACAAAACACTCTATTACCAAATTTTTTCCATTATTTCCCCCATAGATCCTTGTTTTTAGGAGAATTTTAGAGTATAATGTTTATAATAGAGATGAAAAGGAGAATCCTTATCGCGCTCGGCCAGAGCGTTAAGAAAACGGGATTTATAAACTGTATCGTTTTTGAAGAATATTTTTTAATTTCATTATTTTTCAACATTAAGAAAGGAGGGCTGTATGGATTTTGACAAAACAGTAAGTCATACCGTAGACGGGTATGAACTTAAATACGGCGTCTTTTACGGTAACGAAAATATCGTATTTATTAAATGTGGGGCAGGCGGAACTATACCCGGTCACGACGGTAAATATGTAAAAATGGCGTACCGACTCAACAAAAGATCGGGAGCTACCGTAATATGCTCAGCCTATCCCTACCCTTCTGACGATTTTTTATTACAGTATGATGAAAAAATAATAAATAAATTTATTACTAAATTCGCTTCCTGCAAGTTAAGCTTTATCGGAGTATCACGCGGAGCATATGTCGGTCTTACATATCTTAGTAAAAAATTCAACTTTTCAAAGATGCTTCTTATAAATATGCCGTTGATGATAAATTTTCATAAGTCGATAGATGCATTACCCGATAAAAAAGTCCTGTTTGTCTACGGTGATCAAGATCCGTCGCTGACCTATATCCCCTATCTGAAGCTCCATCACAGTGAAGTTACCGTGATAAAAGGAGCAAATCATACCTTTGACGGAATGCTTGACGAGTTTATAGCTTTAGCGGACTTGCTGTAATTTACACAGCGATCTCACGCATTTTATCAATAAAAATCAGTTGCAATATTTTCATATTTATGGTATACTGAAATCATCTAAAACTAAGGATTTGGAGAAAACACCGTGAACGTATTTATCAGCTACAGACGTCGCCATGGCGGCAAGGCATACGCCCATCTGCTTTGTCAAAAGCTCAAAACATTGGGGATAGGCGTATTTTTTGATTTAATAAGCCTACACGACAAAAACAGTGACTATCGATCTGAAATTCAAAAAAATATAGAAAGCAGCGATTACTTTCTTTTGTTATTACAGCCTCAGATGTTTCAAGATCTTGACGGAACAGCTCTGATCGACGAAATAAAGCTTGCTCACAAATTAAAGAAAGAAATAATAGTTATCCCATTAGAATCTAATTTCAACTGGGAACGCGAATTACCTCTTCCAAGTGAATTAGACGAGGTAAGACTTCCCTACCTACAGCTTATGTCTTGTATAACCTTTGAAAAAATAGACTCTTTTATGAGCGATCTCATCGGACGTTTTACACAGCATCAGGCACAAATGCCGTATTATCAATTGCTGCTCAATATATCACAGCATTCCTCTTCGGGATTTTTCATTCCCGAATCTGTAATCACAAACGTTCCCTTAGAAACACGTTGGAACGGTGCTAAACGAATTTCATTATTATCGGTAGGTGGCGGAGCTATTCTCGGATTATATCATAAGACAGTTTCGGATATGTTTGCTCAAGGTGTGGAATTTCGTTTTGTCACTATTGACTACAAAGGCAAATCACGCAAAGATGTTGAGGGCAAAAAAGTATACAGCGCCTTTTCAGGACAGGACAGCGGATATCTTAAGCAACGCCAAAACCAAATATCTACTGTTATAAAAGCTATGCAGGATAAAAATCCACCCGAAATAAAAAACAACATTGGATACCGTGTAACCGGTGAGCACATCACTATGACAATACAATTAATAGAGAGTGTACCAAAAGAAAACAGCTATATTTTTATTAGTTTACTACCGACAGTTTCCACAAATCAGCAACAGTCCGACAGCGGAAGCGCGTTCATCCCCTACTCCAGCCCATTATATAAATTCTTTGCAAATCAATTTGAATTAATTTGGGAAGAATCCAGAATTATTATTTAAAAAAGAGGTTAAATGTGAAAAACACTTGCGAATTTTGCTTAGAAAAAGCCGATCTTGATTACCCCTATCTTCTTGCGGTAACCAACCACTGGAGAATTTATCTTGCAGATCAACAAAACTATCCGGGAAGATGCTTTATCCCGTTAAACCGTCACTGTGCAAGATTTCCCGATTTAACCGCAGATGAATTGGCGGAATTTAAAACAATAGCTCTTGCAATAGAAGATATATGGCGCGAAAAGTTAAATATCTCCTGCGGTAATTGGGCTTGTCTTATGAATGGCGCTTACGGAAAAGCTATCCCTGATCCGCACGTACATTTTCATTTTATTCCCCGCTATAAAAACCAGGTTACCTTCGGCGGAATGACGTTTATTGATGAAAATTACGGTGATCATTACGAGATACAAGATGCTTGGGCTTTAAATACACAAGGACGTGCAGAAATTGTTGACTTGGTGAAGGCTCCACTGCAGTTGCGTTTAAAAGATATACTTAAGAAATCCAAATAATATTCAACGGTTAAAACCTTAAACAACAAAATACGGTATCTCAAATTTAAATTTGAGACACCGTATTTTTATTTTGTAATTTTACTCTTTATAGGTAATCGTCGTATAAAGCATATAGTGGTCTGATCCGCTGTTTGTCACGGTAGATGCCGCACCTGCGGTAAACATCGACTTTTGCCAGATAATATTATCAAGCGCCAATCCGCCGTAGGTTTCATCAACGTAAGTGGTAACTTTTTTCGTTGAGTTGTTGAGAAGCTGCATTCCCTTGTTTACGATCGGATCAAATTCTTTCCAGATTTCTGTGTTAAAGTCACCCGTCAAAATAACATTACTGTAATTACCGATTTTGTTTGCGATCGTAGTAAACTGATTTGCTCTGCTTACTCCTTCTCCGTTATAAGAAAGGTGAGTAACGAAGAAGTTGACAATTTCATTATTAACTCTTATTCCCGCTCTTGCAAGTATTCTTTGCTCAGCATTACCCGAAGGCAAGTAAGTTATATCACTGTTAGCTATTGGATATCTACTGAGAATTGCAACGCCAAATCCTCCGCCGTTGAAATCAAATGCTTTGAAAAATTTATAATATTGCAAGCCTGTTTTTTGTGAAAGCACTTTTATTTGCTCGGAATAATTGGTACGCTTAGTCTTATTGTCGACTTCCTGAAAACCTACTATATCAAGGCCTGCGTTTTTAATAACATTCGCCATTTTAGTAAGATCCCAGTTAGTATACTGCGCCTTGCAGATATTATAACTGCCTATCTTAAGATTGAAAGTCTTTACGAGAGAAACAGTTTCACCCTCAAGATAATCAACCGTTGTATCGTTCTTTGCGGTAATAACACAATTTCTAAGAGATACCGTGCGCTTACTTGCCGAATTACCCTCGCGGCTGAATACACCAACACACACCTTTGAACCTTGAGGAAGAGTTATCGTGCTTCCAAGCTGTACGTATTCACCGTTTGAATCAAGATAGCAGAATTTAACCTTATAACCTTCATAAATAACCTTAAACTGTCCGTATCCGTCACTCGTCTGCTTAACTACTGCGGTAACTTCATCGTTATTAACCGCAGCACTGTAAGTATCTATATCAAAATGTCCTTTTCTGTAACGAATATGAATACACGAACCCTTATCGGAATTATTATCAAATTCTCCATATGCAAAATAAGGAAGCTTAGATGCTACATCATATGCAAATATAACTCCCGTATAACCTGATACGCGGTTATTCTTTGCTTCAAATGTGTACTCATAATGAGTATTATCATTAATGGTATACATTACCGTAGAATAATAGGTTCGGTTATCACCGTCAGCCTTAGGAACTGAAGTAAGCGAATTTTCGGTTGCCGTTACGGTAAAGAGCGAGGTATAATTATTCTGCGCATTTCCAATATCATTCCACCATTGCGATCTCATAAGCCCTTTATCATATAATTCTTTCCAATTTATATTTTTATAATTTGGCTTTGCTGGAACTTCGGGCTCGGGCTCGGGCTCTGTTGGATCTTCGGGCTCTGTGGGATCTTCAGGCTCTGCGGGATCTTCAGGCTCTGCAGGATCTTCAGGCTCTGCAGGATCTTCAGGCTCTGTGGGATCGTCAAGTTCCGACTCAGTTCCCTCATCAGAACCGTTTTGTGTATCAGTCACCAAAGCGGATTCGGTAACAGAAGTATCTTTCGTTTCATCTAACGGGTTAGGAACTTTTACACATCCCACCAATGATATCATAAAAGTAAAAACAAGTAAAAAGCTGAATATTCTAAGAATAGACTTGTTCATAAATTCATAACCTCCAAAATTCAAAAGTGAAAATCCATATCTATTTAAATAATTGTAACACATTTTTTTCCAAAAATCAATAAAGCTTTTTATTTTCGTAGTTTTGACCGATTTTAAACCTATATTTTTTACAATATGAACAAAACGAAAAGACCGCCCCAAATTTACATCTGAGACAGTCTTTTTGATAGCTTAAACTTTATATTCACTCGTAATCAACCACGTTTACCCAGGAAGAAAGGAATTCAAACTCATCCTCATGTCCCTTTACCGACTGTGATGCCGCAACTATGGGCATCCATTTCTGCACGTACTGTTTGGCGGTATCGCTCTTACGGCATAAGGTGTTGAGATAGAATTTGGCAGCGGCTTCGTTACGCCAGTAGTAGAACGTACGTTCACCGGTGCTGTCGGTTTCAATGTAGTAAAGGCCCGGCAGACGGTTTTGCAGCCGTTGGGTCAGGGAAGTATCAACGTTCTCGCCGTGCCAGGCGTCCAGCATTTGCTGGCTAAAACTGTCCGTTCCCAGCGCCGTTACGTAATGGACGGTTAATGCCGCAGGATCGACCTGACGGGCGATATAGACGGAAGTGTTCAGGGTATCGCCGCCGAAACCGCGCTTAACGTCCGCGCCTTTCTCGGAAAGCTCAATCATGCATTCGCCAATCACGGCAATCTTTTTGGACATAGTCGTGAACCTGATCTGTAAAAAATTAGCGTTAGTTTGCGCTGTGGTGGTTTGCTGGTCAACCATATTAAAACAGTGTTCCATTATTTTTTTGAGCCAGGACGTATTCCTGAAAGATTCCGTTGTGGAGTGAGGAAATTTACCCCGGCCAGGCGGTAAAGTTCTGCCCTTACGCGCCGATAATCTTTGTCGAGTCCGGGCAGCATCACTTTTAAACACAGGCCATCTTTGATGATAAGGCAGGTTATCCAGCGAATAAGCAACCCTGAAGCAAGCATCGAGAGCTTGCAGGAACGGCGTTTTTGGTTGCAGTGTGAGCGTGCTTACACCTGGCAGCCGATCTATCAAACATGCGGGCGGTTAATGGCCGTGGAGCTATTAACGGTGGTCGCGCATCCCTTGAACCCTTCGCAACGCCTGCCGCCGGATCGCTATTTTACTGAAATCACCGTCAGCCATCGGATGGAGGTTGTGAAAGAGCAGATTGATTTGCTGGCGCAAAAAGCCGACTTCTTTATAGAGCACGGCCTGCTGGCATCGGTCAATATTGATGGCCCTACGCTCATCGCCCTGCGTCAGCAACCAAAAATCCTGCGCCAGATTGAGCGTCTTCCCTGGCTGCGTTTCGAACTGGTGGAGCATATCCGTCTGCCGAAAGATTCAACCCTTGCCTCGATGTGTGAATTTGGCCC
>CALAXC010000089.1 GCA_937894775.1 uncultured Clostridia bacterium
CTCGCCACAAAGGTCAAAGCCTTATTCGTGCCTGCCTTAACCTTCTTCTTTTTGAGGAAAGATTTTACACCGTTTACAAGCGGGAAGCCTGCAAGGAAGATCAAGAGATATGCCGTCATATAGAGCTGCAAGCCCGTATTGGCAAGGGAGATCAGATATAGAACGACCGACACAAGCATAAATACAACGATTGCAAAGCCGAGCTTTCTGTGTCCGCGCGTTTCAAGGAACACACCTTGTTCTGCCATAGTCTTTGCTTTTTTGCGCCATACAAAATAGGTGATCAGCTCGGGCAGGGAATAAGCGAAGGCTACGATGCACCACGCCCCCGTGAAGAGTTTGATCGGGCTTGACAATAAATGGATCGGGTCTCCAAGTAGGGTGCTGATAAAGCTCGCGCCGAGTATAAATCCACAAAACATCATCAAGAAATAGGTTACAAGTACGGTTTTCTTGACGGAACGATGGATATTTTCAATTTCAAGCATTGGATCGGTTTCAATCGGCACGGGATTTTCGTTCTCGTTGTAGAACACCTGCATCTGTACCGTCTGCGTAGCGAGTTTCCATCCCGAATGCTCACAGAACTCGTTAAACGCCTGTTGCTGCTCGGTAGGTTCGGGTTCAAAATCGGTTATAGTGGCATAGTAGGATACCGAGAAGTGTATCTTCTTCGGCTCTATGCGGCGGTAAGTCCAACGGAAAGCGGACATCTTTTCAAGAAGCCAACCATCCGATGCCATCTGTTCAAGATGTTTTTCAATTCCTGTCTTGTCGTAAAAGGTGAAAAATTCAACTTTCTTTAGAGTATCTTTCATTGGGTGTCCTCCTTTCCCATAAGGCGCTGATAGTCTGAAACAAGACTATTCAAGCGTTTGTACTCGTTATCAAGCAGCTCTCGTCCTTTGTCGGTGAGGATATAACATCTGCGCCTGCCTTCCGCTTTGGTTTCCTTTATCATATCTGCATCAAGGAACTGTTCAAGAAGGTTATACAGCGTTCCCGAACCGACCTTCACTCTGCCGTCCGTCATCTGAGGTACTTTATCCATAATGTCCATTCCGTAACACTCGGAGGAAAGACAAAGAAGGATATAGTACATCTGCTCTGTCAAGGTTTGAAATTTTGCTCTTGGCATAGTATTATCACCTCCATTGTCGAATATCGACATTCTGTATTTATATTATAATATCGAATATCGACAATGTCAAGAGGTTTTCTGTAAAATTCACAGATAGGCAATAAAAATCCCTCGCTCCAATGTGGAACGAGGGCATTTGACTATTAATTATTCATTTGCAATCCAGAAGTAGTTCCAATCCGTATAGAACGGGGCCAGTTCAACATGGTAGTTGGGATCAATTCTAATGCGCCACTGAACCTTCTGAATACCATCCACAGTCGGTGTATTTGCTTTGATTGTTTCCCATTCATCCTCCGTCAAACGATATGAAGAAAAACTGCCATTAACCGTTATCTCCATATAGGAGTCTTGGTTCATATCAATCTCAATAACGAGTTCCTTGGTGAAGCATTTGCGAAGCGACCACGAAAATGTCGGAGGTTCATCCTCTTGACCGAACGTCCAATTTGTTACAGGATGATGCAGATCAACGGTGTAGTTTTCGTCGGGATTCCACACAATTTCCGATGGCGCAGTTTCAATAACCCCGCTTATATAATCTTCGATATTTATTTCATCGGTGATTTTGAAAAGATCACCGTGTTTATCTTGAAGAGTATTATGTCCTGTAATTACAGTAATATGGTCGATTTCTCCGCCGTTACCGAGAAAGCGCACATAGTATGATTTTCCTATCTCTTCTCTTATGTGGGTATCTTTCACCTCAAGATTGGAAAAGGTATCGCAAAAGCTATTGACTGCATCCTCATCCGTGATAGTATAAATAACCTGTATATTGGGGTTTTCGATATCATACTTCGTAATCTCTATCTTGGTGGATTTTTTAACATCTTCATCTGTCCATTGCGAAGAACATCCTATGAGACAACACAAAAGTACTACCACAGCTAATGTTAAAGCCGTTATTTTTTTCATTGTGTTGACCTCCTAATCTCTAATCTTAACAGTATTGTTATCATCAAGCTCAAAATTAACTGTTATCTTGTCGGTATAAGTTGCCAAATAGGTGTTGTCGCTTTCGGAGTAGCCTATCAAAACAATCTCGAAGTAAATCGAACTGCGGCTGCTCGTTAAATTCTCAAAGAGTTCTTCGGGTATGTGGAAAGTTTCCTTCGTGTTATACTTAACCTTTGCGCCAAAAGAACCGCTTGTTGTTACTACGTATTTGTTGTTGGAAAAATCATCTTTAATCTCTTTTAATACGCAGAGGTTATCCGTAGAAAAATAAGCATCATAATTTTCGACAGGCTCACGATATGGCAAATCTCCATTCAAAGTCCAATCGTAAGCAACTACCATATTTTTATCAGAAAGTAAATAAGCATTGTATATCGCGGTAGTTCTCAAATCGAACTATCAAGACGATTTCGATTCACCAAAAACATAAAGATAATAATCCTCTAAGTTGGGATGTACCAATTGGGCTGTTTCTGTTGGCGGTAGATCGGACAGCACACGAAGGCGGATTTCTCCGCTTTGCTCGTCACGGCTGATATTTGTGACTTGATATTCTTTTTGCATCTTTGGAACATCGTCCTCAATCACAGGTATACTCCACACTTTCCCATCCATTTTCTCAATTAGCTTCGACGGCGGCGCATAATCAACAACAACGCCTTTTTTCAGCATAATAACCTCGCGGGCTATATATTCTATATCAGAAACTACATGTGTTGCAATAATAACAATTTTATTGAACGCAATTTGGGAAATGTAATTGCGAATGGAAATTCGTTGCTTGGGGTCAAGTCCGGCGGTAGGCTCGTCCAAAATTAATATCTTTGACGAGCCTAAAACCGCTTGCGAAAGAGCTAACCTTTGTTTCATTCCACCGGACAGTGCACTGATTTTTCGGTTTGATACATCAAGTAAGTCAACTGCATTCAACAACTGCTCGATCTCGTTGGCAATATGTTTCTTTTTTTCTTTTCCTCTCAAATGAGCCCCGACATCTTTCAATGCGGCTATATACCAAAGAAATTGCTCAACTGTAAAATTTGGGTACATTCCCGGATATTGCGGCATAAACCCTAAGAGCTCACGGAACCGAGCTCCCATTTTTAATACATTTTCGGGGCTTTCCCCATTTTCAGCATAATAAATTTCACCGCTATCTGCTTTCAAGTTGTCGGTAATGATATTCATTAAAGTCGATTTACCGGATCCGTTGGGTCCAAGAAGCGCATATATGCCGGGGGTTAGTTCTGCAGTAAAATTGGAAAGTGCTTTATTACTTCCGTATGATTTAGAAATGTTATGAATTGATAAAACCATACTTCTATCTCCTAATGTTTCAGACCTTATTTGTACGAGCCTTGCGATAAGTAATGACCGATAAAACGGTTAAAATAGTCAGTAAGCCTATAAAGTACAGTAGAATATACATATAGTCTTTCAAAACGTCTTGTTTGCTTGCTAAAAGCCAAAGCTGCTCAGCATCAAACCCATTAGTTATATCATAATGTGCAAATTTCACAAGCCCGATTTTTTTGAAAAGTAAAGGAACAAACAACAAAGAAAACGAGGAAAGCAGAGTATATAACTTGTTCTTAATTAGAGCACCAAGTAAAGCAACAATCCCCGCAACGATTAGCGCAACAAATAATTGAATAACCCAGGTGGTGGTGATAAACTGATAAATCGAGCCACTATATTCAATATCCCCAAAACGTTCAAGAGAGAGTAATGGGCTTTCACCGTTAGGCAAATTAAAATTCTGAACAATACACAAACCATCCACCGAATTAAATAGCAACGTAATAATCAGCGAGATTAACAATGAAAAAGATAGTTTGTGGCGATATAGGTTAGTGCGTCCTTTTTTTGTGGCACTAATCATCAGCATTCGATTGCCTTCTCCCGATAGCTTTGTATATTCATCAGAAAAAACACCTGCTGATAAATAGGCAAGTAACGCTATAAGTATAACGTCTGAACCTACTTCAAAGAGCCGTATCCAATCAATATCGTACAAATAGTGAGCATTTACATTACGATGGTCAGCGAGCCAATCGAGATATTCCGAGTGAAACATCACACGTTCAGCAACTTCTTCACTGCTGCTTGCTAAGTTGTATTCTTCCAACACCATACTGTATTGATCGTAACTTAAATTTCCGGAATAGAATTCCTGTTTCTTTTGGGGGAATTCATCCAAAATGCTTTCAATCCGTTTTAGTTCACTCTCGATATATTCACGTTTTTCATCCGTTTGCTCACCTTGTACTTCATCAATGTAGCGAGAATACAGCATCAGAGAATACGTGTTTTGGGAATCAAATTGGACATATGCTGCCGAAAGCTTGAACACTACTGCCAAAAACAAAAGCAGAAGAACTCCACGGGATGTGAAGGCTTTACGCCATTCATAAGCAAACAAATTTGCAGAAAACAGATGCCTTTTTCGTGTAGTTGATTTGGATGTGAATTTTGATTGGAATAATTCTATTTGTGTTACGAGAGTACGCTTGACTTGTGTTAATAAACCTCTGCGCGATATGCTGAGTCGAATATTACAGAACAGATATTGAAAGGTGATTGATCCTATGATTGCTACTGCCAATCCGCAAAAAAGCAACAAGGGCAAAAACTCTATGGCATATCCAAACAGTGAAGCACATCTGAAGGTGGATAGTGTGGATGACAAACTCATAGCACCGACAATATTCAGATATTGGATGCTTTCTGTCTGTCCAAATAAGAACATCACATATTGAATGCCGATGGCTGTTATCATAGTGGCAAAACTCAATGATATGCTACGAAGCCATATACAAATGCAGGCGCATACAACACCGACTGCACATAGCGCCAAGAATCTGACAGCTAAAGTAAGCCCCAAAAACTCTCCGACCGTCAGCGCAATAGGAATTGCTGTGTACTCTTCAAATATTGCTATTGAATTGGTTAAGGAAGAGTATCCGCCGCTTTTGAATAATATCGCAAGCATCGTTGTTGCCGTGAATAGAAACAGCACAATAAAGACCCAACTCAGAAGAGCCATACTTTTGGCAAAAGCCGTGTGAAAACGTCCTTTCTTGGAACAACGCAAAATCATAGAAGCGTTTCCTTGCTCGGATAAAACAAGTGTGATTGTCCCGGCAATGACCGCCAACAACATCCATATGTTAACTGCATCATAAGCAAAAAGCTGATTCCATCCGTTACCCGCCTCCGGGAAAAGTTGTGTTTGCTCTAACACTTGTGTATATCCATGTTCTATCAGAGCTTGCTTTTGATACGCGAACGAAGATTTGTCTAATCCTCCGTATGAATAGAGCAATTCGTCTTTGTTGATTTTTGCTTGATTAACGTATTGCTCGACCTCACTTCGATATTCATCTTCTCTTGCGACGCAATCAAACAGCCTTCGAAGAAGCACATCATCATTGAGATCTTCTTTCCCCGAATAATTGCACGGGTATATCAGTTGCGGTTCTTCCGGAATTTGCCCTTTGATGTATGCGACATACAGCTTATCGTAGTCACTTTCAATTTGTTTGATCTCTCTCCAGGCTTCAAGAAAAGGTTCTGCGTCCTCTTCATATTCTGAAAGCATCTGTTGAACGTAAGTTGTCTCGGGAGTTCTATCTGCGTTTAGGTAACATATAACTCCATTGATAATCAGACAACTAACTATGAATATAACTAAATATCGGTGTCCTAAAAGCTTCTTGAATTCAAATTTCAAAAGACTCGTATTTTTCATTCCATCTCTTCCGATTTTCCCACTTCAATTACAGATCCGTTTGTTACATCAAATATTACATCGTAATGCCCCATAATTGTTGGGGTTCTCCATCGCATTTGAATAAAAAATTTATTTCCAACACCCCAAGGACGTGCTGTTTCCGCATTTGGGGCATCAATATGTCCAATAATATGAGAATCCGTTCCGTCAAGCTTCATTTGCTTGATCGTATAACGGTATGTTCCAACTGCTCCCGCTTCATTTTGTTGCGCTTCGCTTGGTTGCATAGCTTGGGACATTTCGTAATATATAGCGTCATCCGCGACAAAAAACCATCTTACATAGTCGTCTGTCAATACAACTTTTTCTCCGGTATTGGTATCCATTCTATATAAATATAGTGCTTTTTGCGGTTCTTGAACATATTTCGCAAAGTAAATGTAGCCATTTGAATAAAATGTTCCGTATGCATCGTAAATACCCCAAAAGCCTTCTTTTTCCGCATTTATTAGGTATTTGCCATTTTCACCTGAAAGTGAGCAATAGAAAACACTACCCGTTAAATTACAGACAAAATAGGCATTGCCATTGTCCACAGCTAATAGCATCGGAAGCGTTCTTTGAGGATAGTCGGGAAATGCGTTTGAAAGATCAAAAAGAATTTCTTGACGGTATTCGTCAACCTTCATGCGGCAAAGACAAAGTTTGTAATCATCTGCGGTGGAGGGTTTTTCAACTTGGGCTATATATCTGAAATAATAAATATAGTCTCCGACTAATTTGAACGTATATAGTTGTTCATAGTCATTTTTTTCCACCTCTAAAATGTTTTGTCTTTCTCCGGTGGTCAGATTGTAGCTTGCAAAAATATTTCGTTTAAGTAACTTTGTGCTCTCAAATTCGTCTAATTCTTGTTCATCAAAATGAGAAATATCGTACTTGTAATAGATTTTTTGATTATGAATAAAAAAGAGCGTACTATTTGGAGGGATCGGACAATTATTGTCCATTGTCTGTTCAAAACTCGTGGTCAAATGTCTGCATCCATTTTTCAAACAAACATTCGTAATATTGCCTGTTGCTAAGTTATATTTAGCAATAGCCCCGGTTTGAAAGCCTTCAGAAGCTATTACATAGGTTCCGTCAGAAATATAATCTTGCCAACCACAGTATTGAACATTGTTGGTACTAATAACTGCACTCTGCAGTTCTCCTTGATCTATAGGTGTGTCGGTACATGAAGTGAGAACAAATACAATAGCAAATAAAGCACAAATAAAATATAATATTTTTCTCATAAGCGGTTCCTTTCTAAATGGTTAAAATATCTACAACTTCCCAAAATATTATATCAGATTTTCATTAGAAAAAAATACACTTTGCCCATTCGTTGAGCAGATATGCTTATTCGTAGTGCCGAGTTGATTGCAGTTTATACTTAGCACAAAAATCCCCATAGTTGTTTCTTGTAACACGAAATTCGGTGAGAATAAACTTACGAGTTTTTAAAATAATCACATAAACATCCAGTAAATTCTTGCAAGTATAATACAAGCATATTTTTATTAAAAATGTGAGTTAAGACAAAAATATGGGTATAACCTTTATAAGGTATTTATCAACCAACCAGTTTACGGGGGTTTACATGGAAAATATATGTGATCTGATAGTGGCAAAAAGGAAGGAACGAGGGTTGACACAAGAGGAGCTTGGAGCGATGCTCGGCATATCGGGCAAGGCGGTTTCCAAGTGGGAACGTGGATTATCAAAGCCTTGTGACGAGCATTTGGAGAAGCTTGTCTCCCTGCTCGGTTTACCGGTCGATTCTCCCATAACGGCAGTTGGAAAGGAGAACGCACGGAGAACCACCTTTTTATCTACCGTCCGCAAAGAATTTACCCGAATCCTCGCTACGGGTGCGATGATCGGCGTATGTGTATGCAACTTGGCAGGTACGATATCAACCGATTCGACCGTGGTTTCCCTCGGTTTCTCGGTCGCTCTTTTCTGCTTTGGTACGATGGTCAAAGGGTAAAAGTAAATCGCCACCCGTGAGAGTGGCGATTACATATTATTCGTCGTATGACTTTCCGAAAAGTATCTGCATAAAGTTCCGTCTGCCGTAGAGTACACGGATGATGTGAACCTCATCGCCCTCAACCTTATAAAATGCGGTGTAGTTACCGCAGACAAGGAAGCGGTACGGCACTTCAAGGCTGATGATAGAGGAAAGCGGCGCACCGATTTCGGGGAAATCCGCAAGCTGACGTATGCGCTTCATAATCTTCTCAATCGTATTGATTGCCGATTGCTCGCTGCACAGCTCGTCGGTGATATATGCTTTGATCTCCTTCATATCCTCAAGGGCATCGGGCGTAAAATTGATTTTAGCCATTGCTTACCCCCAGAAGTGCTTCGACCTCCGAGATATCAATATATCCTTTTTCTTTAGCAGAAGCTTCACCTTTGGCAAGCTCGCTCATCAGCTTGAGCGTTGCCTGAGTCTTTTCAAATTCTTCCATATCGACGATAGCGTATCTGCCGCGACCGTTCTTGGTGAGGAATACGGGTTCGCCAACGGCGATATCGCGCAGTACCTCGTTATAGTTGCGCAGATCTGATACGGGCTTAATGTTTGGCATATAGGTTCTCCTTTCACTATGGGAATTTGCGTCAGCAAATTCGGGCGCGAACACGCAAACTTCAAATTCATCAGAACTTTACGTTCGCGCTTTCCTCCTTCTTTGTTTCTGCTGTATTTATTATACACTAATTCTTCGTAAAATTCAACAGCAAAATCAAAACTTTCATAAAAAATTTATAAAAGCAAGGGATGAACCGCTTGGGAACACCCCTTGCTTTCGGTTTATGCGAGTATCAGTTCACGCATTACGGTTTCTTCGGCAGAGCTACGAACGTTGTTCATCATCTGCACCCACCGCATTTGGTCGGTCGCCTTGAGGTGTTCATCAACGCCTTGAGTCTTGGCAAGCTCTACTGTCAGAGAGGTCAGCATTTCGTGTGCCTGTTCGTCGATCTCGGAGAGGTAGGCGTTGAGCCGTCCTTCACCGAGCAGGGCGGAGTACCTTCCGCGACGGTGTTGCTTGAGGTAGTCGAGGTGCATCCGTCCGTATTTGCCGATTGGCTTCTGTTCGGGAAGCTCCACGTCGGGAACGAGGTTGCCGTTTTCCTCGCGGTATGTACCTCCGAGCTGTTCGTAAATGGTTTGTTTCATTACATTTTCCATCCTTTCTTTTATTTATGCAAGTACGTCTTGCAAAGACAAACTACCCTTTATCTTATCACTGAAACTTGTCATCGTCAAGTTTTGACATGGCAATTACTTCATAAAAATTTCAGAAATTTGAAAATAATCTTCAACTGCCAAAAAATAATCCCCGTTAAAACAGTTTTTAACCGTTTCAACAAAATATTCTTTGCTCCTATCCACGTCAAAAAGTTTGCCGTTCTTATTAAACATATGCACTGAACCGATTATATAATCATATCCACTTTTTTTGGTGGATAAAATATCCATTTCCAACCCACAAAGCACC
>CALAXC010000090.1 GCA_937894775.1 uncultured Clostridia bacterium
TTTTTAGCCGCGCTTTGGCCCTCTGGCGTACCTTTGTACGCCGACGAGAACCAAACCACGACTTCTGCATCTGAATGACTCAGTCCCTTTTTATTATTTAAACATTTATTTTTCTATATCCGACAAAGCCGCACCGATAACAGTTGCAAACTGAGAAAATTCGGGCGTAATAAATTTTATACCAAAATGTTGGTTAAGATCTTTAAAAACACGGTTTACAGCATTAATAGTAGTAAGATTTCCCGTAAGCACAACAGTATTGATATTATAGCTCCTTGCCGCAAATACAGCAAGCATCGCAATAGTTTCTGCCACCATATTCGCTATACCGAGCGCAAGATCTTCATTAGTTGCCATATCTGAAAGCTTACCGAAATTCGATGCGGTAAGATCTCCGTTTATCTGATATCCGCCATCACTCGACATATCTTTTATGCGAAGATCTATATTATTAAGATTTCCGCCCTCGCAAAGTGTCTGAATATGCTCTACAGTATCAACGCCAAGCATTTTTCGTGAAAGACCTATCAAAGTTCCGCCGCCTACTCCCGTTCCGCCGAGATAGGTGGTTTTTGTCTTTTTCCCTTCCTTCTTGGCATACATAATAGCCGTACCCGTACCCATGCTGACGACTATCGCTTCATCAAGTCCCGAAAGATAAAGTCCTCCACTTCCTACGCAGGAAAACTCCGAAACCTTTTCACAGTTAAGCGAATAAAGAGGCTCTTTAATAAACGAGGATCCCACACCCGTCATAAGAACTCTGTCTATCTGATTAAGACGCAGTGAGTTTTCCATAGTAAATTTACCAAAAGCACCGTACACCGAAGTAATAGCATCATTGGCTCTTACAAGAATCGGAGATATAAGCTCGTGCTTTGAACCCTCGCTGCGAAAACCCACTATTTTAGTAGTACTTCCGCCTATATCTATTCCTATTATAGTCCTCATAAAGAGCACCTCCGTAAAAAGCATTTTTTGTCAAAAATATTATATCACATTATTGAAAAAAAATCAATATTGTGATATAATGATTTGGAGTATTTTTTGGAGGATAATTATTATGAATAAAGCTTTTGAAATTCTGAACAAAAAGAAGCTTTTTATTTTTGATATGGACGGAACTATCTATCTTGGAGGGATTCCGTTTGAATTTGCAAAAAGCTTTATCAAAAACCTCAGAGCAAGCGGAAAAACGGTCTTATTTTTCACAAATAATGCTTCTCACACTTCAAGCTTTTATTCGAACAAGCTGAACCGCCTTGGCTTTGAGCCCTCTATCAATGAAATAATGACCGCAGGTGACGTTACTCTTGAGTTTTTAAAACGACACCGCCCTGACAGCTCGGTTTATATGGTCGCTACCGACGAGCTTATCGAGGAATACCGTTCCAAAGGAATAAACGTTATAAACGGAAAAACCGAATATCCTCAAAATGCCGATGTGGTTATAACGAGCTTCGATACTTCCCTGACCTATGAAAAGCTTAACACAGCTTGCAGACTTATACGAAACGGTGCGGAATATCTTTCAACTCACCCGGATTTCAACTGTCCTACAGAGGACGGATTCATTCCTGACAGCGGTGCTATAGCAGCTCTTGTTACGGCATCTACGGGTGTAACTCCAACATATTTTGGAAAACCGTATAAAGAAACGATAGAAATGATAGTTGAAGCTACAGGATATTCTACCGAAGATATATGTATCTTTGGCGACCGACTTTATACCGATATAGCATTGGGTAAAAGCTTTAACGTAACCTCCTGCCTTGTGCTTTCGGGTGAAACCAAACAGTCTGATGTTGATATCGCAGAAGAAAAAGATAAGCCCGATTTTGTCTTTAATTCACTCGATGACGTAAACAAGCTTATGTTTTCATAATTTTTATATTAAAAATTCATTAAACTTTAAATGAAAGGAACTTCTTATGGCGTTTGATGCAGGAATGCTCGCTTGTTCTCTTGCAGAACTTCGACGGGTAGCGCTTGGCGCACGAATAGAAAAAGTATATCAACCCGAAAAAGACGAGATAGTACTTCAAATGCGCAGCTTTGAAGGCGGAAAACGCTTACTTATAAATGCGGGATCAAACAATCCGAGAATAAATTTTTCAGAAATACAAAAAGAAAATCCGCAAAATCCACCTATGTTTTGCGTTCTTTTGCGTAAATATCTTCAAGGCGCAAAGCTTAACGAGATAACGCAGGAAGAGTTCGACAGAATTGCCTATCTTGGCTTTGACACACGCGACGAAATGGGATTTGAATGTCGCAGATATCTTATAGTTGAGCTTATGGGCAAATACAGCAATCTTATATTTGCCAACGAAAATAAAAAGATAATAAGTGCGCTCCGCACAAGCGATTTTTCTTTCGACAGCGTCCGACAGCTTATTTCGGGAGTAACATATACCCCACCATCTTCAATGGGTAAAATAAACCCTAAAACAGTTTCCTATGAGGATATAATTTCACTTTTGGAAGCAGCACCGCAAGATAAACCGCTTGACAAATGGATAGTTTCTTCTTTTATGGGTATTGCACCCGTCGTATCACGCGAGATATCCCTTTTAGCGACAGATAAAACCGATTCTCCGATATACAGTGCCGACCGTTCACGTGTTGCGCAAGAAATACTTAAAATATCGGATATACTCAATAAAGAAAATTTTTCACCGACTCTCGTTCTTGACGGTGAAAAGCATATAGAATATTCTTTTATACCGATCACACAGTATTCAAGCTGTACTGTAAAAGCCTTTGACAGCGCAGGTAAGCTTCTTGACACATACTTTGCTTCGAAGGATAATAACCAACGTATCCACCAACGCGCATCAGATATTTTAAGGCTACTCACCAATACCGAAAGCCGAATAAAAAGGAAGATCGAGCTTCAGCAAAGCGAACTTGAAGACTGTAAAAACGGTGAAAAATACAAATATTACGGTGACCTTATAACGGCAAATATCTACCGCCTTCCTAAAAAAGCTTCTATAGTTGAGCTTGAGGACTATGCAAATATCGACGAGGAAGGCAATATTCCAACCGTTCGTATAGAGCTTGATTCAAGACTCTCCCCTGCGGCAAACGCACAAAGATATTACAAAAAATATACAAAATCAAAAACAGCAAGTATTGAACTTGCAAAGCAGATAGAGCTTGCAGAGCAAGAGCTTGAATATATATATTCTGTCTTTGATGCGCTCACACGCGCAGAATCTCCCGCAGATCTTGCCGAAATACGTGACGAGCTTTACCGTTCGGGATATGCCTCACGTATGAAAGCGTATTCAGGCGGATCTCACAAACAAAAAGCTCCCGTCATAATGCAATTCGAAACGCCCGACGGTATGAAGGTCCTTTGCGGAAAAAACAATATTCAAAACGAATATATCACGCATAAACTTGCCGAAAAGCAGGATTATTGGTTTCACGCAAAGGGATGTGCGGGTTCACACGTTCTTTTAGTTACCGAAGGAAAAGAACCCACCGATCTTGATTTTACAACCGCTGCTGAAATAGCGGCATATCATTCAAAGGCAGAAGGTTCAAATATCGGTGTTGATTACACACTCGCAAAAAACGTAAAAAAAGTTGCGGGCTCACGTCCCGGATTTGTTATTTACCATACAAACTGGACGGCATACGTAACACCAAACGGTGAAAAAATAAATAATATGAGAAAAAAATAAAAGTTGAAAAATAAAAGGAGTAACAAATGATTTTCGGTAAACACGTAAACCGTTACTATCTAAAATACTCTCCGCTTATCATACTTGGTCTTATAGCGCTTTTCTTCGTAGACGCTCTTCATCTTGTTATTCCACAGCTATACGGAATGATAATAAACGGAATAGATAGCGGTGTTGTAAAGGTCAACAATGTCGAGTATGTCTTCGATATGACCTTCTTACTCGACCAAATATGCCTGCCAATGATAATTATTATCATAATAATGGTATTTTGCAGATTCCTTTGGCGTATCTGTCTTTTCGGATCGGGTGTACTTATGGAAACGCATCTTCGCGGACGTATGTTCGATCACGCAAAAGACCTTTCACAGCAATATTATCAAACGAACAAAGTAGGAAATCTTATGTCCTACTTTACAAATGATCTGCAAACAATACACAATTGCTTTGCGCACGGACTTTTAATGTTCTTCGATGCATTGATAATCTGCACGATGGCAACCTACAAAATGATAGTAATGCACCCTATACTTGCACTTCTTTCACTTATCCCGATCATTATATTTTTCTTCTGTTCTTTTGTTGTGAAAAAATATATGTCAATAAAATGGCGTGAGCGTCAGGAAGCATTTTCAAATCTTTCGGATCACGCGCAGGAAACCTTTGCGGGTATTGCGGTTATAAAAGCTTACGTAAAAGAAGGCTACGAGCTTCTTCGCTTTAAAAAGCTCTGTAAAGATAATGAAAACAAGAACGTTGAATACGTAAAGCTCTCTCAACTGCTTTCTATATTGCTTTTACTTTTCACCGAAGCAATAACCTGCATTATAATCGGATACGGTGGATATCTTGTTCACGAAAACATACTTAACGCAGGTCAGCTTGTTGAATTTATCGGATATTTCACTTCTATGATCTGGCCCGTAACCGCTATCGGAGAGCTTATAAACCTTAACTCTCAAGGTAAAGCATCGCTTGAAAGAATCGGAGAATTTCTCGATACAAAGCCCGATGTCGCAGACGTAAACGTAAGCGATAATATCGAGATAAAAGGAAAGATCGAATTCAAAGGTCTTACTTTTGCACACCCGAATACAAACAGAGATATCCTTAAAAATGTTTCATTTGTAATAAACGAAGGCGAACGCGTAGGACTTATCGGACGAACGGGAGCGGGTAAAACTACTATAGTTGACCTCATACTCCGCACCTATAACGTCCCCGACGGCACTGTATTTATCGACGGAACGGATATAAACAGAATTCCGATCAAAACCTTACGTGCTGCTGCGGCTTATGTTCCGCAGGATAATTTCCTTTTTTCGGACACAATAGAAAACAATATAGCATTTGCGACCGACGACGGAACATTTGAACAGGTAGTCGATGCAGCAATAATGGCTGACGTACACGGAAATATAGAAGAATTCCAGCACAAATACCAAAGTGTCCTCGGTGAGCGCGGAGTCACCGTATCAGGCGGTCAAAAGCAAAGAATATCTATAGCGCGCGCGCTTATGAAAAATGCCCCCATACTTATTCTCGATGACTCGGTTTCTGCAGTTGACGTGAACACCGAAAAAACCATACTCTCCAATCTTAACAAATTACGTGAAGGTAAGACAACAATACTTATTGCTCACAGAATAAGCACTATCGAAAATATGGATAAAATCATATTTATCGATGACGGTGAAATAATTGCCATAGGTACACACGCAGAGCTTTACGAAACCTGCGAGGATTATAGAAATCTCGTTGATCTTCAAAAGCTTGATGATCTCAAGGAAGAAAGCGAGGTGGTTTTAAATGTATGAGTTTTTTCCTCTTTTAGTAGTAGGCGCGATCGTTGCTGTATTTTCGGTCATCTTTATAATAGCCTATGCTCTTATAAAAGACAAAAAAGAAGCTATCGGTTTTGACCGAAATATGAAAGACAGAGAAATATTAAAACGTATCTGGCCTTACGTAATACGCCGTAAAAAACTATTTATATTGGCACTCACCCTAGTCCTCTTCTCTACCGTCTATTCCATATCCTCTCCCGCTATATTGGGTAAAGCAATAGATACGGTACAATCGAAGGAAGGATTTGAGCTCAGCTCACTTATGTGGCTTATAGTTGCTCAGGTATGCTTACTTGCGGTATCACTCGTTGCAAACTATTTTCAGGCTATCACCCTACAAAAAATAGGTCAGCGAATAGTTTCTGACATACGTTCAGATCTGTATACCCACATTGAAAATCTTTCGCACAACCAGCTAAACAAGATCCCTGTTGGAACATTGGTAACAAGAGTTACAAACGATACCGATGCAATATCAACCACCTTTACCAATATCCTTATAAATCTTATAAAGAACTTCTTTATAATACTCGGAATAATTATAGCAATGCTCTGCATCAACTATATGCTGACTCTTATGGTTGTCTGTTTCATTCCTTTTATCGTTCTTTTCACGCTTATATTCCGTAAATTTTCACGAAAAGCACACCGCAGAGTCCGTGACGGAAGAACGAATATAAACATCTTCCTTTCCGAAAATCTTTCGGGTATGAAGATCATTCAGATATTCAACCGCGAAGAAAGAAAAAAGAATGAATTTGATGCAAAGAACCGTGAGCTTGGACGGGCAAAATTCAGCGAAATATTTGTTTTTGGAATATTCCGCCCCGTAGTTTATATGCTTTACATCTGCTCTGTCCTCTGTCTTTTCTATCTCGGTGCAAGGGGATATATAAAAGGCACGACCTTTTTGGGTCAGGTTATAACAAGCGGAACGATAGTCGCTTTCTATTCCTATATTTCAAAGTTCTTTAACCCGATACAAAACCTTGCCGAGCAATTCAACCATCTTCAGGCAACATTTGCATCTGCGGAAAAAATACTGCGTATATTCGATCTTCAGCCCGAGGTTGTAGATGATCCCGATGCGATAGAGCTTGATCATATTGAAGGCAATATTGAATTTCGAGATGTTTGGTTCTCATATTTGCCCGATGAATGGGTACTAAAAGGTGTTTCCTTTAAAGTAAATGCAGGCGATACAGTTGCATTTGTTGGCGCAACAGGAAGCGGTAAGTCAACAATTCTCGGCCTTATCTGCCGCAATTACGATATTCAGGAAGGACAGATCCTTATAGACGGAATAGATATCAAAAAAATAAAGATATCCTGTCTGCGCAAGCATTTTGGACAAATGCTGCAAGATGTATTCCTCTTCTCGGGTACGGTTCGTTCAAATATCACCTTAGGGCTCGAAGGAGTTTCTGACGAAGAGCTTATGGAAGCCTGCCGCTACGTAAATGCAGATAAATTTATCAACCGTCTTGACGGTGGATTTGACGAGATTATCCGTGAACGCGGAAACAATCTCTCCGCAGGTCAGCGTCAGCTTCTCTCCTTTGCGAGAACGATAGTTCACAAGCCCTCTGTTATGATACTCGACGAGGCTACGGCAAATATCGACACAGAGACCGAAATTCTTATTCAGGACTCACTTGAGAAAATGATGAATATAGGAACTATGCTTATGGTTGCGCACCGTCTCTCGACAATACAGCACGCTGACAACATCATTATGCTCGATCACGGTAAGATCATCGAGCAAGGTACTCACAACGAGCTTCTTTTGCAGAAAGGTAAGTATTACGATCTTTATACTTTGCAATTCAACAAAGAGCTTTTGAAAAATAAATAAACAAAAAAACTCTATGGAGCTTACACCATAGAGTTTTTTATGTTGTTTTTCACTTATTTTCTTTTTTTCGCCTTTTAGCTTCCTTGGTTTCGTCAACCACCAAACGAGAAAGCGCTATAAGCGCAACTACATTAGGCAAAACCATTAAATAATTGAAGAAATCGGTAAGCTCCCAAACAAGATCATTTGAAAGTACCGTCCCTAAAAATACGCAAAGAATCGAAATTGAAGAATAGATTATAATAAATATCTTCTTGTTTTTAAAAAGATACTGTACATTAAGTTTTCCAAAGAAGTTCCAGCATATTATAGTGGAAAACGCAAAGAATAACAAGCATATCGCCACAAAAATATTACCGACACTAATTCCGCCAACACTTCCAAATACCGAAGAAACCGCTTGTTGCATAGCGTTTGTTTTTGATACAACAGCAAGAGGACCGTCTATAGCCGCTTGATAAGCTTCTCCCGAAAGACCGTACAAAATTCCGCCCTCACAATACAAGGTCGATATAACAACAAGCGCCGTCATAGTAAGTACCAAAAAAGTATCTACAAAAACACCTATCATTGCAGCTATTCCCTGCTGATGCGGATGCTCAACATTTGCCATCGCGTGTGCGTGAGGTGTAGATCCCATTCCCGCTTCATTCGAAAAAAGTCCTCTTTTTGCGCCCTGACTTGCCGCCGTCTTTAAAGCCATTCCCAAGCCACCGCCTATAATCGCGTTAGGTGCAAATGCATATTTAAAGATCATTCCAAAGGTTTCGGGAACATACTTTATACGAATAACAAGTATAACAAAGCCGCACAGCAAAAATGCTATTGCCATAAAAGGCACAAGCTTTTCGGTTATAGATGCAAGTCGCTTTACCCCGCCAAAGAAAATCAAAGCGCAGAGTGCAACAAGCACAAGTCCTATGATCCAAGTAAAATTCTGCGGAATATTAAAAGCATTGGAGAATGACTCAGCGATCGAATTCGACTGAACCATAAGTCCCATAAACCCAAGCGCAAGTGTTGCGGTGATCGCAAATATAAACGCAAGAATTTTCCCAAACGTTCCTCTAAACGCCTGCTTGATATAATAAACAGGGCCTCCGAAAATTTCTTCGCCTTCAACCTTTCGTGTCTTTTGCGCAAGAACCGCTTCAGCATAGTTAGTAGCCATTCCTAAAAAAGCTATTACCCACATCCAAAATATTGCACCCGGACCGCCTATAAGTATCGCACCGCTGGCACCAACTATATTTCCTGTTCCTACCTGAGCCGCTATCGCCGTGGCTAAAGCCTGAAAAGAGCTAAGCCCGTTTCCGTGCGATTTATTTTTTGAAAATATACCGCCAAAAACCTGCTTCATTCCCTCTCCAAAGCATCTTACCTGTACAAAGCGTGTTCGTACAGTAAAGAAGAGTCCCGTTCCAACAAGCAATATTATAAGAACATAATCCGAAAGATAAGCATTTATGGTTTTAAATATATTTAAAACTATATCCATACTCAGATCTGATCTTCATTCAAAAGCTCAACGCCATTATCGGCAAGAAGCTTCTCTGTCCTTTCAAGATCATCTGTACGCATTACCGCATAAGCTTTATCTTTGTTTGTTGTAACAAGCGCATAAAGATATACAATATTTACTCCGTTTTTTTCCAAAAGGCTAAGGACCTTCGAAAGTCCACCGGGTACATCAGGAACAGCAAAAGCCGTTACTGTTATGATTTGTGCCGTATGTCCTGCAAGTGCAAGCGCATCAACCGCTTTTTGAGGATCGTCCGCTATCATACGAACAATACCGTAATCACTTGTATCTGCAATACACATTGAACGAAGGTCGACACCTGCATTCGCTATAATATCACTTATTTCATGCAAGGAGCCTTTTTGATTTGCAAGAAAAACCGATAACTGTCTTATTCCCATAATATTCTCCTTTAATCGTGTAGCTTTCGCTCGTCTATTATTCTTACCGCCTTACCCTCGCTTCTCGCTATAGTCTTAGGCGGAACAAGATGCATTGTAGGTCCTATGCCAAGCATAGCTCTCATAGCATCCTGAAGCTGTTTTTCCTTAGCAGTAATAACCTTTACAGAGTCATCAAACTGTTCGGGAGGAAGCTCAACGTAAATATCAAACGTATCGTTATTATTCTTTCTGCCTATCTTTATCTGATAGTTAGGTGAAAATCCTTCGTTCATAAGAACCGCTTCGATCTGCGACGGGAATACGTTGACACCTCTGATTATCATCATATCATCGCTTCTTCCCATCGGCTTTGCCATCTTAATAAAGGTTCTTCCGCAAGAACACTTCTTTCTGCTGAGAACGCAGATATCTCTTGTTCTGTAACGAAGTATAGGAAATGCTTCTTTATCAAGACAAGTAAACACAAGCTCACCCTTTTCACCCTCGGGTAAAACCTCGCCCGTTTCGGGATTGATGATCTCTGCAACAAAGTGGTCCTCATTTATATGCATACCCGTCTGCTCTTCACATTCAAAAGAAACACCGGGACCTGATATTTCTGTAAGTCCGTAAATATCGTATGCTTTGATGCCAAGTGTTTCCTCTATACTTTTACGCATCTCTGCAGTCCAAGGCTCTGCACCGAAAATTCCCGCCTTTAAAGGTATCATATCGGGAGTGTATCCTTTTTCTTTTAAAGCTTCACCAAGATAACAAGCGTACGAGGGCGTACAGCAAAGTACTGTAGCACCGAGATCTATCATAAACTGAAGCTGACGTTCGGTACTTCCCGACGACATAGGAAGCGTAAGAGATCCTATCTTATGCGATCCACCGTTAAGTCCTGCTCCGCCTGTAAAAAGTCCGTATCCGTAGCTTACCTGAACGATATCGTTATTATCTGCGCCTACCGCAACAAGCGCGCGGGCACAGCAATCATCCCAAAGGTCTATATCGTGCTGTGTATAATACGCAATAACACGCTTACCTGTAGTTCCCGATGTTGAATGTATTCTCACACAGTCGGAAAGTGGTTTTGCGAGCATCGCAAAAGGATATCCGTCACGAAGATCACTCTTCTCCAAGAAAGGAAGCTTATAAAGATCGTCTATACTCTTTATATCCTCGGGCTTCACTCCCTTAGCTTCCATTTTTTCACGGTAAGCGGGGACATTATCGTAAACATGCTTTACTTGTTTTACAAGCTTTTCTGATTGAAGCTTTTTTATCTCCTCAACAGGCATTGTTTCAAATTCGGGTTGAAAATATTTTTTTACGCTCATTGTTTTCACCTTCTTTATGCATTAGAACCAAGTTCGAAAGCTTTGGTATTCATTTCAACAAACTTAGGAGCTACCGTCTGCTGAATAGCTTCAAGCCATTTTTCTTTATCTATCGGCAAGAACTTAGAAAGTCTTCCCATAAGAACTATATTTACAGCCTTTGACGTACCTGCCTGCAAAGCAAGATCGAGTGCATCTATAGCATCTACAGTAACACCCTTAGCTGCAAGATTATCCAATACACCGTGAGGATACTCAGCAACTCCCGTGATTACGGGCATAGGCTCGATCTCCTGATTATTTACGATTATCTTTCCGTCTTTCTTAAGATACTGCGCGTAACGTGCCGCCTCAAGCTTTTCGAAAGATACGATAAAATCAGCTTCTCCCTTATCGATTATCGGTGAATATACTTTTTCTCCGTATCTTACGTAAGTAACAACGCTTCCGCCGCGCTGACTCATTCCGTGGACCTCGGAAACCTTTACTTCATATCCCTCATTCATAAGAAGTCTGCCCAAAAGCTTACTTGCGAGAAGAGAACCCTGTCCACCTACTCCAACTATCATAATATTAGTGGTTTTCATTCTTCGTCACCTCCGATAGCATCAAATGCACAAAGCTGTTTACATACGCCGCATCCAACACAAAGCGTTGAATCTATAAATGCCTTCTTATCCTTCTTGGTAATTGCGGGACAGCCTATCTTAGAGCAAGCATTACAAGCCTTACACTTGTCTGCATCGATCTTAAGTGCAGGCTTTGCCTTAACATACTTAAGAAGCGCACAAGGACGGCGGGAAATAATGACCGAAGGCTCATTTACAGCAAGCTCTTCCATTACTACCTTTTCAGTTTCCTTAAGATCATAAGGATCAACCACACGTACTCGATCGATACCAAGTGCGTGACAAAGCGCCTCAAGATTTATCTTAGTTGCGGGGTCGCCCTTAATATTATAACCCGTAGTAGGATTCTGCTGATGTCCCGTCATACCCGTAATAGAGTTATCCACTATTATTACGGTGGAATTAGTTCCGTTGTAAGCAATATTGGCAAGTCCCGTCATTCCCGAATGCATAAATGTCGAATCACCAATAACCGCAACCGTCTTTCCTTCACTCTCCGCACCGTTTGCCTTATTAAATCCGTGAACGCCCGAAACAGATGCTCCCATACAAAGGACCGAATCGATAGCAGAAAGAGGCTGAGCCATACCAAGAGTATAACATCCTATATCACCGAGAACGGTTATCTTCTTCTTTGAAAGTGTATAGAAAAGACCTCTGTGAGGACAGCCTGCACACATAACGGGAGGACGTACGGGAATTACATCGTCAGAAGCCGTAAAAGGCTTATCCTCCATACCAAGAGCCTTTGCAACGATAGACTGTGAAAATTCTCCGCATATCGGGAAGAGCTCCTTACCTTCAACCTTTATTCCTATAGACTTACAGAAATTTTCTATAACCGGATCGAGCTCTTCGATGACCACAACTCTGTCGTGCTTTTTTGCAAAATCAGCTATAAGCTTTGCGGGAAGCGGGTTTACAAGTCCAAGCTTAAGAACAGACACGCTGTCGCCAAAAACTTCTTTAACATACTGATAAGACGTACCCGAAGTAATTATTGCGAGTGACTTATTCTCTGCCAATTCAACCTTATTAAGTTCAGAGGTTTCAGCATACTCAGCAAGAGCAACCGTTCTTGCTTCAACCACAGGATGCTTACGAATAGCATTCGCTGGCGCCATTATGTATTTCTGTGGTTCTTTTTTGTATTCTTTTTTAGTCTTCGCAATCGGCTCGCAGATCTCCACCGCACACTGAGAATGAGCAATTCTCGTACACATACGGACAATAACAGGTGTATCGAACTTTTCAGAAAGCTCAAATGCCGCCTTTGTAAATTCTTTAGCCTCAACCGAATCGGCAGGTTCAAGCATCGGAACCTTTGCCGCAATTGCGTAGTGTCTTGAATCCTGTTCATTCTGTGAGGAATGCATACCGGGATCATCTGCAACAAAAATAACCATTCCTCCATTTACACCCGTATAAGAAAGTGTAAAAAGTGGATCTGCTGCAACGTTAAGACCAACGTGCTTCATACAGCAGGCGCTTCTTACACCCGCTAACGATGCACCGAAAGCAACCTCACAGGCAACCTTTTCATTAGGTGCCCATTCACAGTATATTTCATCATATTTTGCCGCGTATTCGGTTATCTCCGTAGAAGGAGTACCGGGGTAACTCGAAACGACACTACATCCCGCTTCAAGAATACCGCGTGCTACCGCTTCATTTCCAAGCATTAATTTTTTCATTTTTAACCGCCTTTACAAATCACAAATTTATTTTTCACAAATCAACCAGTTATCTGAGCTTCTACCAAGCTTCCGCCACAGTATATCTCTCTGAGCTTCGGCTTTTCGATCTTACCCGTAGGATTTCTCGGAACCTTAGCAAAGATGATCCTTCTCGGACGCTTATACTTAGGAAGCGACATACAGAATTCATTTATCTCTTCCTCACCGCAAGTCAGTCCTTCCTTTATTTCGATTATAGCCGCAGCTATCTCACCAAGCCGCTTATCAGGAAGACCGATGACAGCCACGTCCTTTACCTTGTCATATGCTCTCAGATGATCCTCTATCTGAACCGGATAAAGATTTTCTCCACCGCTGATTATAACATCCTTCTTTCTGTCGACAAGATAGATAAAGCCATCTTCGTCTTCTTTAGCCATATCACCTGTAAGCAACCACTCGCCTTTAAGTATTTCATCAGTTGCGGCGGGATTCTTATAATAGCATTTCATTACACCGTCGCCCTTTAAAGCAAGCTCACCGACTTTACCTTTTTCAACCTCGTTACCGTTTTCATCAAGTATCTTAGTTTCCCAAAGATAACCCGCTTTTCCTATAGCTCCGACTTTATGTATGTTCTCAACTCCAAGATGAACAGCACCGGGACCTATAGATTCCGAAAGTCCATAGTTCGTATCATAATCATGATCAGGGAACATATTTTTCCAACGCTTGATAAGCGAAGGAGGAACAGGCTGTGCGCCTACATGCATAAGACGCCATTGATCGAGCGTATATTCATTAAGTGATATATCTCCTCTATCGATAGAGTCAAGAATATCCTGCACCCACGGAACGAGCAACCACACTATCGTAGCTTTCTCGTCGGACACGGTCTGCAATACCCATTCGGGCTTTACACCGCGAAGCAACACTGCTTTTCCACCCGTAAGAAGCGAACCAAACCAATGCATTTTTGCGCCGGTATGATAAAGCGGTGGAATGCAGAGAAATACGTCATCCTTACTTTGAGAATGGTGCATCTGCTCTGTGTAGCAAGAAGCGACAAGCGCTTTATGTCTGTGAAGTATTGCCTTAGGAAATCCCGTAGTGCCCGAAGAAAAATATATTGCCGCATCCTCCTCATCAGTTATTTCGACAGGAGGAGTTATAGAAGAACAATAATAAGTCATATCCGCATAGTTATCTGCATATTCGGGAGTTTCGCTTTGTGTTCCAACAAAAAACAAATTATCAACGTATGAGATATCATCCTTTATAACGTTTATTCTCTCGATAAACTCGGGGCCGAATACAAGCATTCTCACATCAGCAAGATCAAGACAGTACTTGATCTCATCGGAAGAATAACGGTAATTCATAGGAACTACCAACGCACCTGTCTTCAAAATTCCAAAATATATCGGCAACCACTCAAGACAGTTCATCATAAGAATAGCCACCTTATCACCTTTTTTTATTCCTCTTGTAAAAAGGAGATTAGCAAAACGGTTAGCTCTTATATCAAATTCCCTCCAAGTAAGCTCTCGGCGATATCTGTCACCCTCTGCCGCAGTATCTATAAGATTGAATTCTCTCCAAGTGATGTTTTTTGCGGGTTGCTTTTCAGGATTTACCTCAACTATAGCAACGTCATTTGGATAGATCTTTGCATTTCTTTCCAAAAAATCTGTAATTGGCATAATTTTTTCCTTTCTTAAGTATAAAAACAAATATACATTTTATATTATACCATAACCATTTTGATTTGTCGAGTATCTGATGATTATTTATCCCTAAAAAAACAAGATTTTTTGCATATTTTTTGCTTTTTTCGCGTTTTATTCACTATTTGATACACTATTAAAAACAAAATCCACATCCGATATACCCATAAAGCATAGCGAATGTGGAGTTAAATTTAAAAATCAAAACAATAGCGGAATATAATTTATTCCAAGATCAACTATCAAAACAGTAGCCGCCGAACAAAGTGCCACCGTTAAAAGGCTTTTTTCGAAATAAGCAAGGATCACTCCCATCAAAAAACCCGCAGCAGCAGACCATATACTCCCTGTTGCGTGAAATATTGCGGGAACGGTCATAGCAGTCAGAACTGCGTAAGGCATATAATGTAAAAACGAAATAACAAAGCGATTTTCTATCTTGTCTTTAACGAGAGCAAGCGGAAGCATTCTAACCAGATACGTAACACCTGCCATAACGAGAAGATATAACCAGAAATAAGGACGTATACTCATTTTGTGTCCTCACTTTCCTTATCGTCAGCGCTATCGGTCTTTACGGGTTTAACTATAGCAAGAACAGCACTCGCTACAACCGCACAAATAACGATATGAAGCTCTGACGGTATTATTTTACTTATCGCGGGAACATAATAAAAAATCGCACTTAAGCCCATAGCAAGCAGAACGCAAAGCGTTACCGCCTTTTCTTTTTTCATAACGGGAACTACTATAGCTATGAACATTCCGTATATTGCAATTCCCAAAGCTGCGAGAACAAAGGGCGGCAAAAATTTACTTATAAGGACTCCCGAAAGCGCGCCTATAAGAGTACCTCCCGCCCAGCCTACGTAAGGCAGAGCTATCAATCCGTACATATATTCTTTTGAAACTCGGTTATCCTGAGATACCGATACTGCAAAGATCTCGTCGGTATTTCCAAACGCAATAAGCAATCTATCAATCAATCTGACTTTTGAATCAAGCTTTTGCGAAAGCGAGACCGACATAAGCGCATATCTTAAGTTAATAAAAAGCTGCCCGAATCCGAGTGCAAAAATGTTTCCGCCTGCAGCAATTATAGGCGCGCCCGCAAGCTGTCCCGCAGATGTAAGATTTGCCATCGAAATGAAAAGAACCTCTAAAACTGAAAGCCCCATATTTACAGCTGAAATTCCAAAAGAAAAGGAAACCGCAAGATATCCAAGCGCTATCGGCAGACCGTGAAGCATACCAAGTTTAAAGTTTTTCAAGCTCATATTATTTCCTCTCCTTTCTTTTTTGTCGATTTAACACAAAGGAGATTATAGCACAAAAAATCAATAAAGTCAATTTAAATCAATTAATTTAAATCTTTTTATAAAAAACTTTAATAAAAAGTTTGACAAATCGAAAAAAATGTGATATAATCTTTCTTGTGCATATATTATAATAATTTGCCGGTGTGGCGGAACAGGCAGACGCCCGGGACTTAAAATCCCGTGAGCAGTGATGCTCGTACCGGTTCGACCCCGGTCACCGGCACCAGTCGGCAGTGCCGACAGCCAAACGTCGCTGTCTGTGCTGCCGAATTTCTTTATTTTGCACCCGATGAACATCACACCAATCAGCAGAACAGCAAGCTACAAGCTTCTGGGCTGCCGATTTTTATTTAACTCCAAGCATTTAAAAGGAGATCATCTAATGAACAAAAACAACATTTGGAACTACTCAGAGTCTGACGACGGAGTTATAGAAAGAACCGTATATATAAAAGCAAAAAAATGCGGCGATCCCATTCGCATAGCGCATCTTACCGATATGCATTTTAATTTTTGCAACGAAAAGGATATAAAAGAAAACGATCCCGTTCTTATGAGCACTTATGCTAACAGAGAATGGCTAAAAAACGGTTCTTCGGTGGAAAACGCAAAACGCTCGCTCAAGCACGCAAAGGATGCAGATGCAATAGTTACAACGGGAGATATTCTCGACTATCTTTCCTTCGGATGCGAGGACCTTGCAAAAGAATATGTATTCAAGCCCTACCCCGATCTTATTGCGGCTCTCGGAAATCACGAGACAGCACGTAAGGTTCAAGGAATATACGCTGAAACGATGCCCTACACTGAAAAAGAAAAATGGCTCAAAACCTTCTGGCCGAACGATATTCATTATTCATCGCACATCATAAGCGAAAGGGTTATGATAATACAGATGGATAACTGCTCATCGGGAAACGGTTTTCGTTCAGAGCAAATAGAAAAGTTCAACGCCGACATCGAAAAAGCACGGAAAAACAGTTATATTGCCCTACTCTTTTTCCATATACACATATCGCCCGAAAACGAAAAATATTCAGACGTAAAAGCCGATATGATAGGCGATGAAGCATATTCAAGAGTTGACCTTAATCGCTATGGAATAAAAGAAAAAAACGGAACAGCTTCAAAAGAGATCTGCGAGATCATAAGATCAAGCGAAGATGTTATCAAAGGTTGCTTTTGCGGTCATATGCATTCTGATTTTTATTGCGAGATCGAAGCAGAAAACGGAAAAACCATTCCGCAATATATATTGATGGGTACACCTTACGGAAAAGGACATATATTAAATATAATAATCACATAAAACCTCTAAGGAAAAACATAAGAAAAGGGCTGTCTCATTTAGATGCAGAAGGTGTGTTTTCGTTCTCGTCGGCGTACAAAGGTACGACAGAGAGCGAAAACGCGACTAAAAATTACATAAAAAATTGAAATTTGTAAAAATTTCTACCTAAAAATACCGCTTTACTATCACTTTTTTGATAATAAAGCGGTATTAATTTATGATTTTAATTCGTGTAATTTTGTTCTGCGCTTAATGAGACAGCCCCTTTTTAAAGTAACCGCATCGTTCTTTAAAACTCCGCATTATATATTACTCCGTTTAATTTATTTGTCGGGGAATAAAGAGTCTCCTTCCACTCCTCTTCACTTCCTTCATAGTATATCTCGCTTATACCCATAAGAGCATAAATATCGATTTTAGTTACGTTTTTGGATATCTTAACAATTTTTATGCCCATATTTTTAATCATATTGTCACCCACTATTTTACCTCCGCCTATAATAAGCTCACGCAAGGTACTTGGAACATAATATCCTATATAATTTACAGTTATATGAGCATATCCGCTTTTTTGTTCAGGTCCAAACAGATTATGAAGCATAATAGTTTCATCTGCGGTAATGCCGACAAACGGTATTCTAACGGAAACTACAACGGAAGAATTAAGGCACCCGATCTCCATTTTTTCTACGGTATCGGGAATATATATTTCGGTTACATTTGAATAATAGAAAGCATCCTTTAATATCACCTTAACACGTGCGGGAATTGTATATTCATTTGAAATAACCGCTATCAACGCATTATCATCATTTCTTATTATGCAATTATTTTCAATGTCTATATACGGATTATCATCGCCTATAATTAGTGTATTAAGATCGAAAACGCCATTATAAAAATCGCGAACCGTATCAGGCAAAGTCATATTTTTAATACCAAATTTTCCAATATTCTCAATATATGCGCAGGAGCTGTTCTCCTCAAACTCAAGAGATTTAAGCTTAGCTTCGCTTAAGAGAGTAGCCGGTAATCTCGTAGCCGTGCTTCCGATCTTGAAAACGATTCCTTCCGCTGTTCCCGATTTTTTAAAGGGTGATGCCGCTGTGATACAGTTTTTCGCGTTAAAATACACTTCACTTAAAAGCTCACATTCAACAAATCCGCCTAAAAATTCAACCGTTTCGGGAATAGTAACACTTGTAATTGAAGTTCCAAGAAAAGCTCCCCCGCCTATACTCTTACACTTGCTTCCCTCTTCAAAAGTAACCGAAACAAGATTTTCATTTTTCTTCATAAACTCGGTAGGAACAGAAATAACATCTTTACCGATAACCACATGCTTAAAGGAGCTGTGCATAGAACCTACCTTTTCACAGTTCACCGCATTGAAATACAAGGTATCGGCATCGTTACAGTTTGCAAACATAGAATGTTCTATTTTCTGCACCGATTTTCCTATCGTTGCAGTAACTATACCGCTTCCGTCGAAGCATTGAGATTCTATAGTGACTATATTATCAGGTATAACTACATTCTTAAGATATTTACATCCGCTGAAAGAAAGCATCGAAAGCTCACTTAATCTACCCGTAAGGTCAACCTCAGACAACGTAGAACCGGAAAAAGCAGTAAAACCTACAGCTTCAACACCCGTGCCAAATATAACCTTGGAAATAGTGTCTTTATAAGCAAAGCAGGTCGAAGCTATCGTGTAAGTGCTTCCGTTATACAGTGCAGGCAAACTTAAAACATCAGATCTTCCGATATAATCGCAAAGATAGTATTTTCCGTCGCTGTACAAAAATCCTAAGCCGTCTTCGGTATATTTGGTCAACAAGGTATCCCCGTTATTTATAACGAGAGGCGCATAGGTATCCACCTTAAAGGACTCTTTTCCTATTGCTTTTCCCGTCTTATTGATGACCTCGCATCCACCCATAGCAGAAACAGCCATAAAACCCAACTTAGCATTTTTCCCGACTTCAAGAAACAAAAAATTATTAACGGTTATAGCATACTCGCTCACATTCAAAACACTATCGGGAATAATTATTTTGCCGACACTGCCGTCTGTAATATAAAATGAATCACGGGCAATTTCGGTTACGGGTTTTCCATTGTACTCTGACGGAATAGAGATGATACGGTCGCTACAAGTGCCTATACCGACGAGTGTATATCCCGAAGAATTTTCTTCGAATTCCAATCCAACCGAAGGCTCCCAACCGTCACAAAGCGAACAATGTCTGTCAACGTAATTGTGTGAAAGCTTTGGGATTGAATTCTGTTTTACTATGATCTTTTTACAAACCGAGCACTGACTTCCCTCGGTAAGACCTGTATTTTCACAAGTGGCGGATACCGCCTCAAGAATTACGGGAGTATGTGTTGTAAGCCTATCTACAGATCGATCCTCGGTTGCCGAACATTTTGTGCAGGTTCTCACAAGCTTTCCCGCCTTTTTGCAGGTCGGCTCGGTTTTAGTTTCCCATTCACCAAAAGTATGCTGACACACAGACGGATCGACACTCTCAGCAGCACTGTCTTCAGTATCTCCGTCAGGTGAATCTGTAGTACATGACGCAAGTGCAAATATGCATATCAATAACAAAAGCAAAAACGTCAAAGAAGTTTTTTTCATACCACACCTCATAAAGATATCTATTTTATAGAATTATTATATCATAAATATATCGATTTTTCAATAAAGATCAATATTTTTTGTTTAAGATCAAAAAATCAGGACTGTACCGATTGCTGAATCGATACAGTCCATTTAATTATAAATTATCAAAAATTCATTTCTTACGCCTATACTATAAAAAAAGTTTATTTGCAAGTTTTTTCGAGCTTTTTACACAAAAAAAGATAAATTTCCTATTTTTGTCAGTAAAAAAACGAAAAACATCATTTCTTTACCGCCAGAAGCAAAATATCGTATAACACACTATACCTTGCCGAGCAAGGTGTAGTCAAGACCACCGGCCGTGTGAAGTTGTCAATAGAAAGTAGACACAAACGAAAAAGCAGTCCAATGGACTGCTTTCGTTTTTGTGTTGTACAGCCAATTTAGATGCCACAGCAGAAAAGTCAAGAAAATCAAGGGGGGGAATGGCTATTGGATGTGGTTTTATATGCCCCTTCAGTCAAGCAGCACCTTATTTCCCAAGTTTTCATATTTTCTCCTTATTAATGTAATCCAATACCTTTTTCAAATCATCATAGATAAACTTACAGACTTCCTCGTAGCTGTAATATTCTTTTTTATTTTCTTCACACTTTTTATATAAGTCATAGTATTGATAAACAAAATTATACTTACTGCCTTCGTATTTGTTATATTTTTTATCATCGCGCGGCTCCATAGATGTCGGGCGGTTGAAAATTTCTCGTTTCTCATATTTGTCATACTCATCGTCAAACCAACCGTTCTCTTTGAATTCATTGTATATGGTATCAAGGGAGTAACCTTTTTTATCACGCTCTGCCATATGTCGGTATTGATATTCTTCAATCTGCACGCCGACACAGAGCCATGTTTCTGTTTTTTCGTCTTTTTCGTCCTTCCAATTGCTGTAACGAGCGTCTATCGTCGCCTTTCCGTTATGAAAGCTTACGTAGGTTTTCAAACAAAAATCATTATATTTCTGTGGCAACTCGGTCTCTCTCGCCTTCAAGTAATTATTCAAATACGCAAGAAAATCTTCCGCCTTCATTTTTTTAGCAATATCGGAGATCCGAATTTCGGCAAGCCCGTCAACGTTATATTCAAAAACGTTTTTTGTTGCTTCAAGCTTATATTCCAAAATATCGCAGATAAGCTCCAAAACCTCGCAGTATTCATTTATTAAATCAATGTTGCCTTTTATAGTTTCATTTGAGCTGTTTTTAGCGGTGTTCCTGATTTTTTGCGCTATCTCTCTGTGAGATAAAAAGCTCCATTCCTCAGGCATTTCGAATAACGGCTTTTTTATACCTGTCAGCACACCGCCCTTCCAAGATTCCGATTTTTTTGTGTTATCCTTGTATTTATTCAGCTGTTCTTCTGTCGGAATAGATTTCAGCTTATTTTCAATGACGTAAATGTCGACTTTTTCTTGTCCTTTTCCTTTTCCTTTTCCTTTTCCTTTTCCTTTTTCTTTTTCTTTTCCTTTTTCTTTTTCTTTTTCATTATCTTTATTGCTTTTTCTGTAGACTGTAATGTCTCTGTTGCCGTCCTCTCTGCCGATGCCCGCAAGCTGTTTGTTCCCTTCGTTTTTGAAGAATATTTCAATAAAACTTTCGTCCTGCTCCATAAGCCATGCCCAAAAATTTGAATGAAACAGTTCTTTTGAACAAAGTGACATAGCATAAATAGGTGATTTTTTCAAATACTTGATTTTGTTTTCCATTATTCATATTTCTCCTTCGCTTTATTTATCGTCTCTCTTATCCTCTCGCGCAATGCTATGGGTTTTATGACCTCGCACTCGTTTGTGTATTGCATTGCCCAAAACAGCATTGCCGTGGGGCTTGATTTGAGAGTGATTTTGTATAGATTTTCTGTTTCGGTTTTGTCTATTTTTATATCCTTGCCGAACCAGTCAATAACTTGATCGATTATCCAATCCACCGCAAGCATTTCAATCGTTTCGGGCGTGTCGGAGAACATATAGGGCATAGCGGTAGTGAGATTTTTGTAATTTATCCCGTCCTCAAAGCCCTCGATCTCACTTATCGGCACAGCCGATCTCGGAGATACGACCATATTCGTAATTCTGTCAAGTCTGTGATAAGTCATGTGCCCCCAATAGCTGCTATATCCCATAAGATAATAGCGCTGATTATGCAAAATAAGCTGATAGGGGGAAATACGTTGAAATGAGGTTTTGTGCAGCTTCTTGTCCGCGCCGTATTTACTGTAATCGTATTCCACCATTTTGCCGTTTTCGATTGCTTCGTGGACTACGTCGATACTGTAAAATACCTCGGCATTGTCGCCTTTGTTAAAGTCGTTTACGGCGTGAATGTGCTTGATATTTTTACGGAAATACTTGTTTTCCTCGCTGGCAAGCTTTTCTATCAAATCGAGCGAATGCTTCACACCGATATACTGACTTGAAAGCACTCCGTCAATGAGCATACGCACCTCGGACGGTTCGTATTTTCGCTCGTTCAGATAAACTCCGCGCTTGGTAGTAACAATATCGTAATCGGCTTCAAGCAACAGAGAAATGTTCCGTCCTACTGCCTTGCGCTCTATCTCAATACCGTAATTTTTAAGCAACATATCGGCTATCTCATTGTGTGTCAGAGGGTGTGCCTCGTCTGTATTCCTTTGCAGAATTTCAAGAATACGCAACAGCGCCAGCTTTTTTGCTTCACTTGCCATAATATCACCGCCTTTCGCTTGTGATATTATTATACCATATTTGTCGCAACCTTGCAAGATTATTTTCGTTTTATTCTTTGCTGTTGAAAATCAAATTCCACAGGTACGGCACGATATTTTTTCTTGCCTCGTTCATATATTCGGAGTTCTTCTATGCCTCCTTCACTTGCTGTATAATAAGAGTCTCTGTAAACGATCGCAGTCGCATCAAAATGCGGTATTGCCCTACTATGACGGGAAACTGACGGAGTATGCTTTTCTCTGTGCGTAAAAGGATTATTCCTTCTTTTCAGATGTGTAACAAATATAAATATTTTACCCCTTCGCCGTAATTCCTTTGCCACTTCAATAAGTTCTTTACTTCTGTTGGGATAATTGGCTGGTTCTTCATAAACAATCACATCAGCATCGTGTTCATCGATCGCTCCAATAAGACATTCTATCCAGACGATATAGTTATGTGTAGCGGTAAGATTTCCGTATTCTTGATAGCAAGGATATATACTGTCTATGTCTATATTTTCCTTTATAACCCTTATTCGGTCAATATATTTCAATCTGTAATACTCGGTATCTTCAAAAACCAAACATTTCTTGCCCTCGTCTAAATATTTGTTTACGATATTAAGTGCAAGCGTTGTTGCCCCCATACCGGGGCGGGCAGTTATAAAAAAGTTTTGATATGGAAAAAGCGGATCTGTCGACTTCATTTGGTTTAACTCCTTCTGTTTTTCTACATTATACAACATTCGTTGTACCATTTTTGGTGCAAAGTTTTAAAAAAAAAGGGGGGGATCGTGCGATTGAAAATCGCAAAATATTTGGAGAAAAGTGAAGAGTGAAAAGTAGAAAAAGAAAAAGCCGCTTGCGCGACTTTTCTTTTTGCGTTGTACAGCCAATTTAGATGCCACACCGAAAAAGTCAAGAAAATCAAGGGCTTTTGAGCTTTCGTTGCAATTTCAAGTATGGACAAAATAGATGCCTCGTAGTTTGTCACTAAATAATACGCCTCTTCTCCGCAATTCGCTTTCCATCAAATATTATGTAGCTATAACTGTCTTCGTTATAACCAGCTTCAATTTTGTGACCATCTATAACCGCACTAAGATTATGTGCAAATTCAATGATTCCTTTCTTTTCATCATAGACAATTCCGTTTATAATCAGCTCATTGACACTCTTTACACGGCGATAACATATTTTATATTCTTCCACTGTTGCTTCGAGCAATGTTTTGCTTTTGATAGAATAGTCTGCCCATCGGAGTGCTGTATCGTTCTCTCCGACTATTACAGCTTTTGCCTTCTTTGTATGCCGCGCGGTTTCCTTGCGCTTATAATTTGATGAGGCAATCACATACCAAATCAAAAACACACCACCGATACACGCCACAATTCCTATTGCAATATATCCATTATCGTAGGAATCGATTTCAGCTTGTGATGTTTCAAAATTCAAAAGTTCTTCCGTATCAGTTTTGATTTCCACAACGCAGTCATTGTTGGGATTTACCAAAATATACAGCCTCGTGCCTTTTTCAAGTGATTTCATCATATTTTGGAAGGCTTGTGTTTCGGTATGAGCATATACTTCATAAGTAGATCCGTCTTTGAAATGTATCGTTCGATAATTTCTCCACACCTCATATTCTTCAAATTCTCCCGAATACGAAACCGCCTCTGAACGCGGAATAGGTGCGTTTGCGTTTTGAGAAAAAATAAAAAAGAGACCAAGAATAATACCTGCAATAGCGACAAACAATACCGCCGGCTTGGAATTCATAATATCATCTCCAAAGGAACGTCTTTGGGAAGGTTTTGCTTTTTTCATAATTGTATTGTCACCGCCCTTTTGCATTAAAATAGTTTACATAATTATTGAAAAGTAGCTTGCTTTTCTCCCAATCCAAACATTTCAATCTTTTTTTCGTTTATCCAATATGCTTTTTGTATGATGTCATAAGCATATCTCTCGTCCTCGGTTTCTGGGGGGTGTGGAGAAAGTAAGACTTACATCTGAGCAGGCTTAATTTTACTTGATAATATGGCTTCAGATCTATCATTTTTGCGCTCCTTTCGAGTGGTAACACACATTATACCGAAAGATTGCGAGAAGTCCAGAGGTTTGAGGAATTTATTTACTGTTTTTTGATTTCAAATTTTCCTTAGCCGTGGTAATAGATTTTACAAGCAAAAATCTTATCGTCGAACATTTACGATCGAGTGTTTTATATCTCTGCTCATCAATATACTCACTTTTCCAAAGCATTTCAAGCCATTTACTTGTTTCGTTAGTTTCTTTAAGTGATATTTCAAGCTTTGAAATAAAGTCGGCTCGACCGTGAGCGTATTTGCTTTCAGCAATATTGGCGCAAATACTTGTTGTACTTCTGCCTATTTGATTGGATATGACATTTTCGCGTTTTTCTCGCAACTCTTTTGTTAGCTTCAAAATATCAACGGATAATTCCATTGAAAGATCACCGAGCTTATCCTCTCTCACCATACCACCGCCTTTCTGGTTTTATTATATCACACTTTCAACTAAAAATCAACTATATTTCAGCGCACCGACCGAACAGCTCAATTCCGTTTGCGCGAAGCGCAACATCGTTGGGCGCAAGCCTACATCATTTGCCGAAGGCAACTTCATTTGAGGCAACGCCTCAACATCGTTCATTTGTGCCGCATGCGGCAATGATGTTCTCGCTTTGCTCGAAATGATGTTGCGTGTGCCACGCAAATGATGTTGTGCCTAACGGCACAAATGAAAAGGGGCTGTCTCATTAAGACAACCAAAAAAGGAGCTCGATACCGAAAGGTATTGAACTCCTATTTGTTTTGTTGTATAATTTAATCGCCAAACCAAACCAACAACAAAACAACGAGGTAATTGTACAACAATGAGAGATAGAAATCAAGTGGTATTCCCAATAAATTTAGAAATAAAAATTCCTTCAAATGATATGGTGTTTACAGTAGCAGAAATATGCGAGGGCTTGGACTACACAGAACTCCTAAAAACGTACGTACGCGTGTGGAGAAAAGTAAATCCCATAACAATGTTTGAAATACTCGTTTTCGGATATATGGAACATGTGTATTCCGGCAGAGATATAGCAAAAGCGTGTAGAACAGATATCCGTTTCATGTGGCTTCTTAATGGAGAATCCGCTCCGAGCCATGCTACGATCTCAAGATTTCAAGATGAAAGACTGTCCGGGGTTATGGAAGGACTATTCTATCAGTTTGTTGAAAAACTTTATGAAATGGGAGAGGTTAAATTCAAGAATCTTTTTGTAGACGGAACCAAAATAGAGGCTTATGCAAACAAATATACGTTTGTATGGAAAAAGGCTGTAGAAAAGAATCTTGTAAAGCTGAACAAAAAGATAGAAGCTATACTTCCGTTAATAGCAGAAAGATACGGATTCAAAGAGTTTATCACGATTGAAGATGGTTATGAAGCGTTAGTAAAACAAGCCGAATGGAATAACCTAATATTTGCTGTCGGTAAAGGTAAGCATAAGACACAGCTTCAAAGAGATATTGAGTTGCTTGAAAGCTTTATGTGCAAACGGAATGAATATTACTGTAATTTAGGAAGATTCGGCAACAGAAACAGTTATTCCAAAACGGATATTGATGCAACCTTTATGCATATGAAGGATGACTATATGAGAAACGGTCAGTTAAAACCGGGATACAATATCCAAATAGGAGTGGAAAGCGAATATATTGTAGGTATTGGAGCATTTTCAAACAGAAGTGACGTAAATACCTTAATACCGTTTCTTAACAGGATAAAAAGCCATACGAGAAGAATATTTGAGCAGATAATAGCCGATGCGGGATATGAGAGTAGTGAAAACTATTTGTATCTCGAAGAAAACGGACAAAAATGCTTTATCAAGCCAACAAATTACGAGATAAGCAAAAAGAGAACGTACAAGACTAATCCCTATGCTGTGGAAAACATGGTATACAACAAAAAGAAAGATGAATACACCTGCCCCAACGGTAAAAAACTAAAATTCAAACGAGAAAGTACCAAGACAACCGAGAACGGGTACACTATATCTACAAAATATTACAGCAACGACAAATGCGGAAGGTGTCCGTATAGAGATAAATGCCATCATTCAAAGAATGGTTACAGAACAATTAAAGTTAATCAAGTTTTAAACGAATACCGACCTAAAGTACTTGAAGCTTTAACAAGTGAGGAAGGTACACTTCTTCGTATGAACAGATCTATTCAGGTTGAGGGCGTGTTTGGTGTTATTAAAGAAAATTACGGCTTCAGGCGTTTTCTGACAAGAGGTAAGAAAAACGTTGAAACACAGTTTTTCTTACTTGCATTTGCTTTTAACATAGAAAAGCTTTGTAACCGCACAAAAAAAGGAAGAATCGGTCTTGATTTATTCCAACTGAATGCATCATAGTCCAACTTTTCATTATTAAATATTTTTCCAAAAAGCGAGGATTTCATATGCCTCTTTTTCCCTATACTCTTTTTCGTCTCAAAACGAGGCTTTTTTCTTTTTTCGCTTGAATTCATCCATGCTCCATACAAAAAGAGCCGCCTCAAATGCGATTATTTCGCTTTTGAGACAGCCCCGATTTTTATGAACTACCAGTCATCTTCGTCGTCTTCGCCGTAGATTTCGCCTTCAACATCGCCCAGATCCTGGTCGATTTCGTCTACGATCTCTACGATCTCGGCGATTTCGTTATCCAGGTCGTCAACGGTCAAAGCCATATCGTCAAGCACATCGATCATTGCCAGAAGCAGCTTGCCTTCGGGCTTGTCGTCGTTGATCTTCAGGCCTTCAGCCAGGCCCTTCAGGTAAGCAACCTTTTCAGTAATGGTCATTGCAAAAACCTCCCTTAATTGTGGGTTATTGTTTGAACAACAGTCCGGCTTAGGCGCGGCCCATGTATTCGCCGGTTCTGGTGTCAATCTGAATCTTATCACCCTGTTCAACGAATAATGGAACATATACAGTTGCGCCTGTTTCAACTACAGCCGGCTTGGAAGCACCTGTTGCTGTATCACCCTTGAAACCAGGTTCTGTATCTGTAATTTCAAGTTCAACAAAGAGAGGTGGTTCAATAGCGAAAACCTGGCCTGCGTGGGAAAGCATCTTAACCATTTCGTTTTCCTTAACGAACTTTAAGGAATCACCAATCTGGTCTTCAGTCATAGCAATCTGGTCAAATGTTTCAACGTTCATGAAGTTGTACATTTCACCGTCATTGTATAAGTACTGCATGTCAGATCTTTCGATATGAGCAGCCGGGAACTTTTCGGTTGGACGGAAAGTCTTTTCAA
>CALAXC010000091.1 GCA_937894775.1 uncultured Clostridia bacterium
TGAAAAAAGCGAAACCAAAAACTTTTTTGAGTCGCTCTTTGCAAGATGTACACAGCACCCGACCGCTTTGGGCGAGCTATGTGTGTGCGTTAAAACTTTACCCTCAGGAAAGTTTTTGCGGAGCTTTTTTCAAAAAGCGACATAATTCCTAACACAAACTAACTAAACTAACTAATATAAACATAAACGATAAAAGGAGAACAATTATTATGAAAATCATCTTTAACCGTGCATCGGTAAGCGCTGCTGTTGCGCCTTTAATGTATACTGTATCGGGAAAATACACGCTTACGGCTACCGACGGAATCCTTATAGATGCAAAATTTCCCGACGAGTGTGTACTTACTACCTTCGATTCCGAAAAAGGTATTCGCATATCTATAGAGGCTAAAGTTCTTGAAGAAGGATCGTTTATTATAAATGCTCAGAAGTTCAATCAGACTCTTCGCGTTATGAACGGTGACGAAATAACTCTTACCGTTGATCAAAAAATGGTTGCGACTATTGTAAGCGGTAAATCTTCTCACAAAATGAGTGCGCTTCCAGGAAGCGATTTCCCCTCTGTTCCCGATCTTACAAGTGACAGAAGCTTTATCGTAGGTCAGAGCGTTATCAAAAAAATGTTCAATCAAGCTGCGTTTGCTATGGGCAATAACGATCAGCGAGTAGTTCTTAATGGTACATACGTAAAGATCGACGATGAATCGGTCACAATGGTTTCCTGCGATAGCTTTAAGCTTTCCAAGTGTAAGCGCAAAGTCGAGCTTGTAAACAAAAACACAAACGGAAATCAGCACCTTGCGTATGCATTTATCGTTCCCGCAAAGACGGTAAACGATCTTTGCCGCTTGCTTGACGATGATGACGAAGCCTTAACACAGATATTCGTTACAAGAAAGCACATTGTATTTAATATAGGCGAGCTTACCTTCTTCTCTCGTTTGCTTGATGGTGAATATATAGATTACGAAAGAATAATAGTTAAAACACATAAAATTTCGGTTGTAGTCGACAAAGAAGAGATTCTTTCCGCACTTGAACGCGCGGCGCTTATAACCGAAGAAAAAATTGCGGGTAACGTAAGAGCTCACGTAAAGCTCGACATAAAAGAGGACAGCTTGCGTATTTATGCTATGTCGGTTGCGGGAAGCACCTATGACGAGCTTAATATCGAGCACGAAAATGACGATATCCTTATTGCCTTCAATAACCGTTTCCTTATCGATACTATCCGTTCCTGCAGCGGCAAAAAGCTTTTGCTTTCTCTTTCTTCTCCGCTCAGCAGTATGAACGTTGAGCCTTACGAAGCAGAGTACAAGGAAAACGGCATCGACGAGCTCTTTATGCTTCTTCCCGTAAGAACAAAGGAATAATTCGTGTACTGTAAAAAAGTATCCCTCAGGGATTTTCGAAATATAAACGCTTGCTCAGTAGAATTTTGTGACGGAATAAATATTCTCGTGGGCGAAAATGCGCAAGGCAAGACAAATCTGCTCGAGGCTGTCTTTTATGCCTCTGTCGGCAGAAGCTTTCGCGCCTCTGCGTCGAATGAAATGATCAGGTTCGGTTCAAAAAGCGCAGAAATATCGATAGATTATCTGAGCGAGAAAAAAGCTAAAAGCGACAATATAACAATTCGTTTGTTTTCGGATAAAAAGAAAACTGTGGAAAAGAACCATCTTCGGGTAGAAAAGCTTTCCGACATAGTCGGTTCTTTCCGCGCTGTTCTCTTTTGTCCCGAGCATCTGTCGCTTATCAAAGACGGACCTCTTGAAAGACGGACTTATCTCGATATAGCGATAAGCCGTATAAGTCCGAAATATATTTATTCGCTTCAAAGGTACGGATATTTTTTAAAGCAAAGAAACGCGCTTCTTCGCTCGGCGCAGAAGGACAGAACGGTATTTGATTCGACCGTTGATCTCTGGAGCGAGCAGCTTGCAAAGGAAGCCGCTGAAATTTCGCGTTTCAGAGTTGAATTTTTGCGCAGGGTGTCGACTATAGTCGGCGAATGCTTTGAGGATATGACGGGTAAAAAAGAAAGTGTTGAAATAATCTATCGAGGCTCTGCGGGACTTTGCGAAGAGGATTATTTTGATAAAGAAAAAGTTACGCAGAAATATCTTTCGCTTTTTTCTTCATCTTATGATCGGGAAATAGCTTTGGGCGCGACTCTTTTTGGCACGCACAAAGATGATATAGAAATAAAAATAAATTCAAAAAATGCCAGAAGTTATGCTTCACAAGGGCAGCAGCGCTCTTTGGCTCTTGCTCTTAAGCTTGCGGAAGGTGAGATCTGCAAAGAAGAGTTCGGAGATTATCCTGTTTTTCTGTTTGATGACGTTTTATCTGAGTTAGATGAGACTAGGCGGGACTATATGATACGGTATGGCACTGGGAAGCAGGTTATAATTACAACGTGCGAGAGCTCGGTGATAGAAACTCTTAAGGCAGACAAATGTATTCTTGTTAAAAACGGGACTTACAGTGAAATTCACGGATCGGTGTGATTTATGTTTTTACATATAGGAAACAACAAAAGTATTTTAAAAGAAAGAGTTGTTGGAATCTTTGATATGGACAATGCGACTCTTTCGAGCATTACAAGAAAATTTTTATCTGATAAAGAAAAAAAAGGTGACGTTTACAGCGCATCCTTTGATGAAATTCCGAAATCATTTATTCTTTATCTTGATTCTGACGGAGAACACAAAATATGTTTTTCGCAGTTCTCCTCTTCCTCGCTGAAAGGAAGAATGGGAGAAAATTGAAAACGGTCGGCTGAGCCGACTTTCAAGCTCGCTTATTGTAATATCGAATATTAATATTATGGCACCCGATTTCATTGTAAAGTAATACAATGTTAGGCAAAGCGAGGTGGGATCTATAAAGAAGTAGCGCACCTTGTTCGCTTAATTTTCTTTGTTTTCTATTCTAAGGAGAACCCTCGTCGGGGGTTCTTCCTTACTTTTTGTTCTAAAGTATTAACAAAACGATCGAAATTTAGCTAAAAGTATCAATTATATTATATGTAACTTATATTATAACACAGATTTGTGAATATTTCTATACTTTGGCGCATTATTTTTAATTTTATTTTGCTTCTTTTTTTGGAAAATTAACTTGGATTTACCGTAGGTATGACATTCGTGTCACACCTTTGTTTAAAAATCACAAAAGTTATTGGAGCGGGAGGCAATTTTTTCTATTGTGTATCTTTTTTGACAAATTTTTCGATAAAAAATCGTGTAAAATGAACTATTTACAAATCGGATTTTTTAGTGTATAATCATATATGCTGTAGGCGGCACCAATTCCACAGCGTTACGCACAACTGTCTTTGTCTTTTGCGGAGTATCAATCTTATGATACCAACGCGCTCTTGATGAACTCACGGTTGTGCTTTTGTTTTTAGTTAGTTAGTGTTAGGGGATTTCGCCACTTTTTTGAAAGTCGGCTGAGCCGACAGCCAATCAATGCACAATGTACGCACAAACCCAATTTGAGCTGTCATCCTGAGCGGAGCGAAGCGGAGTCGAACTTTTTTCGTCTTAGATCCCAAACGTCGCTGCGCTCCG
>CALAXC010000092.1 GCA_937894775.1 uncultured Clostridia bacterium
GTAATGAGATTTTATAACATGGTTTCGAAGTGCGCTAATATACATTTTTGCACTAAACACATTTAAGTCATATTGCATTTCTTCAGCTTGTTCAGCGTCTTGATCTATGTTGAAATTCTCTTTCAAAAAATGGACTTCAATAATACCATCTCTTGCTTCAACAACACAGAAAGAAATATTTTGGCCAGCTTGAATTAAAAGTTCATTAAATGGAATTTTGACTTCAATTGTGTCTAGGTATGCTTGTTCAGAATTTTTCGTTACAAGCCTTTTCCATAAATTGTTTTCCATGGCATCTGACAATCTTAAAGGCAAAAGTTTTTCATTTAATAATGATATTTTTACTTCTTGTGTAAATTTGTTTTGTAAAATTGGATAGATATTTTCTGTTTTATTTACTAATCTAATTGAAGAACCATATTTACTGTTGTGGTTAAGTATGTAGATAAAAATTTGGCATAAAATATCTTTATAGTGTTTTGTGTTAGTTTTATTAATTTCTATTTTGAAATACAAATTATCATCATCAAAACCATAACAAATTCCTTTAACTAATTTTCTGTGAGAAAATGTTGGTGAATCAGGAAGAAATATACAGCCAGCATCTTTCCAGTTGTCAGAAAATATGCTCTTTGTTCCGTCTATATATGGGGTAATTTTTCCTTTTGGACTTCTGATTGGCTTACCTGCCATAGAAATAAGCGGAACATCTAGATACGCTGGGTATTCCTTGTCTAAAATTTTGTAGACATTTTTTAGTCTTTCTCTAAATAAATGGTCGAAAATATAATCTCTGCCAGAATCATTAGGTTCGCCATACCACCAAAGCCAGTCTGAACCTTGGGCTATGTGGATTTCGTTTTGTGCTTTTTGGAGCAGTTTTTCGTCTTTAATTTTTCTTTTAAATGTTTTAAAATCTTCGATTGTTGTTGCAATATAACTCCAAGCAAGATTTTTAACAGGTTCGCCTATCCACAAATCAAAATTTCTGTTTATCCAAGAACCGCTCGTGAGGCTCGAAAGCTTTGTTGTTTCTTTGTTTTTTTCTAAATATTCGCCTAAACAAACTGTTTTTAGCGTTTCATCTTCTTCTATTAAGCTATAAAGTTCTTCTAAAAACTCTTTACCGTTATTTGGATAGCATTCCCAACAATTTTCACCATCCATAGCAATCGTAATTAAATGATTTTTATTTGGTGAATTTTGTAGTTTACTTTGGATATTTTTGATTTTTTCGTATAGATTTTGAGCAGATTGAATTGGGTCATAATTACCATATGTAAAACCTATAAGGTTTGTGAATAAAGAATCTGAAATGACTTCTTCCCGTAAATGCAGATCGGTGATATACATGATTTTCAAATCCCGGTGTTCTGTTTTCCATCCGGGCAAGTCCAGATTTTTCCGGATGATTTCCAATGCCGTACTATTTACGGCGATCAGACAGAACAGCAAAGTAACAAAACATCTGATATTTTTCAGCATATAATTCGATCCAATCTTTGTTTTCTCTGTAATATACACTGAAAAACCGTACTTTTCAATTCAGAAAAGTGAAAAGTACGGCAGGATGTCAATCATATAACTGTTTGTCAACGTCTGTGACCTCCTTTCCCGCCATGATGACGCGGCGCAGGACGATGATGATGTCTCGGCGGTGGCGGTGCCGGACGGTAGTAGTAATGGGGACGGGGTGTTACTACGACCGGTGGCGGTGCGATCACTGCCGGTTGCGTTACGATGACCGGACGCGGTGTCACGATATCCAGGGATGCCCCGACCAACCGGACAATATCAGTGGCAAGTCTGACACCATTGTGTCTGTCACGATCATGATGATGTGGTTTTGCATACGCGGCGGTTCCGGCAAAGATTGCGATTGCGGCGACAGTCAGAATTTTTGTTGTGTTGTTCATAGTCGTTCTCCTGTGTTTACTTTTTTTTAATATTTAGTTTAATATTTAAATTTTTGAGCAGTTTTTCTGCTCTTTTCTTTTTGTTTTTAGTTTTGTTATACTGCGCTTGGGAGATACTCTATTGCCACGCCTTGTCTTGAATCAAGTTTATAGGTATGCTTTGGGATAACGCTCGTCAGGTCTATACATCCCACAAAGCGGTAATGGATTATCAATCTTTGTGTTCTGTTTTTGCCCTTGCCCTCGACGTTGAATATCTCTATCTTCTCTATAAGCTCTTGGAGTATTATCGGTGTGAGCGTTTGCATACTCATAAACTTTCGTATTGCTCGGATAAAGCTTTCCGATGAACTTTTTGCATTGTTAAGACTGTCGAGTTTGTTTTTTAATTCAAACATCTGCTTTTTAAGCTCATCTTGTTCAAGCTCGTATTTGTGAGATAACCTCATAAACCATTCATCCGTTACCTTACCGTTTACGTTGTCCTCATACAGTCGCTCGTAAAGTCTTAAAAGTTCTTTGCTCCTTGCCTCAGCTACCGATAAAGCACTTTCTAACGCCTTTCGTTCTGCCATTGCATCATTGTTGCTCTTATCCTCTAAAAGCTCCGCAAAAGCGATTTCATCGTGGTCAAGATAGGTTGCAAGCTTAAATAACTCCATCTTTACTACCTGCTCCAAAGAATCCTCACGTATATAGTGTGTCAGTTCGCAAGTCCCTCTGCTTCCTACGTAATTCGAGCAACTGTAAAACCTTATGCTCGGATTTTTTTGATTGAAGTTAAACCATAGCTTATGCCCACAATCTCCGCAGTAAAGAAGATTTGAAAATATGCTTTTCCTCATACTCTCGTCCTTTGGCTTACGACGTTTTGTTTCCTTAGTCAGCTCTTGCACTCTCTCAAAGGTTTCTCGGTCTATTATAGGCTCGTGAACGTCCTTAAATATTGCCCAATTTTCCTTTGGATTTGCTATCCTCGTTTTATTACGGAAATTCTTTGAATAGGTCTTAAAGTTTATTACGTCACCGCAATACTCTTGTTGAGCAAGCATCTTTGCAATAGTTGTCTTGCACCACTTATACGGATTTGGTTGAGTTTTCTTTCCACCTCTGCCGAGTCCCTTGCTTTGCCAATATGCCATAGGAACTAATACCTTATCCTCTTGAAGAATTCTTGCGATAGTTTCGTTACCTTTACCCTCAATACATAAACGAAAGACTCGTCTAACTATCTCTGCGGCGTTGGGATCAATAACCCACTTCTTTTTATTCTCGGAAGATTTCATATACCCGTAAGGTGGAGCTGAAAGTGGTTCTCCCGCGTTGCCTCGAAGTCTGTGAGAAGAACGAACTTTTCGGCTTATATCCTTTGCATACATCTCGTTCATTACGTTACGGAATACGCTGAAATCATCCTCTCCGTTCTCACTGTCAATGCAATCGTTTATTGCTATGAATCGTATATTATGCTCGGGAAAATAATAGTCGGTATATTGTCCTACTTCAAGGTAGTTTCGTCCGAATCGTGACGAGTCCTTGACTATTACTGTAGAGATATAACCCATATCCATATCTTCAAGCATTCTTTGAAAACCTGGGCGGTTAAAATTTGTTCCCGTGTATCCGTCGTCAACGTAGAACTTGGTATTTGTGAATCCGTGTTCCTTTGCGTACTTACTAAGCAGCTTCTTTTGATTAGCAATCGAATTGCTTTCTCCCTCAGCTCCGTCATCACGCGAAAGTCGGCAATACAAGGCGGTAATGCCTATTATATTTTCATTTTGTTTCGCTGCTGTTTTCTTTTGCATTATTCTCCTTTCTATCCGAGTTTTTGTTTATCGGATGGGCAGTCGAAACATATTCCGTTTGTATTATATCATCCTTTGCTTCATTACACAAATCTGCGGAATTATTTTTTATAATTCTTTCAAATCTTGAACGTAAAGTATGAGAATTTTGGTTCGACTCTGCGAATTGGCTTGAAACGATATATGTTGTGCCGCCTACTTGATATGTGGACTCACTTGGTATAGGGATAAACCACCTATGCTTTTTTCGAGCATCTTTGATTTTATCTTTCATCTCTATCACCTCCGTTGCGTTCTCTATGCCTTTTTCTCTTTTCAAGCAAGTGAATAATATCGGCGGTAATATCCTTTGGCGTAATACTTTTAGGATAAAATCTTTTAAGCTCATCCATATAGATAACAATTTTTTCTCGTTGGTTTGCCTTTTCTTCGCCCATTATCTCGTATATTTTCTTTTCACTGAGTTCGCCTTTATCTGCGAGCTTTCGCAAGCGAACTGTTTGAGCATAAGACGGTGTGCAATCGTAAAAGGTACAAGCGTTATGAAGAATACGTTGAGAATCAGTACCGAGCTTTGATATTTCAACTGCGGGTGTGAGTGCTATCTTTCCGTCATCTACCATTTGGAGCAATTCGGGGATTAATTTGGTAAGACTAATATACCTCTGCACCTGCGTTTTGCTCTCGTCGTTTTCGATTGCGATTCTTTCAACCGATGTTAATGACTTATGCCCGACTTGGGCAGAAGTTAGGTCAGTACGTTCGCCTTGCCTTTTAATGGCGTCGAGTTTCATCTTATAGGCGAATGCTTTCTCACTTGGGAGAAGCCTATCACGATGCAAATTTGAATCGGTCATAACGATAATAGCCTCCTCTCGTGTCATTTCTTTTACGAATGCGGGAACGAACTCGACGCCGAGCTTTTTACAAGCGAATACTCGACGGTGTCCCGATATAATTTCGTATCCATCGGAAATAGGGCGAACAGTGATAGGATTCAAAACACCTTGCGTTCTGATGCTCTCGATGAGGTTTTGCATATCCTCATTGTCGACGACCTTGTAAGGATGATTTGCAAAAGGTTTTAGCTTTTCGATCGGGAGTGAGATTACCGAAGCAAAATTTCTTTCTGTTAAATTTTCTTTGATTAAAATTGTTTGTTGATTTTTCATTTTCAAAATTCCTTTCTCGTTTGTTAAAAAAGGTGGGGCTTGGGGAAACTCCCCAAAAATGATTTTGGGCGTCCAAAACCAGTGCTTGCTCCGACCAACGGACGGGCAAGCAATTTTTGGCGATTTGGATTTGGCTATCCAAAACCAGTGCTTGCTCCGACTGATAGACAGACTTTCTCATGTCGGTGCAAGCGTACCCCTACCTTAATATTGCTTCACAAAACTCAAACTCGCGCGTCTGTTTTTGCCTCCTTTCGTAAGTGATTTAGGTTTGATTTTGGGTGAAGCACTATGTATTTGAGAATGAAAAGTTGAAGATTAAAAGAATAACCGAAACGCAAAAATTAACCTTTCCTCCCGTAAGCTTTGTGAGAAAATCAATTCAAACGATGCGTACCGAAAGAAAATGTTCCCTCAATTGGTAGCCAACGAAAACGCAAAAAATATAAGTATGGCTCCAAGAAAATTTATATTTTTGCATTTGCTCCTCTAAGTAGTAGGCAGCGAAAACGCCCTAAAAATGCCATAATTCTCAAGAAATATTTATCTCCTCAATTGGTAGCCAACGAAAACGCCCTAAAAGGGCCAAAATCAGAAAAAATTCTCAAATATAACCACGATAGAAAAGCTCCAAAAGGGATATTTTTGAGCAAAAAAATAAATCCCCCCTCAATTGGTAGGCGGCGAGAAAGGCAAAAATATGACATTTTTCAAAAAAATTAATAAAAATTTTATTTTGCACATAATAAATGGCACAAAATAAGCGTTTTTGATACGAAATTTCCATTTTTATACAAAAACAAAAAAGCCGCTATCGCGGCGTGGTAATCACGCTTTGATAGCGGCTAAACTATTCATTTTAGAATTTTAGTTATACTGTAACTATCTCTCGTGCCGTTTCCTCAACATCGGCAATTTGCGCTTGAAGTAAAGTATCAATCTCGTTAATAAATGTAGAACTTTTAGCTACTCGACCATTTCCGCCCAATTCTTTATAGCGATTAAATACTGCTGCTTTACATTCATCAATGACTTCGGAAGTTAGTTGATCAAGATCAAAAGTCTTTAAATCATCGAATGATAGATCATGCTTGTTAGTTATCTTTGCCACCACTGCATACATTAAATAGAATAACACATCACTCTTTTCAGCAGGGGTCATATCCGTTGACAACTTGAGGTTGTTTTGAATTACCCTGCCTATTCTTGCAGCTCGATAATATGCCTCCAAATCGTGGCCCTCTTCATACAACTTATGATAAGTTTCATCATCAGTAAGCAATGTAGAAGGTCTTGCACGAGCAAAGTCGGGCTTTCTTAATACAAGGGTTATTAGGCACTGTGCGAGGAAGGATACAGTTATGATATCAGCAGCTTTTTTCTTTTGGTTCTTATAGTAATTCTTACGCCTATCGTAATATAATCCTCTATTTTTGAAATACATTTCGATTTGCAAATGTATCGTATCGGTTACTCTCAATGATGACTTAGGAATACTTGTTTGGTTATTGGTTGCAAAGATAATGTTATCACGAGATTCCTCGCTTTCAGGTTTGATAATTCGAACCAATACATTACGTTTTTCTGCGTCTATCAGATGAGGATTGGATGAAAAATAGTTATATATCTCGCGAGAGGTTTGGAGTCCATTTACTATTTCTGGATTTACAAGAAGTAATGACTTGCTCGTGATAAGCGTGATATCGGCTGCCAATATAGTAACACCATTGTTTAACCACCAAAAGTCCTCTGCGGAAGTTGAAGCCAACGTTTCCGCAATGCAGGAATTTACACTATTGTGACCTTGATAATCTCTTACATTGGATTCAAAATAGCCTTTTCTAAGAGCTCCGTTCTCATCGCTAATAAACTTGTAGAATGTGCCGACATTAACGAGCGAAACGTAATCTTTGTTACTTAATGTAATAGGGTTGTCCGCCAAGTTTAAACTAATTGTTACTTCGCTATCAGAGTTATACATATCCATTAGTTGGTTAGCATCTACGAAATTAACAATCACACTCGCCGAAGGATATATTTCGCCCACCTTAGCTTTTAATTCTTCTGCCTGCTGCAAGGTATTGGGGTGACATTCATTTGCCAAGGTAACATAATGATAAATTATTTTAATTTTAACTTGGCTTCTAATAAACTTGGTAACAACATCTCTAAACAATTTGAAATTGTCAAGTGTTGTTTCCGAATATCTACCACTATAATCTGTCAACGAATTAGACATACTGAGAAGGTTTTCAGAAACAGTTTTCCACTTCATTATGGCATCTTCTTTGAATCCTGTTTCGTTTTTGGCTTGAATTATACATAGCTCCAATATGGAACCTTTTGATGCTGTTAAGGTTTCTAATTGATCTGCATTTACAAGCTCATCGTTTAAGAAAATATAAATACCATCGCATCCGCCATCGTTTCCGCCGCCGACTACGCCATTTTCTATTTCCTCATCGCTCAAATTGTAGTTCTTTAAGACTTGTGATGCAGCAAAGAACTCAAAGAACGAGCTTAAATCTGAATATGTATTATTTTCTTGAAAATCTTGGGCAATACACTCTTTCAATAATAGCTGGTTGTTGGTTAGATTTTTTGCCATATCTATCACTCCTTTTACTTAATTGTCGCTTCAACATTATAATTTGTTTGCAATCAAATTTTTCTCTTGGCTATTTTCTTAATTGTTCTATATCCTTCGCAGCCAATTATCGGTATTGAAGCGTTCTTTTTCAATGCATTTTCAAGCGTAATTCTAATCTGCATAGGTATATATGATGTTAAAGCTTTTTGATTTATAGCAGCGTGCACATTTCCTTTGGTTTTGTTATAAAGACTCCAAAACAATTCAGAATTAGCGTTGCTGTTAGATAAACATATTTGCCTTAATGCATTTTCCAACGCCTTTTTCTGCTCTGAATCCATATCAGCAGGAACGATGTTTTCCATTGCTTTAATCAGTTGAGAAACATCCACAGAAGTTTGTTCGCTCATTGATAAAGACTGTAACAAAGCATTAGTTTCCATTTGCATAATGCTTTGTTGACTCAAAAAGAACGAGTTCTTTTGCAGGTTCTTCATCAACTGTTGTTGCTCCAATATTTCAGAGGCACAATTATAGAAATTATCAAAAAGGCTAAAGCTATATGAGTCCATTTTTCTTACAAAGTAATGCTTATACATATCCCAATAATCCGTCTTAAATAGAATTTGAGACTCATAAAATGCACCTTCATTGAGTTTTCCTTCTACTATAAATGTGCCAATTTCGCTAATTCGCGTTTGCAAATCTTCAACTTGCATTGAAATCAAAGATGCTGCTTCAGAAACCTTTTTTCGCTCTTGCAAATAGTAAATAAACAAAGCAGATGCACCGACAAATATCAATAGCAAGTCAACCCAATGATTGCCCAAAAATACAAGTATATTATTCCACATAAATATTGTTTTCTCTTAACTCCTCTCTACTATATTACTCGCTTCAACAGCTGCAATTTGTTCTGTACGAAGCGTATATTTTATATTCTCAATTTTCATAAAACAACCTCACTATCCTAAAAATTAATGGATGTTTTTAAGTTCTTCCTTGATTCTAATTGTTTCTCCCAGCAGTCCTACTATATTTTCGATATGAGCAAAGGTGTCAATTGTAAGAGTTTCTCCCTTATGCTCCTTAAACCACTTGTCCAACACTTGGTGTCCACCAATCTGGTAGTTCCATACTGCTTCAGAAATACCACTAATACTCTTATTTGCATTCAATTGAAGCGTACCGTTCTTGTACTTAATAGCTTCGATTTCCATATCGTCCGGTGTGTTAGGTTCTATCGAAAGTGTTGCGGGTGATTTTATTTGCATAAGATGCAATTTTCTTAAGCGTTCTCCTGCGGAAACATATTTTTTGTAAAGGTCTTCGCTAACAAAGAATCCACCCTTTGTTCTTTCCGCTTGTGGTTCGTTGATAACCGGTACACGAGGAAAATCTCTGCAAAGATATTGACCATACTTCTCACAGTAAACGGGATCGTGCAAAATTCCGTACACATAATCAAACACTTCTATTGGCGTAGGCTTTGTAGATAAATGACGTGTCAGTTTTTCAAACGCATCTTCGTTTATATTTGCTGTCCAGATTTCTTCTGTTAATGCAGCTTCCGAACGCAAATAAAGCGGCGCAATATATGTAATTTCGCACATAGCCGAGAATAAGCGGTGAGCAATGATATTTTTAGAAACAAACGGCGAGAAGAAGCTTCTGGATGTCTTGCAGAATACCATTCCAATATTTGCTCCAATAGGGCTTGTTGCATCCGCCAACAAGTGTCCCATTGTGCTCTTTTCTCTTGGCCAAAGCACCCAACCGCAAGAATTGCCAGAATAGTATGTCCATCGGGAATCAAACGGTCTGAAAGAAATCGGTGTGATCACACCTTCGGACAGAACATCATTTTGAATTTTTTCTGCGGTTTGTCCTCGGCTAAATCTCGTCCACAAATTCAAAACATCTTTTTCGTCAGTTGCGTTCTTTACAACATCCATACGTCTGGTCAATTCAGCTTTTGTAGGAGCAATTGCCACACCATCATTACCCGAAACAATGCCTGTTACATTTGTGGGAAACAATTCTGAAAGTCCAACTCCGTTATCATACGCTGTTTTATCATTACTTCCAAAGGGAATGAAGTACGCCATCTTTTGATCCAATTTCAGCTGATTGAATGTAAGATTGCCTTTTGCCAAAGCATTTAACTTTGCTTCGCGAGTTCCCCAAACATCCGTATAATAAACTTTCGCCCAATCACTTTTCTTTGTTTTCTTAACACCGATAAACAAAGAAACGCCTTGCATAATATCAAAGATATTTTCATCCTTGCTACCATCGGGAGCAGTTTCCTTTTTGTTAGCACTTCCGTGAAGATTTACAATATAAATCTTATCAAAGCTTCTCAAAAGACTTCCGCGCATACCCCTAAATGTAGGATTATCTAAGTAACCATTGTTTGACACGAAAGCGAGTACACCCTCTTTGTTCTTATCAATGATCTGCTCAGAGAACCTAAAGAACTTAACATAATCATCATTTAGCCAATGTTTCCGTTCTCCAAAATCCGTTACACCATCTGTTTCGGTTTTGTATGCAGAAATATCATAAGGATTAGTCGAGGCAGCCAGATATGGCGGGTTTCCGATAATTACTTTGATTGGGCGACGTGCTTTCCACGTATCTGCGTGATATGCTTCATCCGTGATAGCTGCCGAAAAGTCAAACAAAGACAACTGTTCACCGCGCTCAACATTAGACATAGGGGGAGCTAAAGTATTCGTCAAGAAAATATTAGTCGGTAGATGAACAGACGGTAAATGCCCAAGGGTTTCATCAATCGTACGGCGAATTTTCAAATGAGCAACAACATAACTTGTCATCATAATCTCAAAGCCTATTAAGCGAGAGAGTAACCCGTTTTCTTGCTGAATATAATTTTCATAAAACGCTGACCGCACACCAGAAAAATATGTTTTCTTGATGTATTTGATGATTTCCGCGCCAAAAGAACCCGTACCACAAGCCGGATCAAGAATAGCTACACGCGGTACAGAAATTGATATTTCGCTTGACCATTTATTTCGCGTTACTCTATATGGTTCACAAGGAACTTTAACCGTTATTTGTTCGTTATTCGACAGTCCACCATCAATGCCAAAATCCTCATTTAATATCTTGTCTACTGCCGATATTAAATACTGTACGGCTTGAACGGGTGTATAGAAAACGCCAAGAGCTTTTCTTAGTGTCGGATCGTAAAAAGTTAGAAATTCCTCATAGAAATGAATTATCGTATCCTTGCGCTCATCACGTTCCAACAGTGCAGAAACGTTGCATATACAATATAAAGAACACAATTTGTCAATAACGCCTTCAAGTGTTGGGTGCTTCTTTCCCGTTCCTGTAATATGCATAAAGAACTGTTTCAACAATTCAGATTCTTCCTGCAAGAATTTGATTGCTTCATATCGGTCAAATGAGTCGGGAGTTGTATCGTTATATCGTGCTATAAACAAACCATATACGATGGTTTGAGCATACATATCCGCGAATTCACGAGAAGTAATTAAAGGTCTAAGATCTGATTGAATTCTGCTATATAGCCCATACAGTTCTGGAAACATCGGAAGTCGCTTTTGATTATCATTCACCAGCGGTTGACCGTTTCCGTCGTCCTTTAGAATACCAGATATAATGCTACGGATTGTACGGGCGTGCATTGCCATATACTCAGCCAACTTTGTTGAAGATTTAATCTGTGCAGGATCGCGGAGTAAGAAATTTTCGACAAGACTTATGAACAGTTCAACGTTTTCTTCCTTCAAAACGAGCTTATCATCAACCAAGTCTATCAAACGTAATCCCGTGTACATTTCAGTATCACCAGCACGCCAAAAACGCCATTCAAGATTATCGGTTAAAATGGCATTCCCGTATCTGTCAGCTTCTGTCTTGATTTGGGAAAGTGCTCTTTTGTCAATTCCGCCAACCTTTTTGACCTCAACTCCAGCGAATGGTTCGGTTTCTGTTACATCCTCTTCGCTATGCCAAAGTTTAATATCTATATTTTCTCCAGTCTGACCTTTGCGTTCACCCGATAAATCGCGAGCAGCACAACCGAGTCCTGTAAATAATGTCATAATAGGAGCGTTATATGATGACTCTACATTACCAAGACGATATGCATCACACACCGCTTTAAAATATGTTTTAACTATCTCTGCTTTCATATTGTTATCCATATTGAACTCCTCACTTTTCAGCTGCATTTCCCGCTTTTACCCAAGCATCAACCTCAGACACTTTGAACTTCCAAAGACGTCCAACCTTTGAAGCAGGCATATTGCGCTTTGCAATCCATACGAGCACGGTATCTCTGCTGACACCAAGGTGCTCCATAATCTCTTTGAGTGAATACCATCTTTCCGTTTCGTTAGTCATTTTAATTCTCCTTCGACAAAAAGATACAAATATTTATTCTATTATACTATAATATCATCAATTTGTCAATCAATTATGATTGTTTATCGTCGGTTTATGAGGGTTTACTTGATGCGTGGAAAAATAGACTTCAAAATTGAGGTTGAAGATATAAACACATTATCTGCCTAAAAATGCAAGTGAAAACTCCTTGTTTATAAAGGCTTTGGTGCTTCTATTTTTCCACGCTCTGCTCTTAATTTTTATGTTGAAAAAGCGGCGAGATTGCTCCCGCCGCCGTGCGTTATTTAGTTAATGTTTCAATGGCAATTTGCATACCGAGTTTGAAAGCATACTCAAAGATTGCCGCCTCTGCCAAGCTCATATACTCGCTCCAACAATCGTGGAATTTCTCAAAGACCTCTTTCTGCTCATCGGTAAAGCTTTTCTCCAAGTCCTCGTGGTGACGTGACATATAGCCGAGAAGTTCTTTCATTTCTTCAAGCGAATATGTACGCGCTTGCGCCGCGTTGTAGATCATAAGTGAAAGATCGGTCGCGTGCGCGATCTTGCGAAAATACTCCTTGATCTGCGGGAAAGTGTAGCCGAAATAATAGGGCGCGACGGCTGAAAGCATATTCGAGCCGACACTCGCCGCGTGGCGAGCAAGTTCGACAGACTCCGCTGTTGACTGAGAACCAACGTGCGCGATCACCTCTTTGCCATCGGCGTTTTCGATGATGACCTCAAGGCAACGCTTTCTTTCCTCTGTCGTCAAAAGGCAGAATTCCGCCGTTCCTCCGCAAGCATAAATGCCATCCGCGCCCTTCGAAAGCACGAACTTCGTCGCCTTTGCAAGAACCTCATAATCTATCTCGCCGTTCTCTTTGAACGGAGTAACGAGTGGTACGTAAATGCCTGTTTTCATAATTTTTCTCCTTATTCAATAAGTCCAAAATGCTTTGATACAGCATTTTCAATTATCATTAAATTTCATCGTCCAAGCAAGATACACCGCATAGGCGGAAGTAATTGCAGTGAGCAAAATACAGAAAATTATGCGTGTTTCGGTCGTCGCCGCACCCTCGTTTGCAAACACGCTCAATGCATTGAAAATTCCGTGAACGAGTATGCAACCGATGAGGCTTTGGGTCTTGCAATAGATCATAACGAACATAAATCCCGCGGCGGTGGCATATATCACCTGAAGCAGATTCGGAATAAGCTCCGCGCCCGAGCCGTTCACGAGATTGATAATATGCCCGATCCCGAAAGTCACGCTTGAAACGATCACAGCCGCTTTTAAGTTGCCCTCACGCATGGCATTAAACAGCAGACCGCGGAAGATCACTTCCTCCAATATCGGCGCAAACAGCACCGTCACAAAGAAGGTCAGCACGGACGTATCCACCGTATTGGCATAAAGCGTCTCATAAGTGGCAAGCATTTCCTCCGGCCAGGGGATCACGGAGATCAGATAACAGGTTAAGAGCGCCAGCGACGCCCCCAG
>CALAXC010000093.1 GCA_937894775.1 uncultured Clostridia bacterium
TTTTTCAAAAATTCAAAGTATATTTACAAATATTCCTCTCAACTAATAGCCTTGGGCGCAATCAAAACTTAAGGCAAGGTGGTATAAAATGTTTTTGCCTACACCTATATAAAAGTAAAATTTCGATCAAAACTTATACGTTTGAGATAAACTTCTTCAAAAAAATATGAATCCTCCTACTTATGTAAAAGCTGCTTTTTGAGAAAAAGTACACGGTCTAATCGAAAAGATCACAAATTGTTTTCGTATTCGCATCTACTTATAACCTGCCATTTGGCATTCCAATTTGAAAGGCTCTGCTATATATAACCACACAGCGGTTATTGTGTTTTGGAACTGTTTTTCAAAATACACGGAACAATCTTTCTACTTAATAGCCTTGGGAACAAGCAATTTCGTAGGTGGAATTTCATTATTACCGCCCGAAAACAAAAAGAAAAAGCCGCTATCGCGGCGTGGTAATCACGCTTTTGATAGCGGCTATATTCAGTTATCCAATGCCAAAGAAACGCTCAAAGAATTTAAGCAATTTTGTGATGATACCTTGCTTCTTTTCCTCTCGATTGCCTCCGCCGAAGCGGGATACGGGCGGCATAATCTTGTCTATATCCGTACCCGTTGTCTTAACGGAACCGTCACGGAAAGCATTCTCAATGAACTTGCGAGTTTCCTCGGGTTTAAGCTTTTCTTCCTCGATAATCGCGGTAAGCTCGCGCTCTTTTTCCTCGGCAACGTAGGTTCTCCACTCTGTCATAACGTCATCAACATCGTTGATTCCATCGATAAAGTTTTCGATAAGAGCCTTCTTACTACGAAGCTCGGGGCTTGCGTCGATTGCCTTGCGTATCGTGATGAGAACTTCCTTGTCTTGACAATGAGTATCGTGGTACTTGGCTACGAGCATAAGGATGTAATCAATATTGATTTCGATCTGCTTGATAAGCTCGATTTCAAATACAATATCATCAACAATATCTTCAAGCTCGCCCTTCTTTCTGCGCTCGTTCCACTCGTCGCGAAGGTCTTGGTATCGTCCGAGATAGTCCTGCAAATCACGCTCGGAAAGGATCTCTTTGCCCTTAAATTCATCGAAAGACGTGAGCAGATTACGCATACGAAGGATAGCACCGAACAAAGAAATAAAGTCCTTTTGGTTCTTCTCTCCAATGATCTGCGGCTCGGTCAACGGGAACTTATCGGAAAGCTCCGCAATCATATCTACAAAGCCGGGCTTCTCGTTGCCATCCTTATCGGTATAACCGTAATAGTAATCGTTGAAGCTCTGCATCAGCACGATACCCGAAGCATTCTTATCACCGAAAAGTGAGATTGCATCGTCGGTGCGCTTCTGCAAATTTCGGAAACAAACTACGTTGCCAAAGGTCTTGATGGAGTTCAAGATACGGTTGGTACGAGAGTATGCTTGAATAAGTCCGTGCATCTTAAGGTTCTTGTCCACCCAAAGTGTGTTGAGCGTGGTCGCATCAAAGCCCGTCAAAAACATATTGACAACGATAAGAAGGTCAAGCTCCTTGTTCTTCATACGAAGCGAAACGTCCTTGTAATAGTTTTGGAACTTATCACTTGACGTATCGTAATTGGTATGGAAGGTTTCGTTGTAATCGCGGATAGCGGCATCAAGAAAATCGCGGGAGCTTTGATCAAGTGCGGAGGTATCTTCGGGGTTTTCCTCGTCCAAGATACCATCGTTTTCTTCCTCGTTTGCACCGTAGCTATATATGATGGCAATGCGTAATTTCTTCGTAGGATCAGCCGCCATCTGACGCTTAAACTCATCGTAATAGAGCTTGGCAGCAGGTACACTCGACACGGCAAAGATAGAGTTGAAACCGCTGACTCTTTGCTTGCGTTTGATTTCCTCCACCTCGGTCTTACCGTGTGCGGCGGCAACTTCAGCAATATTCGTCAGCACGTTATACGCGTAGGTTCTCTCGTTGCGGTAAGTCTTTTGATTGAAATGCTCCAAGATATAACGGGTAACAAGCTCTATACGCTTGGGAGCCATATACGCTTTCTCGCGGTCAATATCCCATACTTGGTCATCGTCAATATCGTCATTCTTGTCCATCGTCTTAATATAATCAACACGGAACGGCAACACGTTTTTATCGTTGATAGCATCCACGATGGTATAGGTGTGAAGCTGATCTCCAAAGGCTTGTGCCGTAGTTTTGAGATTGGGGTTCTTGCCAACACCCGCATTGACGGCAAAGATCGGCGTACCCGTGAAGCCGAACAGGTGATATTTCTTGAAATTGCGCGTGATTGCCACGTGCATATCTCCGAACTGACTGCGGTGGCACTCGTCGAATATGATAACTACACGCTTGTCAAATACGGGGTGTCCGCCGTTCTTACCGATGAAAGTAGAAAGCTTTTGAATTGTCGTGATAATGATTTTCGCATTATCATC
>CALAXC010000094.1 GCA_937894775.1 uncultured Clostridia bacterium
AAAAGCGAAACCAAAAACTTTTCAGCTGGGTTAGTGCGAACATTGTGCGCTGATTTTAAAGATAGCAGATGAGTCTTTCTATTGCGGTATAACCGAGCGAAGAGTTCTTTAATGAGAGGTCAGCCTCGGAACAGAGCGCGATCGCACGGTAAAGTGAAGCTTTTGATTTTTTTGCCGCTATGGCTGCGTACATCCGTACTCTGTATTCGCTCTTTTGTTTTAAAATACGTGCAATCTCCGTTGTAGGAAGCGCATCCTCGGATAACACTTTTATTAAAAACAGATCGTTTATCGTTTTCGATACCTCGCTGAGAACTATTACAGGCTCTATCCGTTCGTATTTCATTACGCTTAAAGCCTCAATAGCATCGGCGTTGCGCCCGTCGATTATTGCGTTCGCAAGCGCAAATGCTTCAGATGATATGACTGTGCAGGCTATGTTTTCAACGTCATCGGCGGTAACGGTGGTCCTTTTGGCTTGTAACGCATAATATGCGAGCTTTTCGGTTTCATTGGCGAGTGAGAACATAGAGTGATTGCATTTGTCAATAAGCAGATTGCAGACTGCGCTGTCTGCGTTCACTCCGTGATATGTGAAATGCTTTGATACCCACGCAGTGAGCTTTGCACCCGATATGGGCTCAAAAAGAACGGTCGTCATTACTTCGGCGAGTTTTTGAAAAGCTCCGCTTGACGCAGAATATTTGTTGGTATCTATAAGTCCCGCAGGTACAGAGATTATAAGAATATTGTAATCGTATTCTTCGATAGTGCTTATTGCTTCAATAAGCTCGTCTATCTCGGTTGAACGCATATTTCCTATAGGCAACCCGTTAATGCTTACTATCTTTTTTTCGTCCATCATAGGAAGAGGCATAAGCGCATTTACAAGAGCCTCGGGAGAATAGTTTATAGGATCTATCTGTATGTCGTTGAAAATAGCAAACGACGGCTCGGCACAGACCGTACTGCGAGCGCTTTTGAGCGAGAAGCTTTTGAGGTAATCTTCATCACCTGCAAAAAGATATGCGCCCGATAATCCCTTCTTTAAGAGCCGTCGGAATTCTTCTTCTTTTATTATTGGTTTCATAGTTCACCGCCTGAAGTTATTGTAATTATTTTATCATAAAATAAAAGAAACCGCAAGTAGTAGCCTAAAAAAATAAAAAAAATGAAAAAACTCTTGACAAAATGGCAAAAATATGTTTTAATATATGATGTCATTGTGTATAAGCGTTAATATGGCTTAATAAAGCAACACGCTTCCGGAAAACGTTCCGGATAATCTATAATGATCCGGAATAAACCAAACTTAAGGAGGTGCAGGAGATGTTCAGAACTTATCAACCCAAAAAGCGTCAGAGAAAAAAGGAGCACGGCTTCAGAAAAAGAATGGCTACTGCTGACGGCAGAAACGTTTTGAAGAGAAGACGCGCAAAAGGCAGAAAAAGATTGACCTATTAATTTGTTGGTAATCCAACGATAAAAACCACCGATGACGAAAGCAGATCACTGCCGTATAGCATCGGGGTTTTTAACTTTTATGTAAACGCTACGGAGGTAAAGGCTAAGAGTCCTGTTTTGGAGAGTATGAAGAATATTGCTATCAAGGAACATCACCTTTATAATAAGGCGTACAAAAAAGGGAAGAATTACGTAGGCAGGCTTGTTTCGGTCTATGTGCTTAAGGACTATACCGCCGAGCAAAGAAAAAAAGCCAATCCCGAAAAAAAGTACGTTAACCGTGTAGGTCTTTCGGTTTCTAAAAAGCTTGGAGGCGCGGTGGCGAGAAATCGCGCAAAAAGGCTTATCAGAGCAGGCTTCGACGTTGTGAAGCCTAACGTCAGAACAGGTAATCTTATAGTCATCGGCGCAAGGGCGGCGATACTTAAGAATAAGAGCTATGACGTGGCAAAAGAGCTTAAGGACGCATTTATCACTCTTGGGCTTTATTGCGATAACAACGGATGACCGTGTTTTTGCGCTCGGTCGGAAAATAAAAACAGCAAAACAAAAGGAAAAACCAAAATGAAGCACGTTTGCATTTGGCTTATTCGCTTTTATCAAAAGTTTTTGTCCCCTCTCAAACGACGTTCCACATGTAGATTTACACCTACGTGTTCTGCCTATGCCGTTGAGGCATTTATGAAACGAGGCTTTTTTATAGGTTTCGGTCTTACGGTCTGGAGAATTTTGCGCTGTAATCCTTTTGGTAAATGGGGCTATGATCCCGTTCCCGAAAAGAAGAGCAAGGCAGATAAACAGAAGCATAAGAAAATACCGAAATATCAAAGGAATACAGAGGAAGACGCAAACACACACAATGAGACTCCCAATTAAATAAAAAGAAAGGGAAGAAAAAATGGATATAATCAACAAACCGCTTGGCTGGGTGCTTGAGCTTTGCAGTAAGATCGTTGGCGGAAATTATTTATTCGCTATTCTTATCTTTGCAATATTCGTAGAATTAGTGCTCCTGCCGTTTGGTATCAGCCAGCAAAAGAAATCTATCAAGCAGGCGCGTCTGCGTCCTAAGGAGCTTGCTATCCGCAAGAAATATTCGGGAAGAGATGACAAGCCTACTCAGGCGAAGATGAGTGAGGAGATTCAGGAGCTTTATCAGAAGGAAGGATATAATCCTCTCGGAGGATGCTTGCCGCTTCTTATTCAGTTCCCGCTTCTTATAGCACTTGTTAATGTGGTTTATAACCCGCTTAAGTATATTTGCGGACTTTCTGAGGACGCTATAGTTCAAGTTCAGTCTATCGTTGGAACTTCCTCTCAGCGAGGAACGGTGGGACTTCTTACAAAAATGAAAGAATTAGGCTATGATGCCTTTAAAAACGTAGAAGGCTTTATGACCGCAGAGGAATTCGCGGATATGCCCGATCTTAATGTATTCGGCGCGTTCGATCTTTCGATAACTCCTCAGCAGTGTATGAATCTTGACTCGATAAAGACTCTTTCGGGTTGGCTTATACTTTTGGTTCCTGTTCTTACCTTTGTTGCATACTTCCTTAGTATGAAGCTTACAAGAAAGTTTATGTATCAGCCTATGAATGATGCAAGTCAGGCTCAGATGGGTTGCTCCAATAAGGTAATGGATATCGTAATGCCTCTCTTCAGTGTATTTTTGGCGTTCACTTATCCCGCAGCGCTCGGTCTTTACTGGATCTTTAAGTGCTTGCTCGGAATACTCAAGCAGTTTATTCTTTCTAAGGCTATGCCGCTTCCTAAGTTTACGGAAGAGGATTATCTTGCCGCTGAAAAAGAAATCAATTCGCGCCCTGATAAGAGCTTGAAGGTTGCAAAATCGGGTAGAGTTGTCCGTTCGCTCCATCATATCGATGATGAGGACTTTGAGGATACGGCGGAGAAGGCTCGTGCATTCAAGGAAGCTCTTGCCGCACAGGAAGAGGCTGACAAAAAGAAAGCCGAGGAAGCTAAGAAGAATTCTATGTTCGGTGCGTCGAAGCTTAAGGATGACAGCGATAAAAAGTCTTCAAAGGCTAAGAATACCGATAGCGATAAAAAAGATTCCGACGGTGAGAACAAATAATAAAAAATTACAATTTTATAATTTTTAACGGAGAAAATATGAAAAAAGAAATAACAGTATGCGGAAAGACCGTTGAAGAGGCAGTTGAAAAGGCTGCTTTGGCACTCGGCGCTCCTTCTGCTGAAAAAATAGAGTATACTGTTCTCGAGGATGCTAAGAAAGGATTTCTCGGAATAGGTGCGACCGATGCCAAGATAGCCGCAAGCTACACGGTGGGCGGGGAGTATGAAGCTTTGGCGTTTATCGAAAAGCTTCTTGCTGATATGAACATTGAAGCTGAGATCAATATGACAGACGGTGATAACGGTGAAAAGAGAATAGCTATAACAGGTGAGGCTGCGGCAATTCTTATCGGACATCACGGCGATACACTTGATTCTTTGCAGTATCTCGCGAATCTTGCCGCAAATAAGAAGATCAACGGTAAGAAAGAAGAGTATGTAAAAATCGCTGTAGACGTTGAAGGCTACCGCGCAAAGAGAGAGGAAACTCTTCGTTCACTCGCAAGAAAGATGGCAAGCAGAGTTCTTAAGTATAAGAAGAGCGTTATGCTTGAGCCTATGAATCCTTACGAGAGAAGAATAATCCACTCTGAGATCCAGAATATCGAGGGTGTATCTACAAACTCTATAGGATCTGAAAATAATAGAAAGATCGTTATTTTCCTTGATGGAGATAATTGAGAGCTTTTAATTATATCGGTTCGTAATTTCAACTTTTTACGGAGGAATTTATGAAAAAAATAATCAGTGCTTTTTTAGCGATAGTAATGATAGCCGCTGCTTTGTCGATAACGGCAAGCGCCGCTTCCGAAAAGCCTAAAGCCGCTTACCGTGTTAATTGGTCAGAGCTTTCCTATACCAGCTATTGGTATAACGAGAAAAAGAATGATATGAGTTCGAATTTCACTGTGACAAAAACAGCAAATTCGATCACGTCTACTGCTAAGAGCGGCTGTGAAAGACGTGCTTATTATTCCAAAGAGATGTATGAGATCACAAGCGATACTAAATATGAGTATGTATTTCAGGCGAAAAATAACCGCGATTACGGTTACTGCGGAGTTATTTTTGCTCACGCAAACAATCTTGCATACTTTATGTACGGTTCTTTTAATAACATAAGTGATGATCCTAACGACGGAAAGTCCGATATCCGTGTAGTAAAGGGATTGAATCAGCACGACAGCAAGAGCTGCGGAACGGGGTATACACGTTCATATATTACAGCAGATATCGATTCTGACGGATACGGAACTTTTAAGGTTGTTATAAATGGCTTTACCGCAAGCTTTTATGCGCTTACAGACGCAGCAAACGGAACCTTTACACTTGTAGGAAACAGTATTACACTTCCCGATGGCGCAAAGGTCGCTTTGGGTGTTTTCAACCGTGAGGGAAGCGGTAGCAGTCAGCGTACGGTATCGGTAAGAAATGCTGTGCTTTATGCGATGAATGATGCGGCAGCGCAGAATATATCTTCGGTTTCCGACGGTTCTTACGAGCTTCTTTCTTATATCGACGAGGTTTTAAAAAACTATCCCGAAGTAGATTACGAGGCAAGCTCTTATAAGGCTATTCTTGATATTGCAAAAGAAGCGGAAACTGCGGTAAGCAACGGTAGCATTACAAAAGCTCGCGCAACAGAGCTTAAGTCTGAATTGGATAGTGCGCTCATAGCGCTTGAGCTTAAGGAGGCAGATATAGCTGCACTTGAAGAGGCTATAGAGAAGGCTGAGGCTATTGACGAAACAAAATATACAGTCGTTTCTTACAAGATGCTTTTGAATGCGATAGATAACGCTAACGAGCTTTTGGGCGATCCCGAAGTAAGACAGTCTGAAATCAATGCAGCGGTAGCGCTTATCAATACAAGATGCAAAGATCTTATTCCTCTTGACGGCGTTATACCCGAAGAAGATGATGAAAATGATGATGGCGGAGAAGACAACAGCGGTGAAGATAATAGCGGAGAAGAAGATTCCGACTCAAATATGGATAGCTGTATAGATGAGCTTCCTTCCGATACAGGCACGCCTGCGGACACATCGAGCGAGACACTTCCAATTTTGCCTAAGCCGGGATGTAAGTCAAGCATTGCTGTTTCGGCTCTTGCCGCAGTAGCAATTATCGGAACTGCGCTTGTTTTGAAGAAAAAAGAAGATTGAATAAAATAACAAAAGGTTGTCGCAAGACAACCTTTTTGTTTTGGATTGTAAACTGAATTTTAAGTGTTGAAATTGCGCGCTGAATCTACTTCAGTCTTAAGAATATCATTTTTTAACCAAATACTTTCTCATATCGATCGCGCAGGCGGCAAGTATGATAATACCTTTTATGACGTACTGCATATTAGAGTCTATTCCGAGGAAAGTAAGACCGACA
>CALAXC010000095.1 GCA_937894775.1 uncultured Clostridia bacterium
GGCGTCGCCCTGAGAACCTATTCGCTTTTTGAAAAAAGCGAAACCAAAAACTTTTTTGAGTCGCTCTTTGCGAGATGTACAAAGCACCCGACCGCTTTGGGCTGGATATGTTTCGATTATTTAATTATTTAATTTACTATGCCAAAAATGGAACAATGTTGCGAAAAAATCGTAAAAAAATCAAAAATAGTTCCATTTTTGGAAAAATATTTATTAAAAGCTATTGACAATGTGTAATAATAGGTGTATAATGAATCCGTTGAATAAAAAGTTTTTAAGGAGTTTAATATGGCACAGAGAAAGAAAAATGATGCGCTCATAACACCTATAGTTGATATTGAAGAAAAAAAGAAGGCGCTTAAAACGTCTATTTCGCAAATAGAAAAGAAATACGGCGCAGGCGCTGTAATGCGTCTTGGCGATAATGCAAATATGGAGGTTCAGGCTGTTAGCACAGGCTCGATCTCGCTTGACCTCGCACTCGGTATAGGAGGAGTTCCGAGAGGACGTATTATCGAAATTTTTGGACCTGAGTCCTCAGGTAAAACTACGGTTGCGCTTCACATTATAGCTGAAGTTCAGAAAACGGGCGGAGAAGCTGCATTTATAGATGCAGAACACGCACTTGATCCCGAATATGCAAAAGCGCTCGGTGTAGATATAAATAATCTTTTGGTTGCACAGCCCGATTGCGGTGAAGATGCGCTTAATATAACCGAACAGCTCGTAAGATCGGGCGCTATCGATATCGTGGTAGTCGACTCGGTTGCGGCACTCGTTCCACGTCAGGAAATTGAGGGAGATATGGGCGCTACTACCGTCGGCGTTCAGGCACGTCTTATGTCGCAGGCTATGCGTAAGCTTTCTTCTATCGTTTCAAAGAGTAACAGTATTATTGTATTTATAAATCAGCTTCGTGAAAAGGTTGGCGTTATGTACGGAAATCCCGAAACAACTACGGGCGGTAGAGCGCTTAAGTTTTATTCTTCGGTAAGAATTGACGTAAGAAAAGCCGAACAGCTCAAAAACGGTAACGAGATATACGGAAACCGTGTAAGATGTAAGGTCGTTAAAAATAAGGTCGCGCCTCCCTTTAAGACAGCCGAGTTTGATATTCTTTACGGAAAGGGAATTTCAAGAGCAGGCGAGATCATTGATTATGCTATCGCTCTTGATATTATACAAAAGAGCGGTTCGTGGTTCTCTTATGACGGTGAGCGTATAGGTCAGGGTAAGGATAATGTTCGTAAATTTATAGAGGCAAATCCTGCGCTTCTTGATGAGCTTGATGCAAAGATAAGAGCGCAGAAGGATAATCTTTCGAGCGAACCTGACGAGTTCGAGCTTGATGAGGATGACGATGACGATTTTGATATCCGCACACTCGGAGAAGGAGATCTTTAATAGATGGAGATCAACGTAATCTCGGTTTCTGCGGGTGCAGACGGAGGAATAGTTGTTTCTTTTGAGCTTCGGGAAGGTGAAAAACGATCGGTCGACCGTTTTTTGATATCGCTTGGAGCATACACGGAGCTTTCGATATGCGTGGGAAGAAGCAGTTGCGAAATATATGAAGCTGTTGCCGAGCGGGCAAAGCTTTACGGTGCGTATAAGCACGGAAGTTATTTGCTTGGTTTTTCTTCTTGCTCTAACAGAATGTTATACCGTAAGCTTGTTATGAAGGGATTTGAGCCTGAAATTTCGCGTATGGCGGTGAATAAGCTTGAGGCTGACGGATTGCTTGACGAAAAAGCTTCTGCTTTCAGAGAAGCTGAAAAATGCGTTGCTAAGCTGTGGGGAGAAACACGTATTCGTGCGCATCTTGCAGAAAAAGGATATCGTGAAGATGCGGTAGAGGAAGCGATATTGCTTCTTATGGATGCGGAAGTTGATTTTGATGAAAATTGTTTTGAATTATTGCAAAAGAAATATGCACCGCTTCCGAAGGATAAAAAGGAAAGGCAGAAAATAGTTGCGTCAATGATGCGATACGGTTATACACTTTCACAGATAAAGTATGCTATGGTAAGATGAGCCGACAAACGATCAGCGCACAATGTTCGCACAAACCCAGCTGGAAAGTTTTGGTCCACCTTTTTCAAAAGGTGGTAGGTTCTCAGGGCGACGCCCTGAGGCGCACTC
>CALAXC010000096.1 GCA_937894775.1 uncultured Clostridia bacterium
TGAAAAAGATATAAAACTGCTACACTCTTATAAACGCAACCCTGTCGTTGCCGCCGTAATCCTTGATTATCTCGGCACAAAGTCCGTTTTCCTTGGCGATTTCTATAAGCGCTTTGCTTTGGTCGTAACCAATTTCAAACGCCATAAATCCACCGGGATTTATTTTGGATTTGTATTTTGGAATAAGCGTTTTGTAAAACGCAAGTCCGCCGTCGTCTGCCACAAGGGCGATTTTCGGCTCGTGAAATATTTCCGCTTCAAGAGCTTCGTATACCGATTTTTCTATATACGGCGGATTTGATATGATAGCATCAAAACGCTCGCCCGAAAGAAGATCGGGTGAAAACGCATCGTCGATGCGCGGGATAAACCTATCTTGCACCTCGTTCAGCTTGGCGTTTGAGGTCGCGGCATCAAGTGCGTTCTCGTTTATATCAACAGCCACAGCGGTGGTGTCGGGGCGGTTGTGCAAAACAGATATGGCGATAGCACCGCTTCCCGTGCCGATATCGCAGAACCTCGCGCCATCGGGAAGGCGCTTTATCGCCTGCTCCACAAGCGTTTCGGTATCGGGGCGAGGGATAAGCGTGTCGGCGTTGAGCGAAAACATCAAGCCGAAGAACTCCCAAGCTCCCATAATGTATTGGATGGGCATCCGCAACGCGCGGCGGTGAACTGCAATTTCGAGATCGCGGGAAGGCACGTCCTTGTCGCCATATAAAAGCAGATCGGCGCGCGACATCCCCGCAAAGCGCATAAAGAGCAATCTCGCGTTGATCTCCGGCTCTGCGATGCCTGCATCGGAAAGTATCAAAACCGCTTGTTTATAAGTCATACCATACTCCATAAAATAATTATTCATTATATTTTATCATAAAAAATATAAAAAATAAATAGTTTTTTTAATTTAAGTTCTAAGGAAACAAAAAATTCATCAATATTTTATAAATTTATTGTTGCAAAAAGCCAAAAATATGGTATACTGTAATTGATAAATAAATATATGGAGGTAAAGATCATGTTCTGGTTTGAAAAGAAGCCCGCAAAGACTAATTATGCTAAAGTAGTTCTTATCGTTCTCGGCGTTATAGCTGCGGTAGGTGCTATCGGATATGCTGCTTACGCTATCTGCAAGAAGAAGAAAGCCGCTGAGTGCGACTGTTGCTGCGATTGCGATTGCGACTGCGACGAGCTGTTCTTGGATGATGAAGATTTCTGCGACGACGTAGAAGTTGAGATCGAGGATGCAGTAGAGGCTGAGTAATAAAAGCCTTTTTACGATATCGATTTAGCATTACAAGAAAACGGGTGCTGTGCCAAAAGCGCAGCACCCGTTGTTTGTTTGGCAGCGCATCGGGCGTTTACTTGGAGCAAGGCGGCGGGGATTTCAAGAAATAGACACTTGCGAAAAGCATGAAAAAACCTTGACGGCGTTCGTGTTTTCTCTGCCAAAGCTGTGACGATGGAACACAGCTTTTTGTTAAAATGGAAAGTTTTCCCCAGTTTCCACAGCTTTTTCCACAGTTTTGAGCCGTTTTTAACGGCAAAAAGGCGAAAAAAAATAAAGAAAAACAAAAAATAACGCAAAAAATTAAAAAAAGACTTGATTTCTCAAGTTCGATGTGATATAATACTCATGTTGCACAGGGGTATAGCTCAGTTGGTAGAGTCGCTGTCTCCAAAACAGTTGGTCGTGGGTTCAAGTCCTTCTGCCCCTGCCAAGAAAAAAGCCATTCGCGTAAGCGGATGGCTTTTTTCAGTGAAATTCGTTCCTGCGGAACGAGTGAAATACGCTGGCGCGTGTGAAATTGCCTGCGGCAGTGAAATACGCCTGCGGCGTGTGAAGGAACGAATTTTATTTCACATTGCGACCAACGGGAGCAATATTTCACAATTTCCGCAAGGAAATTATTTCACATTCGGCAACGCCGAATATTTCACTTGAACTGTTCACAGATATGTGATATAATGAAGCCAAGAAAGGCGGTGAGCGCATGAACTTTTTGCATTGCGACAGAGATGAAAACATGTTTTCGTTGCACGATTGCATTACCGATCGCGTTTATTTTCAAGACAAAGAGCTGATCTTTGATTTTCCCGACGGATTTTGGGTGCTACCCGACCATCCTGCAAGCGATATTGACAAGGTCGTTCGGACGGATGCCGCAAAAGTGACCTACACCTTGATAGATGACGAATACGACGTAACTATATACGTATTTGAAAAGTCGCTTTTCGGACAAACGATACGAAAGGAATGGAGTATCGGAGAGCTCGCAGACAAGATCAACAGCGGAAAATGCAAATTAGAGTTTTTGTACCGATATAATCAAGGCAACAACAATGCGATACTAATGTGCAATATACGCGTTGACAAAAAGCCGTATTTTAAGGATTGTTGGATAGAAATCACTTATGCATCGCTCGAATATGCGTGGAATCATCTGTGCGAAGACCGGACTTGGTAAAGCTCATTACATAGATTCGTTTGCAGGCATGATGTCAAGTCTCCGGAAGATAGCGGGTAAGACTAACATTCCATCATCACCAAGGGATAAGTCTATCCACCGACCGAAAACCGCGGATCGATTTCGAAAAAACTTGCGGTACGGATCGATTTTGTAAGGGTGTGCCAAAGAAAAATGAATAATGAAGCCGCTTCGCTAATGAATAATGAATGATTTCGGTAGCTTTTCGCCGCGATTTTATCGCTTGTGAAAAGCATTTTTTATTCTATCCACGCCCTCACGCGTGATTTTGGGGATAAAAACGAGAAAAGCGGAGATTTCGAG
>CALAXC010000097.1 GCA_937894775.1 uncultured Clostridia bacterium
AAAAAAAGAGGAAGCGTAAGGCTTCCTCTTTTTTATTCGGAATATACTACACAATTTGATACAATGCAACGCAGTTGCGTGGAGCGTTGCATTCGTTAAACGGCTGAATTAAGGTGTTGCATAAAATTTCTGTACGAATGCGTCATAGTCAGGTGATGAATCTACTGAAGCTCTAAAAATAAGATTGCCGCTATAGTCATAAGCCGAATAAACGCTTTCTGTATAGTACCAAATGCTGCTGATCATAGTGGGCGTTTTTTCATATTCACCGGTATTATTGCTGGAAACGATCAAATAAAAATCTCCATAATCAATGTATGCTTCTGGGGTGCCTGCGTCAAAATTTGTCAGCAGGCTGTCGCTTTTATAGATCGTTTTTCCGTTCTTTTCTCCCAATCGACTATCAAAATAATCTCTGCCGGTCTTCATATCCTTGCCGGTTATCTTCAAATCATAGCTTACTGTAAAAATCCAATCTTTCGGGTATCCGTTTGACTGAGAACCAACAAAATCTCCGTCATCCGATTGGGCGCTGACTGACAGGACAAAACCATTTTCGGTTATTTCTGCTGCATCCAAGCTGTCAAAATCCGAGCCTGCAATCATTTGCGTATTGACCACAGTTCCGGTGCTGTCCAGGACTACCATGTAAATATCCGACCGTGAAACGACACCTTTTGTTTTCGTTTCCGGTGTTTCAATTGTTCCAAAGAAATAAAAGTGCTCATTTACTTCAAAGCAGTGTTTGAGTGCTCTCCCTTCGACACCATCAAGTGGTGTATCAAAAAGAGGATTGCCCTTTTCGTCGCATTTGATAATCCGGGAGGCAAAGCCGTTATCACTGGCCCAGGTATCTTGGTCATAAGCATAGTCAGAAAAACCGAGTACAAACAAGAATCCTCCGTCCTGGGTAGCGGTAAGCACATTCACATGATAGGCATCATCGGAATTACAAATATAGTTGGCAAGCTTGTTTCCGTATAAGTCCATCATTTGAATATGATGGGTAACGGCTCTGTGTTCTTCGTTTGTTTCAACGATCTCTGCTTTTAACAGCCTATTCTCAAATGCAATAATACCGTCAAAGAGTTTAGTCTCAACAATGTGTCTAAAATCATCTGGAATCTGACCTACTTGTGCAACGCTTTTAGATGCATCCAAAATCGCAGTTTGTTTTGTTTTTTCGCACCCAGGCAAAACAAGGCAGGCAAGAACAACAAGCATACACAATGTCAATAAACACTTTTTCATTGGATTCACCTTTCCCTTTCGTTGTTGTTTGGAAATAAACCCTTCTCTTTTCAGTATACTGTATTTCGACCCCAAAAGCAACTACCGCCAAAGATGCGAATTGTATCATTGGCGGTAGTTTTTTGTGTAATAACACACTCGTTGATACAATGAACTACCGAAAGTAGCAATTGTGCATTGTCTTGACGACTTGTTTATTTAATGGCCACTATGACCACCGCAGTTGTGCGTGCCGCAACCGTGGTTGCCGCAGCTGTGAGCACCGTTGCCGTGCTCGTGATCGTGGTGGTCGCACTTGACGTTAGGATTATAGCCGAGATTGTTCGCAAGATACGCCTCGACCGCTGCATCGCAAGAACCGCTGACACCGCCGTAGAGCTTGATGCCCGCCTCCGCAAGAGCCATCTGTGCGCCACCGCCGATACCTCCGCAGATGAGAATGTCAGCGCCGATGACCGTCAAAAGTCCCGCAAGTGCTCCGTGTCCCTGACCGTTGGTGTCGATTACTTCAGAGGATATGATCGTATTATCCTCAATCTCATAAATCTTGAACTGCTCCGTGTGACCGAAATGTTGAAAGATCTGTCCGTTTTCGTAAGTAACTGCTATTTTCATGCTTTTATACTCCTTATCATAAATTACATTTCCCAGCTTCCGAGCCAATTGGAAAATTCCATATAAATCTGCTGCATCTCAGCAGTAAGCTCTTCCCCTTTGTTCAGCGTGAATATCCAATCCTCTTTGCCAAACTTTTCTACGTATTTGTATTCGGAAGTGTAGTTTTCATTTTCAAGCTCACCGAGAGCCTTGTTTGCAAGCGCTTCCGCTTTACGAACATTGGCAACAAGATCCGCGAACGCTGTTTTATCTACCGCCTCGATCTCGGCTACGATAGAGTCAAAGTATCCCTCCTTATAGCCGTAATTGTACTGCGCGCCGTCTTTATAGATAAAGTTTTCTGCATCGCTTGCATACAGAAAATATCCCGGTTGAGTTACACCGTTTTCGTCTGTATAGCTATTGACGAAATAAGTATTCCAAGCACACAGGAAGTTGACGTAATCATACATTTTGTAGATATCATTCACTACGTCGGTATTGGCGATCTTCTGCCAGAGTGCCATATCCTCGGAAAGATCCTCTGCTTTAATTATGGTATAGGTCGCATCTACGATCTTGCAGCAGAATTCATATCCGTACATATCGGTAAAAGGCTTATCTTCACTCTCGGATACTTCAAGAGTTCCCACTACTTGAATTGCCTGAGTTGTATAAGAGAAAGACTCTCCCTTCTTAGGATATATCTCCATTGTATTGGAAAGCTGAGAGGTATTCGGTACGCAGAACGGACAGCTCTGATACGGTAGGTTCATCAAAAACATAAACGAGCCATCAACAGGTGAGCTTGTCGCCATATAACCGCTGATGGTCACGAGCGTTCCGTCAAGGGTTTTTAGATAATCGTATCCGGATGCAGCCTTAAAGCTCAGCTTAGTAACATTTTCTCCATTTGGATCAACGGGATCGTCTTTGTCGCAAGCAACAAAGGACGAAGTCATAATGGCGAGTAACAGAAAGATTGCCGCAAATTTAATAAGATTCTTTTTCGTTTTCATAATCAATCCGCAATGCTATCCTTTCTGGACATACAGAACGTCCAAATTACCGTGGGAAGTACGCTGATGATAAACACGGCAAGAAGAATAATGAATTCCATCGGATAGACCTTGGACATATTCAGAACGACGCCCATAGACTCAACGTAACCGTTCATAAGCGACATACATATTCTCGATACACCGAACGCAAGCAAAACCGACACAAGTCCCATAATGCTGTTTTGGATGATATAGAGAAGATTGATCTTCTTCATACTGATTCCGATAAGGCGCATCAGAGATATTTCCTTTGCAGAGTGGTACATATTAAGAAGCGTGATGATCGAGATGATCATAATGTTCATAATGAGAATAACGGCGCAGAGCACAAACACGATATATTTCGTGTCGTCAGCGTCATTTAGGACATCACGAACGATACTCATAGGCTCGATTGCCTGAAGGGTGTAATTGTCGCCGTCCTCGGTGGTAATAATCTTGCCATCGTATTCCTGAACCAGCTGCATGGCATATCCGGGATTCTTCGTATTTATAAGTATAGCACAGACTGTACCGTGGGTATGCTGATGCTCCTCGCCTTCTTCGTGCTCACCGTGTTCCTCACCGTGATCGTGCATATCCCAAAGGGTCTTGATTTGAGTAAATACGACGTTATCAAAGGAAGAATGGCTTTCTTCAAGGATACCGACGACGGTGATTCCTTGGGTATGCGTATCCGTACCGCTTGCTGAATGGCTGGTATAAATTAAATCTCCAACCTCAAGATCACAGTACTTTGCGATATTGGAACCGACTACAGCTTGCATCGTTTCGGTTGAAGTAAACATTTCACCCTTTGCAACCGACTTGTTTTTCAAATAAGCAGGGGTGGTTCCGACTACGTTATAGCCGTTATAATTATCCGCCATCGCAAAAGGAATCACGGAATCAACTCGCTGATCCTGCTGCAAAGAGGATACAACCGAATATGGGATCGTTCCTACGGGAGAGTCGGTAAAATACATAGTATTCATAGCGAGCTGCGTGTTACTACCCGCAGGACCGACGATAGCGGAATAATACTGTGCACCCGAGGTTATACCTTCGTCAACCTGAGTTGCTACGTTAAAGGCAAGAACGCCGATGCCTGCGGAGATGACGATAGAGAGGACGATCAGAATGATCTGTACCTTTTTGATCGCCATATTTTTTAACGCAAATTTTAACATCTCAATCTACCTCCTTTCCGATAACCGTATCTCGCATTCCGCTGGTCATTTCATTCATATCTATGACTTCGTCGAAATACTTTGCAAGGCGGTCATCGTGGGTGACAGCAATCAAGGTTTTGCCGCGTGAGACTTCGATCAATTCCTTAATAACCTGTTCGCCAATGGCAAAATTGAGGTTGCCGGTAGGCTCGTCCGCAAGAATAATGTCGGGGTGCTTTACAAGAGCGCGTGCAATAGCGACTCTCTGCTTCTGCCCTCCGGAAAGATGCTTGATCTTCGCGTTTTTCTTTTCGTAGATATCAAGGGAACGGAGCATATCGTCCATATCCGAAACATCTACACCTTCAAGACGGAGAATGCCGATATTATCAGCGACTGTCATATCGTTTATCAGCTTAAAATCTTGGAAGATATAGCCGATCTTCCCAATTCTGAATTTGTCCTTTATCTTTTGTGTGGCTGCACTCATTTCTACGCCATCAATCACGATGGAGCCTTTTGAGGGAGAGAGAATACCCGCGATCATATTGAGCAGAGTAGATTTTCCACATCCCGATGCGCCGAGCAGCATATAGGATTTACCGGTCTCAAAGGTAATATCACGGTATTCGATCTCGGTCTCATTTTGAAACTGTTTGCCGAGATTTTTAATTTCAATCATAGGTTTTTTCCTTTCGTATTTTAGATTTGATCTGATAATAAATCAAGTCTTAATCCGAAAGCTTCACCTTAAGCGCAACGGGAGTACCGTTATTGCCCGATGGTATAGATTTGTATGAGCATGAAATTGTAAACAAGATATTTGCTAATTGATGCACTGTGGCAGCAAGCACAAGACCGATCATCGTGTTACGTGAGGTCTCAATCAAAGCGCAAACAGTACAATCTGAACCGACGCAGTCGTGTGCGTGAGGCAAGAAAACGATAGAGGTATAGACTATGACTAATAATATGCACAAAAAGGCAACGATGCTTTTCCAGTTCTTGCTTAGCATTATTTTCTTATACCTCCAATTCCTAAATACTAATTTTGAATGAAAAACGTTATTTATTCCGCATCACTTTTTCGTTGGCAGTGCTTTTGACAGCCACCGCATCCGCAGTGTGTTTCTTTCCCGTCACAAAGATGGTAATCACCACCCTCTATGCGAATCGTATATCCGTTCACAAGAGCTG
>CALAXC010000098.1 GCA_937894775.1 uncultured Clostridia bacterium
TAAAAAATGCAATAGTTTTCCGACGATTGTTGAAATATTTTTCCGACGATTGTTGGGGTAATTTTCCGATGCTTGTAAAAGAAAAAAGGCGGAGGATTTGTCAATACAATTTGCATATTTTTAGAGCGAATGTTGTTCGATAATTCACTTTTTATGAGCTTGTTGTGATAATTAAAAGGCGGCGAGTACATGCCTCACCGCCAAGATTTACCTATACAGATTGTCTTTGCGTTGTTTGTTTAACTTTGCGTTTTCGAGCATCGTCTGATTTGAGGTTAAAGTGTAGTTTTTCGTTCAATATTCCGATAACTTTTACCTTTACAAAAATCATTGGCATCGATTTCGTGAATTTTCATTCAACAAAAATTCTTATGTATCAGGCGTTCTATGTCTTTTGTATATAATTATTGTTCCTTTTCGTATACTCACCGTCCGTGGACTTATGTTAGGAATTTTACGTCATTTTTTACAATTTTCTCCGAGTCTTTTTGACAGATCAAGAATCGCACAGCAGAATCTATCCAACTGTGTCAATGATATCTGCGACGGGTCGCCCTCGCGAAGACGCATAGTGCGTCGAATTTCCTTTGGGATAACGACGCGCCCAAGATCGTCAATGCGCCTGACTATTCCTGTTGCTTTCATTTATATAAAAATCTCCTTGTTTTACAGATTTGTACCGTTAGTATCTGCAAATTAAGGAGATTTATACTTTAAAGTTGAGCTTTATTATATTGCGATCTTACTTACAAAAAATCAGCGTAGTGAGCTCACCGCGCTGATTTTTTATTTTCAATTTTATAAGAACCTTTGGCGTAAGCTCTTTTATTTTTTAATAGTCGGGGCAAACATCCCGTTTTTCTTGATCAGGTCAAGTAATTGATAAATTCTTCTTCCTTTTTTGTCCTTTCAAAATCAAAAATTCTCATCATCGTCTACCGTCATAAAATCCTCGTCCTCAAAAATAGGATCTTCTTGCGTTTCATCATAACCAAGCATAGCCTTTTCCTCTTCGGATATTTGAGGCCATTTAAATTCACCCTCCTCGGGAAGAATTTGATACTTTTCACGCAGAGCAGTTGCAATCATAAAAATCAAATCTCCGTTGGTGGGTCTTGATCTTGGATTGAAGATGGGATAGCCAAAGTGCTCACTGAGTATTCTTCGAGAGCTGTGTCTACAGTAAGTATCAATAGTAGTACGAATAGACATGTTGACTCTCATCGTTGTAACATTTGCCAGCCTTGCAAGTTGATCATAATATTTATTCGGCACGGCCTTATATTCCAGTCCAGTGTATTCATCAGTATCAGTTATCAACGCATCGGGCTTTTTTATCACAAGAAAAATCAGTTTTTTTAAATAGAAACAACTATGTTTTCTCGTTGCAAATCCCAATTTTTCAAAAATTTGGTCAAGCTCGTTTTCAAGTTCAATTTGTTTATGTTCCATTTTAATCCTCCTTTTGACATTGTATGTAATTTTAGTTTCTTACATACCTTTCACCATTTTCCTTAGCCTTTTAAATTCATTTTCATTTTGCTGAATTTCGTACACCGTCCACACCATTGATACTTTAAGATACCTTGTGAACCGTATCGGTTCTTTGCAATATTGATCTCTGCTTCTTGCCAATCGTCCGTTGCACATGAGGCATCGTAGTATCCTTCACGGTATAGAAGGATAACTGTATCCAAATTATTTTCAATAAAACCGCACGTTTTTTCAAGATCATCAAGATTGGGATGCTTATCTTTTCTCCATTCGATGCGACGCCACAATTGCGACGTAAGCATAACGGGAACCTTCTTTTTTTGTGAAAGAAGCTTGAGTTCTCTTGATATTTCCTCAATCTCTTGCAGACGCTTCTCAGATTTTTTACTCGATTCCATCAACTGTAAATAATCGATCACGATCATGCCGAGATCGTCGGCTGATTTAATTTGCTCTTCTATATATTTTACGGTAGGAGCCGACTTATCATCAATTACGATATTAAGCGGTTGGAGCTTTTCCTCTGCCTCGGCAATACGTTCTGCTTCTTTCTCCGTAAACGTTCCTTCACGAATGCTGTATGTGTCCACCCCAGCAAGATAACATATCATCCTCGAACGGATCTGCGCGGCTGACATCTCACAAGAAAATATATACACCGCCTTGTCACACTTCTCGGCATATTCCAACGCCATGTGCAGCGCAAGTGCGGTCTTTCCCATTCCGGGGCGTGCGGCAATACAAATCAGATTGCTGCCATCCAGCTTGACATGATCGTCAAACATTGTAATGCAATTTTCTTGAGTATCAATTACATTTTTGTTTTCCATCCCATTTTCCCTCAATGTTTTCAACCATATCCGCAGCCTATAACCGTACTTCGGTTGCGGGGTAAAGTTTTCTTGCCTTTTTCGATCACAAAACTGTTTTTTTAAGTTTTATCCCTAAACATAAACCATAACGGATAACACAAAGAAATAACAAGTAACTTGATCGTTGAACGATAAACATAATTCTCTGAATTATATTTCGATCTCAAAGGCAACGGAAAAAGATTAAAAGTCAAACTCGAACTCAACCGTGGAATTTACGTTGTCGAGTGCGAGCTGCGCATTCGAAAGAGCCTCGGAAACTTCCTCATATTTTCTCTCCGCCTCTTCCACATCATAGTTGATATAGCGGTAGTCGATCACGGCATTTTGCATGTAACCTGTAGGCTTTTCTCTCATTTTGGGAAGTCGAGCCTTCATTTCGGCAAGCTTGGCTTTCGCCTTGGTAAGCTGGGGAATGAGGATCAGCATCTCGTCCACGGTGATACCGAAGCCTTCTACCATCGTGGTGGAATTGAACACGTTGATGGCGTGCTTCATCTTGCGGATCTTCTTTTCAAAAGACTCCAACGCTTCCTGTGTTGCCAAGAAGTCGTATTTGGGACGTATCGAATCGGGATTTTCATTGATGGACGCAAGGAAATCCTTGGTCTGGCTTTCACGGAGCTTCAACGCCTCGTACTCCTCCATGACCTTTTTCAACATCTTATTGGCTTGTGCCGAAGTTACTTTCATATTCATTACCTCCAAATAATTTTACGATGTAATTATACCAAATGAAATGTCCCCAAAACGGTACATATCCACTTTTTCAGAACGGCAAATCCTTGGCATCGAGAGTCTAGATAAATTCTTCAAGCTCATTATCATCTGCGTTACTCTCATAGCCATACGCTTCATCCTCATCGCTTGAAGAAAATTTTATCGTTTTTCGTATACGTTCGGGAATATCAATATTGGGGATATCTCCGCAATAATTGAAAGCATCTCTGCCGATTTCAATTTCAATATCGGGGATCACAAGGCTTTCAAGCCCCTTGCAAAACCTGAACGCATTGCTACCGATAGATTTAACCGTGTGGGGAATGGTTACCGCCCTCAGCTTTTCGCAACAGTTAAATGCGCTGGCGCCAATACGGACAAGTCCCTCTCGAAGTTCAACGCCCTCAAGGTTTTGACACGAATTGAATACATAGTCACCGATCGCCTCTACGCCTTCGGGTATGGATATTGATTTCAGATTGTTGCAACTGCTAAAAGCATTGGAACAGATGTATTTCAAGCTGCTTGGCAAAGATACGGCTTGGATTTTACTATCGTAAAAGGCACTCGCACAAATGCCTACGGTTCCTTCTCTGATCGTAATAGTCCCCGATTCGGGAAGTGCTTCCTTCCATCTCCATTTTGAAACAAAAGGAGAATCCGAATCATCCGAGTCAGCCCTTTCTTCCTTTATCATGGCGAGACCAACCGCCCAGTTTCCAACGTAGCAGACGCCGTTTTCTTCTTCCAACGCATCGGGTCTGTAATCCTTCCAGTTAGCAAAAAACGCATTATGTCCAATGTTATTTACGCTTTTTGGTATGTTGATCTTCTTTAAATTTTTCACTTTAGAAAAAGCGTTGCTGCCGATTTCCGTAATACCTTCGGGCAAAGAGATCTCCGTGATATTCTCGCAAGCGCAAAACGCATTTTCTCCTATATTTGTCACACTGCCGTCATTCGGGATCACACCGTTTTCCGTAATTGCAAACAACGTCCCCGCATTAGTTTCGATAATGCAGTTGTCTTTTGAATGATACACGGCATTTCCGTCCTCAAACGCAAGTTTTCTCAGTGAAGTACAGCCCTCAATGAAATTACCGTTATGGGACTGCCTCCAGTTATATCCGATAAGCGTTACACTCTTAGGTATCACCAATTCGGTCAGTGACTTACATCCTGAAAAAGCCCAACAATCGATTGTTGTTACAGAATCGGGAATCTTGATTTCCTTAAGGCTCTCACATCCTCTGAACATACTTTTTGAAATATTCGTCATCCAATCGGGGATTTCAAAATATTCAAGCGAAGAACAATCCTTAAAAAGCCCCTCGCCATATCCACTGTCCCAAGGATTGTATCCACAAAGCGATTTCGGAAGCTGAATAGTCTTCAGTGCGCTGCAGCCCGAAAACGCCCAACGACAGATCGTGTCTACCGTTTCGGGAACAACAATACTTTCGATCTTTTTGCAGTTTGAAAAAGCATGCTCATATATGATTTGCACGCTGCCGTCATCGGGGATCACGCTGTCATTGCAGGCTAACAGAAGAAGCTTGTTTTCATCATAAATCAAGCAATTATTTCTTGAATAAAACACCTCGTTTCCGTCCTCAACAACAATGCTCTCAATGCCGTCGCAACATTTAAACGCACTATCGGCGATCTCGGTTACCGATGCGGGTATATATAATTCGGTAAGTGCCGAACAATTTCCAAAAGCGTACCATTCAATTTTTTGAAGCTCCGAATTGAACTTGACCTTTTTTAAACTTGTCGCACACTGAAAAGCTCTGTCGCCAATGGCTGTGAGTGCTTCGGGCATAATCACTTCTTCCAAAGACTTGCAAGATGCAAAGCTATCCCTCCCAATAGACGTAATCGTGTTCGGCAAGTTGATTTCTCGCAAACTCTCACAACCTGAAAACATGCAATCATTAATTTTGGTAAGTCCTTCGGGAAGTCTGACACTCACAAGATTTTTGCACCCACTAAAGCAAGCATCTCCAATCGAGCTTACGCTGTCGGGAATATGAACGCTTGTGATGCTTTTACAGTTGCTGAAAGCGTGGGCTTTGATACGCTTGATACCGTTCGGAATATTGACGATCGGACCGCCGATGCTTTCGTCGTATCCGTACAAAGATGCACCCTTTATAATAAAACCGTTTTCATCCGTGGGCAGCGTAGTAACGTCATCTTCGTCGATCCTGTCCTTCGTTGGCAAAGTCTCCCATTGACTGTCTGCGCACCAGATCTTATCTTTAACCGATTGATACCACTCCCGTGTGTCCTCGTATTCCTCCTCGGTGATCTCGACCAGCTTATACTTTTTATACGACTTGGTTTGGGGATTTTCTATGCTAACGTACTTCTGGTAAGGGCGTTCCAGCTTTCCGGGGCCACTCAGAACGTGAAGTGTGAAAATTTCATCGTCAATCTCCCAGTGAAGCTGGTCATCGTGCCAAGAGTAAAATGTCTGCGGATAATAGCTCTCGCCTGCGGTTTCGTATGAAATTTTAGGCGCGGTGGCATCATCAACCTCTATACTTACGCGTTCGCCGCTAAATTCCGCCGATTC
>CALAXC010000099.1 GCA_937894775.1 uncultured Clostridia bacterium
TCGGTATTTTTTATTTTAATTACTGTTTTCCAGGTGAAGCTGTATCTGAACCGTCACCGACGAGTCCTAAACGCTTTGCAGCATCCTCTCGCATTTTATATTTGAGAACTTTACCCGCAGCATTCATCGGGAAACTGTCCACAAATTCGATATATTTCGGCACTTTATGACGCGCCATACTTGCTTTGATATAGTCGGTCATTTCAGCAACGGTAAGAGTTTCAGGCTCTTTAAGAATTATGCACGCCATGATTTCTTCACCGTATTTTTTATCGGGGACGCCGATAACCTGAACGTCTTTAACCATCGGGTGAGTATATATGAATTCTTCGATTTCCTTCGGATAAATATTTTCACCGCCTCGAATTATCATATCCTTAAGACGTCCCGTAATTCTGTAATTTCCGTCATCATCGTAGCAAGCAAGGTCACCGGAATGGAGCCAACCGTCTTCATCTATCGTTCCCTTGGTAGCATCGGGCATTTTGTAATAGCCTTTCATAGTGTTGTAACCTTTGGCACAGAATTCACCGTTTACTCCGGGACCTACTTCTTCACCGGTCTCTGGATCAACTATCTTACATCTTACGTGTGGAAATGCGCATCCAACGGTTTCGGTGCGCACCTCAAGAGAATCGGTCCAGGAGCTCATGGTGTTTCCTGGTGCGCATTCTGTCTGACCGTAAACACTGACTATGCCCGTCATATTCATTTCGGACGGATCTGCAGCACGTTTCATAAGCTCGGGGGGACATCCTGCACCTGCCATAATTCCCGTTCTCATATGAGAAAAGTCGGTTGAACGGTAGTTTGGATGGTTGAACATAGCAATAAACATAGTTGGAACACCGTTAAAGCAAGTGATCTTTTCCTGATTTATGCAAGCTAAAGAGGATTTTGCAGAGAAGTAGGGCATAGGACACATAGTAGTTCCGTGAGTCATAGAGGAAGTCATGGAGAGAGTCATTCCAAAGCAGTGGAACATGGGTACTTGTATCATCATTCGGTCAGCGGTTGAGAGCCCCATGCGGTCTCCGATACATTTTCCATTGTTTACTACGTTGTAGTGCGTAAGCATAACACCCTTTGGAAATCCTGTTGTACCCGACGTGTATTGCATGTTGCAAACGTCGCTTGGCTTAACAGCCGCCGCCATTCTTGACACCTGCTCACGACTGACAAGCTTGTAACGTGCCATAGCCTCGTCAAATGTAAGAGAGCCTTCCTGCTTGAATCCTACTGTGATAACGTTACGCAGGAAGGGGAGCTTCTTTGCGTGGAGAGGTTCACCGGGGACAGTGTTTTTCAGCTCGGGGCAGAGAGTATTGATTATTTCTTTGTAGTTAGAATCAAGACAGTCCTCTATCATTACAAGTGTGTGTGTATCAGACTGTCGAAGCAGATATTCAGCCTCGTGAATCTTATATGCGGTGTTTACTGTTACCAGAACCGCACCGATCTTGGTAGTGGCCCAGAAGGTTATATACCACGCGGGTAAGTTTGTAGCCCAAATGGCAACTTTAGAGCCCGCTTTTACACCAAGAGAAACAAGCGCTCTTGCGAAACGGTCTACGTCTTCTCTAAATTCCGCATAAGTGCGGGTATAGTCAAGAGTTGTATATTTGAAACAATATTGATCGGGAAATTCATCAGCCACTTTGTCAAGTACTTTAGAGAAGGTAAGATCGATAAGCTCATCTTTCTTCCAGATATACTGTCCTGTGCCGTCGTGATTAAAATAAAGGTTCTTTTTCATATCACGTGTAGAATGAAAACGTGACATAAAGTTTACAAAATGAGGGAATATAATTTCGGGATCCTTAAGATCTTCAAGCCAATCGGGTTTCCATTCGAGAGAAATGAAGGCATCGTAATTGACCGAAGAAAGGGCTCGCATCACATCATCAATGGGCATAGTACCTTCGCCGATAAGTTGATAGTTACCGTTATCGTCAGAATCTCTCATATGGACATGGCAAATATAAGAACCGAGATTTTTAATAGTATCGTCGCCCGACTCAGCGTGATCTCTGTAAGGATGGTAAACATCCCAAAGCGCGGCAAGAAAGTCGCTGGCAAATCTGTCAAGCATTGCGCGCAATCTTGCTGTGTCTGAGTAGATACCGCTAGTCTTGATAAGAATGCTTACTTTCTTTTCGGTTGCGATAGGAATAAGTTCACTGAGTGAGGAATATACAGCATCTTCATTATCAGTGAGAGCACAAACAACAACGTAGGGAACTCTCGCTTCGTGCGCAATTTCTATAAGATTTTTTAATGTTTCTACAGCAGTTGTATCGGATGAAATATCGATAGAAGTATCAAAGCAAGGAATTGAAATATCTCTGTCCTTGAGAAGACGAACAGTTGCTGCAATATTATATTTGTGGAACGGACCGTCCTTGTCCATCATTGGATTGAATTTTGAAAGATTATATACCTCAACGCCTGAGAAGCCCATATCAGAGGCAACTTCAAGCATTTCTTCAAAAGAGAGATTCGGCCAGCCCCTTGTGGAAAATGAGAGTTTCATTCTGTTTCCTCCTCGTAAACGATTTTGTTAAGTGCGGAAAGATATGCTTGAATTCCGGCGCCTACAATATCGGTAGAAATACCGCTTCCGGAATATACCTTTCCGCCTGCGCGGAGCTTTACCAATGTGCGTCCCATAGCCTCGCGACCTTCGGTGACAGCTTGGAGTTGGAAATCGTCTAATTCATAGTGGCATCCCGTGATCTTTTCAATTGTCTGGAAGGATGCATCTATAGGGCCGTCGCCTATATATACACCTTCAACTGTAACGTCATTTTTTATAAGCTTGATGTGAGCGGTAGCGGATATTGAATTTCCTGATGTTACTACATATGTGTCAAGCTTGTAGGTGGAGGGAACTTGCATAGCAGAAGATGCGACGATGGCATCAAGCTCTTTGAGGCTGACTTTTTCTTTTTTAGCTGCGATCTGCTTAAATGCTTCGTATACCTTTTGTGCATCTTCACTTGAGAGATCGTAACCAAGCTTTGCGGTGGCAGTTATTATTGCATCTTCGGTGTCGTGAGCGGTGAGGAGTATCTCATCTCCGTCAATACCGTTTTCAGATGAAAAATCACTCTTTTTGCCGGATTGATAGAGTTTATCGATCTGAGAGATGATCCTGCTCATCGATGTTGCGTTTATCCCAACGGTCGCACCGAGAAGATCGGATTTTGCCGTCAGAATTCGCACTACGTTAGGAAGGGAAGCTTCGGAAGGGGTATGCGAAACTGCTCTGATCTGTTCTGCGCCTTCAGCCACAGCGATAACGGCGCAAGCATCAGCCATAGCGATATCGTTGGAACAGCAAATTCCGAGAGCCACATCGCGAAGCTTTGGAGTGGATTCATATTGAGCACGAATAAATTTTGCAAACTCTGAGGGGAGCATAGTTCCTGCAGTGTCGCAAAGTGTAACGGTAGTTGCGCCTGCATCTATAGCCGCGTTTATAGCTTCCGAAAGAAATGAGTTTTCACTGCGGGTAGCATCTTCGGCAACAAATTCAACGTCGGAGCAGAGTGCTTTACAATCGGTTATAGTGCGTTTTATTGCATCAAGCATAGACTCGGGTTTTTTATGAAAGAGATATTCTATTTGAACGGGACTCGTAGCAGCACAGACCTGAAGGCGAGGTTTTTTTGAGTCCTTAAGTGCATTCCAGGTTTTTTCGAGGTTATCTGTATTGTTAAGCTCTACGGGAACCGCTATTCGGCTGTCATTTACTGCGGAAACTATCGATTTTATCTGCAGTGCGTCTATTCTGGGATTTTTTATGCCATTAAGTTCAATGAAGTCTACTCCAAGCTTGTCCAGAAGCTTTGCAAACTCAATTTTCTCTTTAAAAGTGAGATGAAGATCTTTTGAGGTCTGCTTCAGTGTTGCGTCGCTTATAACGATTTGTTTCATAGTTTTTGAAAACTCCTTTCAATTGGTTAAATTGTTGCTTAATTTGCGGTTAAAATCTTAAAATAAAAAATCCCTGAGGTCGCGTTTGCGACTTCAGGGACGAAATATATTCGCGGTACCACCCTGATTACCCCCAAAGAGGGAATCACTTTAGAGCCCCGAAAAGGGCCGCACCCTGTAACGGGGGCATCCGTGTCTCATTATTTGCTGATGCTTTGACGAGACAGACTCAGGAAGGAGAAACTCATATCATCCGCATCGGCTCGCACCGTACGCCGACTCTCTGAAGCACTTTGATAGGAGGTATAATTTCCGTCAATGTCTTTTTTTGGTGTGTTTTTAATAACGTAACAAGTATATTTAAGCACTAAAATTCGGTTTTGTCAAGTGAAAAATAACAAATTTATTTATAATTAATAATAATGTACAAAAAAATCGGTGAACTCGAGCAAAACTTTGTGCAAAATTTGTCAAAAAAAGATTTGACTTTTTACTGAATAAGTGTTAAAATATTTCTATAGATATAAAGACTGCGACGAAGACGGTACGGCATAATAAACATACAGAGAGTCGGCGGCCGGTGTGAGCCGATAGTAAAAAGTCAAGTTACCCATCACTTCCGAGTTTGAAATCTGAATGTTTATGATAATAAATTAGTAGGGTTTTACGTTTCCCGCGTTAAGGGGAAGGGCTTGTTTGAGTCCTAAGTGGCGGTTATTCCGTAAAAATGAGTGGTACCGCGGGTTTTGTGCTCGTCTCAGGATTTTATCTTGAGGCGTTTTTTGTTTGTAATGCCTTTGTGTCATTTTCGTTGATATTAACGAAAGGAGCTTGAAAAATGAAAGATCAGTCTAATTTGAGTCAACTTGAAAAGGTTGCACTCCGTATACGCGAAATGCGTGAAATTATGGGTTATACGCCTTCTAAGATGGCGGAGCTTACCGAAATTTCCGAAGAGCTTTATTGCTCGTATGAATCTGGCAGCATAGATCTGCCGTTTACATTCATACATAAATGTGCAAAAGCTTTTGGAATGGAGATCATTGATATTCTTGAAGGTCACAGTGCTAAGCTTTCGGGATACACAGTTACACGTAAAGGCGAAGGACTTATTACCGCATCTGAAGACGGAATCATTATTCAGGCTCTTGCTTCACAGTTTCGCAAAAAGCTCGCAACTCCGTATTGGGTAACGTACAGCTATTCAAAGGAGCTGCAGACTCAACCTATCAGTACCGTAACTCATTCGGGACAAGAATTTGATATGGTTGTAAAAGGTTCTTTGCGCTTCCGTGTGGGAGACCGTGAAGAAATACTGCGCGAGGGCGATAGCATATTTTTTAAATCTTCAACACCTCACGGTATGATAGCAATAGACGGGGAGGACTGTGTTTTCCTTTCTGTTGTTATGTCAAGTGATGCTACCGATCAACCTATGTATATCGGAGTGGGTACACAAAAAGCAGAAAAAGAAAATCTCCTTTGCGAGAAATTTATTCATGCTGAGGAAGATGAAAACGGCATATTCACAGGTATATCATTTACAAACGAAGACGAATATAACTTTGCATTTGATACTGTCGACGAGATAGCGAGAAAAGATCCGGATAAGCTTGCTATGATCCATATAGCAAATGATTTCACAGAGCGAAGATTTACATTTAAAGATATTAAGGACGCTTCTTCACAGAGTGCAAATTATTTTAAGTCTCTTGGAATAAAGAGAGGAGATAGAGTTCTTCTTGTACTTAAGCGTCATTATCAGTTCTGGTTTGCTATACTCGGACTCCATAAGATTGGAGCAATAGCGATCCCCGCTACAAATCAGCTTGTTGAGCACGATTTCACTTATCGATTCAAAGCAGCGGGAGTCAGTGCAATTCTTTGTACGGCTGACGGAGATACAGCACATCAGGTTGAACTTGCGGAGCAGGTTTCCGAAATGAGCTTAACCAAGATCTTGGTTGGAGGACAAAGAGAAGGATGGCGTGACTTTGATTCCGAATATTCTCTCTTTAGCCGCCGTTATGTTCGTAGCGAGGATGCTCCCTGCGGAAACGATCCTATGCTTATGCTCTTTACTTCGGGAACAACAGGCTATCCTAAGATGGCTTTGCATTCTTACAAATATGCCCTTGGACATTATGTTACAGCTAAATATTGGCATCTTTGTGAAAAAGACGGACTCCATTTCACTATTTCCGAAACGGGATGGGGTAAAGCACTGTGGGGTAAACTTTACGGACAGTGGCTCTGTGAGGGTGCAATATTTACTTATGACTTTGACAGATTTGATTCCGCAAAGATATTGCCGATGTTTGCAAAATACGGCATAACAACATTCTGCGCACCGCCTACGATGTACAGAATGCTTATTAAACAAGATCTCAGTAAGTACGATCTTTCCTCTATACGTCATGCAACTACTGCGGGCGAAGCACTTAACCCTGAGGTGTTCTATCAGTTTGAAAAATCCACGGGACTTCGCATAGCGGAAGGTTTTGGACAGACAGAAATGACACTTGGAATCGCAAATCTTTTCGGTACTCCGCTTAAGCCTGGCGCTATGGGTAAACCGGTACCGGGATACGGTATAGATCTGGTCGATACAGATGGAAATCCCGTTGCTGACGGTGTAAACGGAGAGATAGTTATCAGAACTGAGCCTAAGACGAGTTGCGGAGTGTTCCTCGGTTATTACCTTAACGATGAGGCAACACAAAATGTATGGCATGACGGTATGTATCATACGGGAGATCTTGCTTGGCGCGATGAAGACGGATATTATTGGTACGTCGGACGCGCGGACGACGTTATCAAATCTTCGGGATACAGGATCGGACCGTTTGAGATCGAATCTACTATTATGGAACTTCCATACGTTCTTGAGTGTGGAGTTTGTGCTGCACCCGATGAGATAAGAGGTCAGGTCGTAAAGGCTTGTATCGTTCTTGTGCCGGGTACTGAGGAAACAGAGGAGCTTAAAAAGGATATTCAAAATTACGTTAAGCTTCATACGGCGCCGTACAAGTATCCCAGAATAGTTGAGTTCCGAAAAGAGCTTCCTAAGACTATAAGCGGAAAGATCATTCGTAATAAGCTTTGATAGTCTGTATTGTTTTGGGCTTGGGACGTTGAGAAAAATAAAAAGGTGGTATAGAATAAACTATGGACACGATGGAACATAAGTTAAAACAAATAGCCGACCGTGTGCGTGAGCTTCGTTTGATATCGGGACTTACAGTTGCTGAAATGGCTGCACGTACGGGCATAAGCGAAAGTGAATATGAAGAATGTGAAGCGGGAAACCGAAACCTGAGCGTAGCCTTCCTTTATCACTGTGCGCTTAATTTCGGCGTAGATATGGGGGATATCCTCGAGGGACGAAGTCCGAAGCTTCAGTCGTATGCGCTTACAAGACGTGGCGAAGGACAGAAGATAGAGGAGGCGCACCATATGGTGGGATATAGCCTTGCATCGGGGTTCCGTAACCGCATAGCACTTCCGCTTTATATGGAGATGAATTACCGTGAGGGAGCAGAGAATGAAAAGATAGAGCTCGTAACTCACGAAGGACAGGAATGTGATATAGTTTTGACCGGTCAGATGAAAATTCAGATCGGTGATCATACAGAGATCCTTGGCGCGGGGGATAGTATATACTATGATTCGGGAACACCTCACGGAATGATAGCGGTAGGCGGTACAGACTGTACTTTCTATGCTATAGTTCTCCGTAATCAGGCAGCAAGAGAAGGTGAGCAGAGCGCTGCTACGGTTGAAGCAAATAAGCGCAGAATAGATGATGCTCAGCCGAGAATTTATCATGACTTTATCATTCCTACAGAGAAAGACGGAGTTCTTAAAGAGATTACCTTTAAAAACGAAGAAAAATTCAATTTTGCATTTGACGTGGTTGATGAGCTCGGTACACGTAAACCCGATAAACTTGCTATGCTTCATGTCAGCGAGGACGGTGTTGAACACAGATTTACCTTCAGTGATATAAAGAAGGAGTCTGCAAGAGCCGCAAACTATTTCAAATCGCTCGGAATAAAAAGGGGCGACCGCGTAATGTTGGTATTGAAGCGCCATTATCAGTTCTGGTTCTCGATACTCGCTTTACATAAATTGGGAGCGATCGCTATACCTGCGCCGAATCAGCTTCTTGAAAAGGATTTTGAGTACAGATTCAATGCAGGAAAAATCAAGGCTATTCTTTGTACATCCGACGGTGAAGTTGCAAATGCCGTCGATGCTGCAGCGGCAAAGTGTCCCGGACTTGAGTATAAGATAATCGTAGGTGCTGCGCGCGAGGGATGGCACAACTTTAATGAAGAATATACTTTATACAGCAGTCACTTTGCACGCAGTGAGGATACTCCGTGCGGAAGTGATCCGATGCTTATGTTCTTCACTTCAGGAACATCGGGTTATCCAAAAATAGCGGCACACAGCTATAAATATCCACTTGGACATTTTATTACGGCAAAATATTGGCATCAGGTAAACCCTGACGGTTTGCACCTTACCATATCTGATACAGGTTGGGCAAAGGCAATGTGGGGTAAGCTTTACGGACAGTGGCTTTGTGAAGCGGCAACATTTGTATATGACTTTGATCGCTTTGATGCGGAAAAGATATTGCCGTTGTTTAAAAAGTATAACATAACAACATTCTGCGCACCGCCTACGATGTACAGAATGCTTATCAAACAGGATCTTTCGCGTTTTGATCTTTCAAGCATTGAACACGCATCAACAGCGGGTGAGGCTCTTAACCCCGAAGTATTCCGTCAGTTTGAAAAGCATACGGGACTTAAGATAATGGAGGGATTCGGTCAGTCGGAAAGCACATTGATAATCGGTAACCTTGCGGGTGGAAACTATAAGATAGGATCTATGGGTAAACCCGTACCGTTGTATGATGTACATCTTCTTAGTCCTGAAGGTGAAGAGGTTGGCGTCGGTGAGAGCGGAGAGATCTGCATAAATATTTCAAACGGACTTCCGTGCGGTCTTGCTTATGCATACGAGGGAAGTCCCGAAATCACATCGGATACATGGAAAGACGGTTATTATCATACGGGAGATCTTGCTTGGCGTGATGAAGACGGATTCCTTTGGTATGTCGGACGCGCAGATGATGTTATTAAATCTTCAGGATACAGAATTGGACCGTTCGAGATCGAAAATGTTATTATGGAGCTTCCGTATGTACTTGAGTGTGGAATTTCTGCAGCACCTGACGAAATACGCGGTCAGGTAGTTAAGGCAAGTATAGTTCTTGTAAACGGATATGAGGGAAGTGATGAACTTAAGAAGGAGATCCAAAATTACGTCAAGACCCGTACAGCTCCGTATAAATATCCGAGAATAGTAGAATTCCGTGAATCTTTGCCTAAAACTACAAGCGGAAAGATCATAAGAAAATTACTGTAAAAGAGATTATGGATATGGAACATAAAAGATTAACACTTTTCGCGGGACATTACGGAAGCGGTAAAACAAATATCGCTGTGAATTACGCGGTGCTTCTTGCGAAAGAAGGAAAAAAAGTCTGCATCGCCGATCTTGATATAGTAAATCCATATTTCAGAACTAAGGACAGCGAGAAAGAGCTTGAGGAAAACGGCATAACACTTATTTGTTCGCAATATGCAAACAGTAACGTGGATCTGCCTGCAATTCCCGCAGAAAGCTATAGACTTGTTCAGGATAAGTCCTGCCACGGTGTTATAGATATCGGCGGAGATGACAGAGGGGCTTATGCGCTCGGTAGATTTGCCGATGCTATAAAGGCAGAAGGTGATTACAGAATGGCATTTGTTCTGAACCGCTACAGACCTCTTACCTCTACCGTAAGTGATGCGATAGAGATAATGCGAGAGATCGAGGCGGCTTGCGGAATCAAGTTTAACTGTATAGTCAATAACTCAAATATAGGATCCGAAACAACTGCTCAAACAGTTCTCGAGTCAATAGGATTTGTCGAGGAGCTGAGCGCAAAGACGGGATTGCCTATATGGATTCATACAGCAGAAAAAAGCGTAGCTGAAAATCTTTCGGGAATTCCGCTATTGCCTCTTTCGTTACAGAAAAAAATATTTTAATTACGCTTCCAGATAACCTCGGAAACGGTATTTAAAAGAGGAGGAATATAAATGACTAAAGTAACTTTTAATACTGACATGTGTAAGGGCTGTGGCCTGTGTGTCGATGCTTGTCCCAAAAAGTGTCTTGCAATTGCTGAGGATAAGCTTAATCACAAGGGATATTCACCTGCATTTATGAAGGAGCCTGAAAAATGCATAGGCTGTGCTTTTTGTGCTACGATGTGTCCCGATTGTATAATAACTGTTGAAAAGTGAGGAAAGAATTATGGCAGAAAGAATTTTAATGAAGGGCAACGAGGCTATTGCCGAGGCTGCTATTAAAGCAGGTTGCCGCCACTATTTCGGTTATCCCATCACTCCTCAGACAGAAATTGCAGCTTACATGGCAAAGAAAATGCCCAAGATAGGCGGTGTGTTTCTTCAGGCAGAGAGTGAAATAGCATCTATCAATATGGTTTACGGTGCTGCAGCCGCAGGTATGCGTGTTATGACATCGTCATCCAGCCCCGGAATTTCACTTAAAGCTGAAGGTCTTAGCTACATAGCAGGTTCTGATGTACCCGCACTTGTAGTAAACGTACAGCGTGGAGGTCCCGGACTTGGCGGTATTCAGCCTTCACAGTCCGATTATTTTCAGGCTACAAAGGGCGGTGGACACGGTGACTACCGTATGATAGTTCTTGCTCCCGCTTCGGTTCAGGAGATGGCAAGCCTTACTATAAAAGGCTTTGATCTTGCAGATAAGTATCTTATGACTTCTATGATACTTGCAGACGGAACGATAGGTCAGATGATGGAGCCTATCACATTTGAGGATACCGAGCCTACAGTATACGAAAAGCCTTGGGCTCTTACGGGTACTGAGTGCAAGCGTCCTCATAATGTAGTAAATTCTCTTTATCTTAAGCCCGATGAGCTCGAAAAGAAAAACTTTGAGCGCTTCGAGAAATATAAAGAGGTTGAAGCAAATGAGACTATGTGGGAAGAATATATGATGGATGACGCTGATATTTGCGTTGTAGCATTCGGTATTGCTTCTCGAGTAGCTAAGAACGCAGTAGCACAGGCAAGAGAACAGGGAATAAAGGTCGGCCTTATCCGTCCTATCACACTTTGGCCTTTCCCGACAGCACCTCTCAGAGCGGCTGCCGATAAGGTTAAATGCTTTATTTCTGTAGAGCTTAGTATGGGTCAGATGATCGAAGATGTAAGACTTGCTACAGAAAGTAAGAAGCCTGTTACACTTTGCAACCGTGCCGGCGGTATGATTCCTACACCCGATGAGGTGCTTGCCGCTATATGCAAGGCTGAGAAAGGAGAGTTTTAATTATGGCAATTGTATTTGAAAAACCTAAGGCTCTTTCGGATCTTCCGTTCCATTACTGTCCCGGTTGTCCTCACGGTATAATCCACCGTTTGGTCGCTGAGGTTATGGATGAGCTTGAAATAGAGGGAAAAACTATAGGCGTAGCTCCCGTTGGATGTGCGGTTATGGCATATGATTATTTTAACTGCGATATGATCGAAGCTGCTCACGGAAGAGCTCCTGCGGTAGCTACGGGAATCAAGCGTTGCCGTCCTGATAACATAGTTTTCACTTATCAGGGTGACGGAGACCTTGCATCTATCGGTATGGCAGAGACAGTTCACTCTGCAGCAAGAAACGAAAATATTACCGTTATATTCGTAAATAATGCAATATACGGTATGACGGGCGGTCAGATGGCTCCTACAAGCCTTCCAGGACAGGTCACACAGACATCTCCTTACGGACGTGATGTAAATCATTGCGGGTGGCCGATAAGAGTTTGCGAAATGCTCGCAACCCTTGAAGGACCCGAATACATAACACGTGTTGCGGTAAATAACGTAAAGAATGTAAGAAATGCAAAGAAGGCAATAAAAAAGGCGTTCCAGAATCAGATAGAGGGTAAGGGCTTCTCACTTGTTGAGGTAGTTTCCGCTTGTCCTACTAACTGGGGTATGACACCTAAGCAGGCGCTTGAGTGGGTAGAAAGTGATATGCTTCCTTATTATCCTATCGGCGTATATAAGGATAGAAGCGAGAACGGAGGAGATGCAAAATGAAAACAACAGAGATTCTCATAGCAGGCTTTGGCGGACAGGGCATACTTTTCTCAGGAAAATTTCTCGCTTATAAAGGACTTGTAGAGGACCTTCAGGTATCTTGGCTTCCTTCTTACGGTCCCGAGATGCGCGGAGGTACAGCAAACTGTAATATAATTTTGTCCGATACTCCCGTTGGTTCTCCTATTATTACTGCTCCTAATGTTCTTATAGCAATGAATCTTCCTTCGCTTACAAAGTACGTTGATTCTGTAGTTTCGGGCGGTCAGATCTACGTTGATTCTTCTCTTATCGATGCTAAGGTTGAAAGAGATGATGTAGAGGTGTTTTATATTCCCGCAACGCAGATGGCAAAGGATGAAGGACTTGGTAATCTCGCGAATATGATCATTATCGGACATCTTCTCCAAAATCATCCCGAACTCGCTTTCAATGGAGTAGAGGATGTTGTGGAGAAGCTCGTTCCACCCAAGAAAGCAGCTCTTAAGGAACTCAATAATAAGGCACTTGCTTTAGGTAGAGATTATAAAAACTAAGGAGATATAATATGGAAAAGAAAAATATAGATTGGGCTTCTCTCGGCTTCGGATATATGGAAACCGATTACAGCTTCGTTTCATACTACAAAGACGGTAAATGGGACGAGGGAACACTTACAGCTGATCATAGTATTACTCTTAATGAGTGCGCTTGCGTGTTCCAGTATGCACAGACTTGTTTTGAAGGTCTTAAGGCATATACGACTGAGGACGGCAGAATAGTTACTTTCCGTCCTGACCTCAATGCACAGCGTCTTGAGGATTCTGCAATAAGACTCAGAATGCCTCCTTATCCTAAGGATAAGTTCGTTGAGGCGGTAAAGAAGGTCGTTAAGGCTAATGCAGCTTACGTTCCTCCTTTTGGTTCGGGAGCTACACTTTACATCAGACCTTATTTGATGGGAACTAATGCTGTTATCGGAGTTAAACCCGCAACCGAATATATGTTCCGTATCCTCGTTACTCCCGTTGGACCTTACTTTAAGGGCGGCGTTAAGCCTTTGACACTCAGACTTTCTGATCTTGATAGAGCAGCTCCCCACGGAACAGGTCATATTAAGGCAGGTCTTAATTATGCGATGAGCCTTTACAATATCGTAGATGCACACGATCAGGGATATGACGAGAATATATATCTTGATGCCGCAACTCATACAACTATCGAGGAAACGGGCGGTGCAAATATTATATTCGTAACTAAGGACGGAAGTGTTGTTACACCTAAGTCGGATAGTATACTTCCTTCTATTACACGTCGTTCTCTTATGGTGGTTGCAAGAGATTATCTCGGACTTAACGCAGAAGAGAGAGTTATAGCTAAGGATGAACTTGATAGCTTCCTTGAGTGCGGACTTTGCGGAACTGCAGCAGTTATATCTCCTGTAGGAAAGATCGTTGACCACGGAAAGGAAATTTGCCTTCCTGCAGGTATGACAGAAATGGGTCCCACGACTAAAAAGCTTTATGATACTCTTACGGGTATCCAAATGGGTAGACTTGAAGCTCCCGAAGGCTGGATAGTTGAAATAAATTAAAACAGGACTGATCCATTAGCATAAAACCAATATGTAAATAAAAAGCTGTATTGCTATGAAAAATCATAGTGGTACAGCTTTTTTTACAATCTTTTAAAAATTCCAAATTTCGCCTGTATTCGCTTTTTTATTTAAATAAAATTTGTTGTGTTTATGCACAAAAAGATAGAATAAAAAATGTTAAATCGCCAAAAAAGTTTGCGGGTGGTTGATTTTGAATGGATTTTATGATAAAATATTACAGAAAAAATATGTGTATCTTAAGACGATTTTGAAAGGTATACTAAAGGGTATTATTATGAAAAAAATTTTAGCATTAATTTTGTCTTCGCTTATAATAGCTTCTACTTTCGTTTCTTGTAACAAGAAGCTTCTTGTTGAAAATGAGAAGGACAGTGACTCATATAGCGATGAAGTAGACGGTGATGTAAACGGAGATAACGGTATATCGGGAAATGAAACCTCTTCCGATGACGGTTCGGGTGATTCTGATTCCGATAAGGATAAGGATACTGATACTGATCCCGAACCGGATACCGATTCGCAATTAAAGCCTTCTGATTTTGATCCGCCTGCTAATGCGTCGATATATAGCGGAACACCTGATACAACTTGGTATACAGGTGATAAAACCGAATATGTTTTGACTACCGCTGATCAGCTTGCGGGTTTGAATAAAATACGTGAAGATTCAAAGGGTGCGACTACCTTTAAAGGAATAACCGTAAAGCTTGGTTCGGATATGATAATAAATGCGGGGAAAATGGAAAAAGTAGTTGCTAACGGCGATTCGAATAAGCCTTTTCCGTCTGTTAATTCATCTTATGCTTTTGAAGGTACACTCGACGGTCAGGAGCATATAGTTTCAGGCGTTTATATTAAATCCGCAGGAGCAGGTGTAAAGGGAATGTTAGGTTCTCTTGGCGGAAATGCTGTGGTTAAGAATTTAAAGCTTTACAATGCATTTGTTACCTGTCCTACTGCTAAGGATAAGTCGACAATAGGAACACTTGTTGCTAATATCGCGGGCGATAACGCAAATGTTACCATATCAAATGTGATTGTACATTCAACTGTTAAAGAAGCAGGATATGAGACTGCTAAGGTAGGTGGTATCGTAGGTCTTATGAGTACCGCAGGAACGCTTACTATGGATAATTGCGATTTCTACGGTTCGGTAACTACTACGGGTAGATCTGCGGGCGGAATTTTAGGTTCTGCCATCAATCTTAAAGCTACCGTAAATCTTACCGACTGTGCGAACTACGGAAATATTACTGCAAATGTTGACGCGGGAGGTCTTATAGGAACTTCTGCGGTTAATAAGCTTAATTATGAAGGTTCATCGAACAATGGAACTATTAAATCACCTGTTTGTAAGGGTGACCTTATCGGTTATACGTCAAATGCAACGGACGAAAAATCTTCAATGCGTTCCGAACAGACAGCACTCAGAGTTATGAGCTTTAACCTTCAGGCAGATTACGGTTTTACTAATGATGTTCCCAGTGAAGCGGGTAAAAATAGAATGGCAGCGGTGCAACAGGAGATTCAATTGTACGCTCCCGATATCGTAGCGGTTCAAGAGGATTATGCGAGAGTGTTAAAGTATTTTACACTTGACGGTTATACCAGAATTTCGCCAAGCACGCTTACGACAGGAATGAGCAATTGTTCAATATTCTATAAGAACGGTATTACTAAAAAGACAAGTGGCTCAAAGTATGTTACATCTGACGGAACAACTGATACGGTCGCTCTCACTGCGGCAGACGTGCGCACGGGTGATTATAAGCTTACCTCAGCGGAGCTGAGCGAACTTGGAATTACCTCGAAAACTACAAATAAGCAGATGAGAAATCTGACTACTAAAGCATCAGGAACTACTAAACTAATTGGTCCGAAGCAGGTTACTTGGGGAGTATTTTCGATAAGCGGTAAAGAAGTAATTTGTGTAAACGTGCATCTTCAGCATAGATCACAGAATGCGGCTTATAGCACTCCCGCAGTACAAAAGCTTCGCTTAATGGAGCGTTTAAAGCAGTTTGCTATGGTCCAAGATCAAATAAACAAGCTTAAAAAGACATATACTTCGGCAGAAGTAATTATAATGGGTGATTTTAATGACCTTGTAGGCTCGGAGACATATCTTGTTCCCAGAGATAAATACGGATATTCAAGTGCACACGAGGTTGCGGCAGAGAGATACGGTGTGTCGGCAACGTGGAATAATGCATTCAAGTCGGGAACACAGGGCGCTACCTATCCTTCAAATGCCGATCGTTCTTCAAACAGTATGCTTGATTTCTGCTTCGTCTCAAGCGGACTTCAGGTCCTTAAATTCAGAGTTGGCGCAGGATCTGCTCCTTATAAATATCAAACCTTCTTATATACGTCTGACCATCTTCCTATTATAACAGATCTCTGTTTTGGAACAAAGCTTCCTACCGTTAATTCTACGCCTTCTGTCTATAGCGGAACCGCAGATATCACTTGGTATGATGCTAATAACCCAAAAACCCAATACGTGCTCACAACGGCAGATCAGTTTGTAGGACTGAACCTGATACGCAAACAGCAAAAAGTAACCTTTAAGGGCGTTACTATTAAGCTTGGTGCTGACATAGTAATAAATGAGGGAACACTTGAGCAGATAAAAGCAAACGGTTCTAAGAATAAAACATTAGAAGTTACAGGCTCTGATATTGTATTTGAAGGTACTTTTGACGGTCAAGGTCATTCGATAAGCGGAGTTTATTATTCAACCGGATACTCTTACAGATCTATATTTGGAACTGTAGGAGGAAATGCGGTGATAAAGAATTTTGTTCTTGAAAATTCATATTTCACGGCTTCTACCGAAGCAGGTAAGAGCTGTTTCGGTGCTATCGTTGGATTGATCAACGATTCAAAGGCAAATGTATCACTTAGTAATATAATTCTTGCAAGTACTGTTTTAATGGAGCAAGGCACACATACAATTACATATGTGGGAGGCTTCGTAGGATACATTTCAAAGGGGGCACTGAATATTAATAACTGTCATCTTAATGCAACTGTCAATTTCCCTGATAGTGAATGCTTGGGCGGTTTGATAGGTTTAGCAAAATCGGGCACTAATATAAGTCTAAATAACTGTCATGGTACAGGTTCGGTAACTGGTAAGAATTTTGTGGCAGGACTTGCGATAGTTGATACATCTGATTCTACCTTGACTAAAACCAACAACGGTTCTTGCCTCACTGGATTTATTAAGTGTACAAACGGAACAAATAAAAATGCTTCGTTTATAAAAGTAACAGTATAAAAGTAAAATTAAAAAAGGCGACGTAGATCTTGAAATACGCCGCCTTAATTTTTTTGTTTAATCATATCTTGGTTTCTGATAGCTTGCGGATAAATTCGGTTATTTCGTTGCCGATACGTGTTAGCTCTTCTAAAAATTCCTTCGAAGTCACACGAGAAATGCCCGAATGAACGGCTGAAAATTGCAAAAGTTTATCGTCCGTTACCATTCTGATACTGTAATCGGGACCTAATTCGTACATTATCTTTTCGATGTAGGCGTCAGCGGTTTGATCAGCTCGTGTAAATATGACCTTATATCCGTCGCGTATAAATTCTTTTCCTTCGCTGTCTTTAACGAGGTAAGCATCAAAAACAAGTAGAAGCTCGGTTTTTGTATATGAAACGTAATTACTAAGCATATCCATCAGCTCCTCACGCGCTTTTTCAAGCGAAAAGAGAGAAGTGCTTTTAAGGTGCTCGTCAGCGTGGATAAGGTTATATCCGTCTATGATCACCATATTTCGTTGTGAACGTATAGACTTTGTTTTGTGTGGTTTTTCTTTTTTTTCACCAATAACTGTCTTTGACTCACTGTATACTTTGCGCTTGATAGGCCCGAAGAGGCGTAACATAATTGCTTCAAGCTCTTCATCGCTTATATTGTATTTTTTCGTAAGAGTCGATGCTTTAGGTATAATTGGAGAGCTTATCGTGTCATCCTTCAGATCTACCTCAAGATGCTTATAGCTGTCGACTTCGCTCCAATGTACGGTAAAGCTGGCACCGTGCGCACAAAAGACAGAGTGCGGAGTGTTGTAAAGATCGCTTTCGGGATCATAGCCTATACTTTGGACAATATCATTCTGGTCATGGCAAGGCTCGTATCCGTCGGATGTACAAAACAGTCTGCCGTCACCGTGTGTGTAGGAGATCACTTCTTTCGTATAATCAAAAAGAGTAGATACGGGAGCGCGTCCGCATATTGAGGTTCTGTCCGTGGTTGAGCTTTCGATCTCAAAATCCGCAGATCGCATTTGCAGATCAGACATAGCTCTCCCAACACAAGCGGTAGGTATCTCAAGTCGGAATTTATAGTATGGCTCGAGCAATATACATCCCGATTTCATAAGGCCGTGTCGAACAGCTCGGTATGTTGCCTCGCGGAAATCTCCGCCTTCGGTATGCTTTAAGTGTGCTTTTCCTGCTACAAGAGTTATCTTCGTGTCGGTGAGTATAGCACCCGTAAGAATGCCGCGATGGTTTTTTTCATAGAGATGAGTAAGAATAAGTCTTTGCCAATTAATATCAAGAGTGTTTTCGGGAAGAGCAGTTTCAAATATCATCCCTGTGCCTTTAGGTTGAGGCTCAATAAGGAGTTGAACCTCTGCATAGTGGCGTAACGGTTCAAAATGTCCGACGCCTATGGCTTTTTCCAATGCTTTTTCTTTATAGAGTATTTTGCCTGCGCCAAGTGTGCAGTCGATAGAAAAGCGATCTTTGATGAGGCGTTTTATAAGCTCGGTCTGGACCTCTCCCATCAGCCGAGCTTCTATTTGCGAAAGTTCATCATTCCACATAAGGTGTAATGACGGTTCTTCTTCTTCAAGCTCTTTTAATTTTGGAAAATATACTCTTGTATCGCAACCGTCGGGGAGTTGGATAGCGTATGAGAGTACAGGCTCAAGTATTGGCTTTTGAGTATCCTGCTCAAGTCCTAAGCCTTGACCGACGTAAGTAGATGAAAGTCCGATAATTGCGCAGATCTCACCTGCAGATACTCTGTCTATCTGCTCAAATTTATCCCCAGAGTAGAGCCTTATTTGGCTGACTTTTTCTGTGAGATGTGTGCCATCGGGGGAAATATAGCTTATTTCATCGCGTACGTTTAAAGCTCCGCTTGTTATTTTCATATAGGTTAAACGTGAAGTCCCTGCGTGTGATATCTTGTAGATTTTTGCGCCAAAAAAATCTTTACTGTAGCGTTGGGGGAGTGTGTATTTGTCTAATATATTAAGTAAATAATCTATCCCTTCCATTCGCAAAGCTGAGCCGAACAGACACGGAAAAAGTATGCGTTGGCTTATAAGGTAGGATATGTCCTCGTCATCGATACCGTCACCCGAAATAAAGCTTTCCATAAGATCTTCGTGAACGAAGGCAAGCTTTTCTTCAAGCTCGTTTCGTTCTTGAGCTTCCATAAATCCTATACATGACGGAGAGAGAATGCTTGAAATTTCCTTTTCAATATCTTCTTTGAGCTTTATTGAAATGTCACATTTGTTAACGAAAATAAAGGTTGGTACACCGTAATGTTCAAGTAATTGCCAAAGAGTTCGAGTGTGATTTTGCACACCGTCAGAGGCGCTGATAACGAGTATAGCATAGTCAAGTAGAGCAAGGGTGCGTTCGGTTTCTGCGGAAAAATCTACGTGTCCCGGAGTGTCAAGGAGAATGAAGTCGCAATTTTCACTTGAAAATCTTGCCTGCTTTGAAAAAATAGTGATACCGCGCTCACGTTCAATGGCATTTGTGTCAAGATAAGTGTTCTTGTGATCGACTCTTCCTAAGGTGCGAATTTTTCCCGATGCATAAAGTAATGCTTCGCTGAGAGTGGTCTTACCTGCGTCAACGTGAGCAAGAATACCGATAGTGATCTTCTTTTTCATAGCATATCCTCCTTTCAAATGGTTTTCTATTTATTATATCATATTTTCGTTGTATTTTCAATATTGTACATTTATAAAACAAAAAAGCAAAAGGAAAAAGAACACTGCGAAAGAGCAGGATGCCTTCTGACTAATAAAAATAATCTTAATAACCGTGTTGAAAAATAATGTAAAACGTGGTATAATGACAGTATAATATTTGCTGATTTAAGGAGAATCTTATGGAATATAGAAAGCTACCTCACGGTAACGAACAAATAGGTGTGCTTGGAATGGGGGCTCTTACTATAGATATAGGACTTGTCAATAAGTATTACGATCTTGCGTTAGCAGGTGATGATATAGCCGCAAATCATTATACTAAGCAGAGTACTTTAAGGATATAGGGAGAGGATATAAGAATGGGTAAAAAAAGTCTGTCAAAGGATTTTACGGAAGGAAACATTGCGCGGCAGCTTTTTTTCTTTGCCATACCGTTTATGGCGTCAAATGCACTTCAAGTATTATACAGTACAATAGATATGATAATTGTTGGAGAGTTTGTGGGGACACCGGGACTCTCGGCAGTTTCACAGAGCAGTCAGATAGTTAATTTTGCAACTATGGTATGTCTTGGCTTTTCAAACGCAGGACAGGTTTTATTAGCACAGGCACTTGGCGCAAAAAAACGAAAAGAAATGAACGATATTATCGGAACTCTTTTCACGTTTATTACGATCATCGCTATGATATTTACTTGTGCTATGCTTTGTGCGCAAACTTGGATATTAGATATTATGAAGATTCCCGAAGAATCGTATGAAATGGCAAGGGATTATCTTGTTATCTGTTCTGTCGGACTTATATTTACGGCGGGTTATAATATGGTATCCGCAGTCCTTCGAGGAATGGGAGATGCAAAGCGACCGTTTCTTTTTATCGGAATCGCGTCTGCTGTAAACCTTGTGCTCGATATTCTTTTCACGGGAATTTTAGGTTGGGGTGTTGCAGGTGCTGCTTGGGCAACGATAATAGGTCAGGCAGTATCGTTTGTTTTTTCTTTGTTCTATCTTTATCGCAAAAAAGATTTATTCGGCTTTGATTTTAAAATACAAAGCTTTGCGCCAAGAGGAAAATATATTAAGATGATTGCAGAGCTTGGAACACCTATGGCAATACAATCAGGTTGCATCAATCTTTCGATGCTCGTTGTAAATGCTATGATAAATGATATCGGTGTTGTGGCATCAGCAACGTTTGGAGTAGGTGTAAGAATAGATGATATAGTAAATAAGATATCGCAGGGAATACAGTATGCCGCAGTTCCTATGATCAGCCAAAATATCGGAGCTGCAAAGCTTGACCGCGCAAAGAAGGTCGTTCATATTGCGTGGATATATTCTGCGATCCTGACACTCTTTTTTACGGTGTTATATATAACACTTGGTAAACAGTTGTTTATGGTATTTTCTGACGATCCATTGGTTCATAATATGTCAGGTGAATTTATAAGAGCAATACTTTGGATGTTCCCGGCCTTTGCAGTGATGCGTGGAAGTGGTGCATTTATACAGGGGATAGGTAATGCAAAACTTAGTATGGTTCTTGCACTTCTCGACGGGGTTGTGTTAAGGATAGGTCTTAGCTGGCTATTTGGCATATTCTTTGGTTGGGGGTTCTTTGGTTTTGTTCTCGGATATGGGCTTGCGCCATACGGATATGCAATACCAAGTATGATCTATTTTCTGGCAGGAAAGTGGCAGAAGCGAAAAGCTTTAGTGGAAAATATATGATCTAAGTAAATATGATTCGGTGATTTTATTATAATTTAATTGCGAGTAAATCAATTTATATTTTTGAGGAAAACGGTATGAAATTTTTAGCAGATAAACGTAAACGAAAAATATTTATTATCATAATATCTGTATTGCTAACTATTGCAATTATTGTAGGAGCTTGTGCTATTTATCTAAACGATTTTTACCGTGCGGATAGTGAAGCAATAGGTGCATTTTTGCCGCAAGGAACGGCGTGGAAGGAAGAGCCTGACGGTATGATCGTATTTGAACCCAAAGGCGCTACAAAGGGATTTGTATTTTATCCGGGCGGTAAAGTCGAATATACAGCATATATTCCTTTGATGCAGGAGTGCGCAGAAAAAGGAATTTTGTGTGTGCTTGTTGAAATGCCTTGCAATCTTGCTGTCTTAGACGTGAATGCTGCCGACGGCATACAGAATAAATACCCCGAAATAGATGAGTGGTACATAGGCGGTCATTCGCTTGGAGGATCGATGGCAGCATCTTATCTTGCTGATAATACCAATGATTATGAAGGCCTTGTTTTGCTTGGCGCTTATTCAACAGCAGATTTGTCTGATACAGATCTTGATGTGCTTTCGATTTTTGGAAGTGAGGATAAGGTTATGAACCGTGAAAAATATGAAGATAACAAGTCCAACCTTCCAAGAGATTTTACAGAGTTTATAATTGACGGTGGTTGTCACGCATATTTTGGTATGTATGGAGCACAGGACGGTGATGGAATTCCTTCGATTGCAAATGAGGAGCAGATTCGTTTAACGGCGGAAAATATCGTTATGTTAATGGGCGAAGGAGTTAAGGATAAATAAGAATTGTCAAAGACCGATATTCAGATCAGTAAAAGAAATCGGTTTTTGAATGAGCACTCAGCTTCGTTGTAAATCCCATATCCGCTGCGTGATAAACTCGAACTTGCGGCCTCTATTACCCCAACCGAGGGGTTTAAGTTTTTTTAGTGTTAAATAGTACCGTTTAGTGATAGCGTGTAGGCAAAATCAAGGGAAAAGATGCTCTCGTGTAATGCTAAATCCACGTAGTCTAAACCGCACTATGGTCAAAGATGTGGTCAAAACTCGCATCGCTAAAAAGTATAAGTGATCAATCAAAATATGTATAAAATCATATAACCGAAAGTCCTTGAGAGCAGGGAAGCAAACTCCCATTTCAAGGGCTTTTTTCTTCCGCCGTTAAAGCATTGTAACTTGGAAAAACGAGTTTGTCAAGTATAAATTTATATATCAAAAAATAAATCAAACCACCACTTTCAAACCTCAAATTTTGCGGAGCAATAAACAAAGAAGAAAGGCAATTGACAATCAGAGAAAAACATGGTATAATGAGAGCAAGTAAATAGTGACTTAAGCAATTGCCTTGTCAATTGGAAGAATTACCGTAAACCTGACAGACTTGCGGTAACCTTCACGGCTAACGTACTTTTTGTCGCAGACTCGTCAAATGATGGGATAATTGTCATCTTTTTAGGCGTCTGCGCTTTCGTGCAGATGCTTTTCTTTTGTCCTTTTTGCAATCTGTCGTAAAGGAGGTTTATTTTTTCTTCTGTCATCTTATGAGTCAGTCATAAGATAATTCATTAAAAGAAGCATTTTATAATATAAATTTTTTTCTCAAAACTATTGACAAATCTTTTTTTTGATGTATAATATAACGATTTAGTGATTGAAACTGAATGGGAGGTAATGGGGAAAAGAAAGGAGAAAAAATGTACGAATATGTTACAAAGGCTGAATATCAGCCGATAAGAAAAGAAATTGAGACAATCATTCGCAAGGTTAGGTCTTATATGCGGACTCACTATAAGGTGAAATTTCAAGATCAATTGATAGGGAGTGGAAAAAGACATTTAATTACGCGCATTGTGAAAGGAAATTCTGGATACGATTTTGATTACAATTTGATCATTTCTGCACCAAAGAAAGGCGAGGGTAATCACCCAAAGAAGTTAAAACAACAGTTTATAGAAGCTTTTTCTTATGCTCTAAAAGGAACTAAATATTCTGCTCCACAAGATTCCACTTCTGCAATAACAATAAAAGTAATAGATAAAAAGCATTCTAAAGTTTTACATAGTTGTGATTTTGCGATTATTTATTACGAAAATGATTCACCAAACAATGGCTATTATTATTTAAAAAATAATAAATCACAAAAACAATATCTTTTTGAATATAGGAATTTAAGTAGAAATATTGATGTAAAGTTGGAACAAATATTGTCTATTTCAAATGGGTGGATTCTTGTCCGTGATGAATATCTAAAATTGAAAAATAATAACAAGGATATAAACAAGCATTCGTTTTCTTTATATTTAGAGGCTATTAATAATGTTTATAATAGCTTACCTGGTAAAAGGAAAAAGCACTATGAAAAAAATTAAACTTTCACTTAGTAGAATAAATTACAAAACCTTTGTAGCTCTCCTCGTTCTCGGACTTGTACCGACCATTTATACGACTGTGCGCGTGTTCTTCCTCGGTCAGTTGCCCGGAGAGTATTCCTACTCAATTGCAGGTCAGCTTTCATGGGTGAATTTGCTTTATGAGGTTATGAAAGAGGCAATCATCCTTCCGTTGTTTTATTTTATCGGTAAAGTAAAGGACGATAAAGGCGAATTTGCTAACCGTGTACGGACAGGAATGTTGCTCTCGCTTGGAGTGTACGCAGTTCTTTCTGCCGTCGTGATGATATTTGCAGAGCCTCTGCTGACGCTTATGGCGACCGATGCGAGCATCCTTGAAGCATCCGCATCTTACATACGAATCGAGAGTATCGCTAACATTTTTTCAATTCTTACAGAGTTTGTTCTCGTTGCTCTTGTTACGGTTAATAAGAATAAATATTTGTATGCTTTTACAGGAGCAAGGCTTGTGCTTTGTCTTGTGTCTGATACTTTCCTTGTTTCAACTTTGCCTATATCGGCAAATCTCGGAGTAAATGGAATAGGATATTCAAACATCATTGTAAACGTAATTTTGCTTGTTGTTTCAATCTTTTTTCTTACAAAAGAAGAAATCAAAGTCTTTGCAAAATCAAGACTCAACTTTTCTTGGGCAAAAGAGTTTGCAAAGGTCGGCGGTATTTCGGGCATAGAATCTCTTGTTCGCAACGTTGCCTATATGGTGATGATTGCAAGAATGGTAAACGTAGTAGGCGAGCAGGGAACGTATTGGGTTGCAAATAACTTTATTTGGGGCTGGCTGTTGTTACCCGTTATACAATTAGGAGAACTTATTAAGCAAGAGGTTGCAACAAATAAAGAGAATGTTCGAAAAAACTCGCTCGGATATTTCGGAATCACAGCAATTATTTCAGTGCTATGGTTTGTAAGCATACCAGTATGGAAACCGTTTATGACGCACGTGTTAGGCTTTACCGATGTGGATAAGCTGTTCAGCCTCGTGTTACTTCTCGTTGGATTTTACGTGCTATATGCAATTCAAAATGTGTTTGATTCAACGTTTTACGGACTTGGTAAAACGAATTATATGCTATTCGAATCGGTTGTAACTAATAGCATTTATTACGGAATCGCATTCATCCTTTATGTAACAAACGTGTGGACTCCGACACTCACAGGGATTGCTTTACTGTTCGGTATCGGTAACGCATTCGATAGCGTAGTATCTCTAATAGCTTACGCTTTCTTGCTGAAAAAAGAAAAAATCAATATTTTAAAGGTTGAATAAATAAAAGCCGATGAGAAATCTTTTGAAATCTCATCGGCTCTTTTGTGCCTAATTTAAAATATACAAAGTTCGGTATGTTTTTCGTTTAAAAAAGTTTTTCGCACCTCAAATGTTGGGGCGCATAAACAAAGAAAAATGCAGGGGGGGTGAATAACAATATTGAAAAAAAGTGGAATTTGTGATATAATAAATTACAGTCATATGAGAAATCGAGGGGGAATTAATATATGCAGCTGAACGTGGAGAGATTTTACAAATATTTAGACGGTTTTAAGGCGTACATAGAATTTAATTCAAATGCATATATGATGGACTTAGCTAATAATCAATTCTTTCTGAGTCAGGAAGGTTATAAATATAACGTGTATAATAATGCACAAAACATTCTTAATTTTTCTAATTGGAGTCCTTCTGATATTGGAACCGGAAAGATTGCTGAAAAAGCAATTCAAGCAGTTGATGAAGGAGCCAATCTTGTTCATCATCAGCAAAAACTTCACTTCAAAAACAAGGTTCATGAGAATACACAAAAGGCAGAGCATCTGTTATACAATCTATATTGCGGTGATAAAGACGCACAAGCCTTTGATGATGTTGTGAAGTTTTTGGGTGGCAAGTATGATTTGATTGCTTATTTGTTTTTCATAAAGAACAATGAAAAATATCTGCCGATCAACTCTTCAAATTTCGATGAAAGATTTGCAATGTTAAGCATTCCTTTGAGAATGTCGCGAAATTGTTCCAGTCAAAACTATTTTTCGTTTGTAAGTTGTATAGATACATTAAGGCAGCATATGGAATCTTATTACGGCTTTGATGTTTCTCTATTAGATGCTCATTCTGCTATATGGCAATTGGGATTGGCAAACAAATATGTAGTAGAAACAGAAGAACGAAATGCAGATGCGATATTGACACAAGAAGTGAATGTTCTTCTTCCACAAAAAGAGTTTAAACCTAGCGGATATACAGGAAAACCGATAGAGAGACCGAAGCCTATTGTTTCTAATGGATACAAGGTGTATCTACGCAATCGATTTACCGCTCTTAATGCTCTTTATATAGCCAAGAATTGTTGTGAGCTTGATCCTTCGCATGAAAGCTTTGTTCGCAAAAATTCAGACAAAAAATATATGGAGCCACATCATTTAGTCCCTATGTGCGAATCGGAAAAATTCACCGTTTCTTTAGACAGAGAAGAAAACATTATTTGTCTTTGTAGTAATTGCCATAATGAAATTCACTATGGCAAACGAGCAAAAGAAATTGTGGCTATCTTTTATGAACAAAGAAAAGATTTGTTAAAATCTGTGGGCATAGATATATCGCTCGCCGATTTACTCAAGATATATTAAAAAGTAATTCAATAAAAAAGGAGACTTTGCAGATGATTTGCGAAGCCTCCTTTTCATAATAATGAATGTTCACCTGTGATAAAATTTGATACGCATAAACAAAGAAAAAGGATTTCTTGTAAGCGTGAAAATGTTGCTTTTTATTTGAATAAGTGGTATAATTATACTAAACAATGCGATTTGAAATAATAACTTGACGAGGTGTCAAAATGAAGAATATAAGAAAAGCAAAGATTGGCGATTTGGCTCGGATAGCAGAAATCGTGATATTTAATTACCGCTTAAATTTCTATCCCATATTCAAAGATGACGATTATTACTTTAATGAGCTTCAAGTGCCAACGATAATGAAGCAATACGAAAGCTTTATCGACAATATGTGGGTATATGATGACGGTGCGGTTAAAGGCATTATTCTAGTAGAAAACCAAGAAATTAAGAAGTTATTTGTTGAGCCTGTGCTTCAAGGAAATTGTATCGGCTCTAATCTTTTGATATACGCCATTGAAAATCACAATGCAAAAACTTTATGGGCATTGGAAAAGAACACCCGTGCTATCCGCTTTTACGAGAGACACGGTTTCAGAATAACGGCAGATAAAAAACTTGAAGAAGATACAACAGAATATCTTATTCGATTAGAGAGATAATCAACAAATTTCAATTTGTCGAGCAGTTAGGAAAATAATAACTTGTAGGTAAATATATGAACAGCGTAAACAAAACACTATACATCCCTCTATACGGTAAATCCTATGTCAGCAAAAAGGGATTGTTTATTGATGATAAAAAAGCAGAAGAAATTTGGGAAGCAGAGGGATTTTCACTTAAAGGAAAATCAAAATCCAAATGGCTTGCTTACTATATGGGTGTTCGTTCTGCCGTATTTGACGAATGGCTAAAACAGCAAATGGCATATGCGACGGATGCCGTGATCATACACATCGGGTGCGGAATGGATAGTCGTATAATGAGAGTCGGTAATCAAAATCATAAGTGGTACGACGTAGATTTTTCGGAGGTTATTGAAGAAAGAAAACGCTACTATGCCGAAACAGATGACTATAAAATGATTGCAGGCGATGCAAGAGATTGCGCTTGGCTGACATCTATTGAGGAAAAGAAATCTGCCATCGTCGTTATGGAGGGCGTGAGTATGTATTTGACAGTTGAGGAAATGCGAAATTTAGCAGATAGCCTTTGCAGTCATTTTGAAAGCATTATGCTTTTGGTGGACGCTTATACCTCTTTTGCAGCTAAAATGTCAAAGCGAAGGAATCCTATAAATGATGTAGGCGTAACCGAGGTTTACGGTATAGACGAGCCACAAGCATATCAAACCGAGAAAATTGCTTTTGTAAAAGAGCACACAATGATACCGCAGAAATATATAGACGAGTTGAAAGGTTTTGAAAGGTTTGTTTTTGCAAGGCTTTATGCAGGTAGCATTTCAAAAAAACTATATCGATTGTATGAATATCAAAAGAAGTAATAAGCAGATACTTGAAAATAAATAAGGACGAGTTATGATTATTTTAATTACAGGTGCATCACATGTTGGAAAAACACTTTGCGCACAGAAGCTACTTGAAAAATACGGTTATCCGTATCTATCAATCGACCATTTAAAAATGGGATTGATTAGAAGCAGAAATACAGACCTCACACCTTTGAGCGATGATAAAGAGCTTACCAAATATTTATGGAATATAGTCCGTGAAATAATTAAAACTGCAATAGAAAACGAGCAGAATTTGATAGTTGAGGGGTGCTATATTCCGTTTGATTGGAAGAATGATTTTGATGAGAAATATCTCGAGAAAATCAAATATTATTGCCTTGTTATGAGTGAGGATTATATAAAAAATCATTTTGAGGATGTAAAAAAATATGCGAACGTAATAGAGCATCGTATAGACGACGATTGCACAATGGATAGTGTGCTTGAAGATAATGCAAAAACATTAAAGCTCGCAAAGGAACATGGCGTAAATTATGTACTTATTGATGGCGAGTATAAAATTGAACTTTAAAATAAAGCGTTTATATAAAGGATTGAAAATGAAGAAAATTATAGTTATAGGCTGTCCGGGAAGCGGTAAAAGTACCTTTTCAAGAGAAATGCACGAGAGAACGAAAATTCCGCTTTATCACCTTGATATGCTATTTTGGAATGCAGATAAAACAACGGTTGAAAAGAGCGTTTTCCTTGAACGGTTGAATGAATTGCTCGATAAGGATGAATGGATACTTGACGGAAATTTCAATTCAACAATGGAGCTTCGTATGTCAAGATGCGATACCGTAATATTTCTCGACTATCCACCCGATATTTGCCTTGAAGGCGTAAGAGCAAGACGAGGTAAAGTGCGATTTGACATGCCTTGGATAGAAACTGAGGAAGATACCGAGTTTATGGATTACATAAGAAACTTTAACGAACAACGCAGACCGCAAATCATCGCGTTGCTTGAAAAATTTAAGGATAAAAATATTGTAAGATTTACAAGCAGAGCAGAGGCGGATGCGTATTTAGATAAAATCGTATAATATCTTTTAAAATTTAAAAAGGATGTGCAAATATGCCAATTAAAATAATTAGACAAGATATAACTAAAATAAAATGCGATGCAATAGTAAATCCCACAGATAAGCATTATTCCCACGGTGGCGGTGTTGATGCGGCTATACACGAAGCGGCAGGCGAGGAGCTTTATCGCACGTGCTTAGAACAAGGAGTGCTTGGAGTTGGAAAAGCGGTTATAACGCCTGCATTTTCTTTGCCAAGCAAATATGTTATACATACAGTAGGCCCGTGGTGGATGGGCGGAAAGAATGGAGAAGAAGCGCTTTTGCGTTCTTGCTACCGTGAATGCTTGGAGCTTGCAAAAGCGAATAAATGCAAAAAAATAGCCATTCCGCTGATAGCATCGGGAACGTTTTGTTTTCCGAAAGATAAGGTTTTAAAAATTGCGGTTGACGAGATAAGCACGTTTCTTATTGAAAACGAGATGCTTGTTTATATCGTCGTGTTTGACAAAGCATCTTATTCAATTAGTGAAAAGCTGTTTACCGATATAACCGCATATATTGACGATAATTATGTAGCAAAGCACTTTGATTTCGTCGGATATAGCTGTAACGTGGCTTATCCGCCATCACGTTCCCTAACAAAAGGAATTGAGTGTGATGCAAGCATTTCAGCATTTGATACTGATGATTTAGACACAAAGTTAAGTCATATAGACGAGGGCTTTTCGCAGATGCTTTTACGCAAAATTGACGAAAAGGGAATGACCGATGCCGAGTGCTACAAAAAGGCAAACATAGACCGAAAGCTCTTTTCAAAAATACGAGGCGATAAAAACTATAAGCCGAGTAAACCCACCGTGTTGGCGTTTGCAATAGCGTTGGAGCTTCCACTCGAGGAAACCGAAGAAATGCTCCGTAAGGCAGGATTTGCCCTCTCACACAGCAATAAGTTCGATATCATTATCGAATATTTTATAAGTCACGGAAAATATAATGTTTTAGAGATAAACGAGGTTCTCTTTAAATTTGATCAGAATTTGTTAGGTGGATGATTATGAGTATAAAAAATAAAATAATTGAAGAGAGCGATATAAAAACTGATACTCTTTCGTCTTTATATAGTGAATTATATGAGGCTGTATATAAGTCTGATAAAAAATACAAAGAAGCGTTCCCACTATCAAATTTTGTAGCTATGCGTGGGAGTAGATATGATGAACGCGCGGAAGATAGTATAAGATATATGATGGTAGGCAGAGCTGTAAATGGTTGGGGAGAATCTATTAGAATTGATTCAAAAGAGATTTTTTCAAGTTGTGCAGTTAAGCTTTTTGAGGATAGAAATAGATTTGATAGCGAATGGTGTATGCAAGACAAAGAGTCAAATCCATATAGTGAATATTACAACGAAGATAAAAATAAACAATCAAAATATTATTTGTCCAATTCACCATTCTGGGAAACGAACAAAAGAATTTTTCAAGGGATAAGTGGCGAGAAAAAAGCTGATTGGTTTGAGGATGTAGTATGGAATAATATTTATAAAATTGCACCTAAAAACTATGGAAATCCTAGCACGAATTTGATATATACCCAAGCACTTATTTGTGTCAAGATTTTGAAAGAAGAAATCAAATTATTAAGGCCGACGCATGTATTATTGGTGATTGATAGAAGTTGGGTTTCTTGGACAAGATATAAAAATGTGATGTTTGATTTTATGGAATCATTTGATAATATTGTTTATTTTCAAAATGTAGTTGATGGGGATATAGTTCAATGTGCTTTTACTTCAAATGGAGTAAAAGTTGTTATTGCGTGTCGTCCTGAAACGAAAAATAGAGATACATATTCTGATGCTGTAATAAATGCGTTTAAAAATATCTAAAATTAAAAGTAAATAATTTGTCGCTTGCTATGCGACCAAACCTCTCGTTGAAAGTGCTATACTAAAAGCACAAAAACAAAGGGAGGTTTTTATTATGAAAAACAATATTACAGAACTCGTATTTATTCTTGACAGAAGCGGATCAATGGCAGGCTTTGAAGCTGACACAATAGGCGGTTTTAATGCTACTATCGAAAAGCAAAAGAAACAGGATGGTAAGGTGTATGTTTCAACCGTTCTTTTTGATAACGAAAGCAAGGTAATTCACGATCGTGTGGACATTAGCGAAATCAAACCAATGACTTGTGAGGAGTATCAAGTAGGCGGTTGCACAGCACTGTTGGATGCTATCGGTGGAGCAATTCATCATATCGGAAATGTGCATAAATACGCACGCCCAGAGGATGTTCCCGAACACACAATATTTATTATAACAACTGACGGAATGGAAAACGCAAGTTACCGTTATTCAAGCCGAGAAATAAAGGAGAAGATTCAAAGACAAACTGAAAAATACGGTTGGGAATTTATCTTCCTTGCGGCAAATATTGATGCGGTTGAAACAGCGGAAAGAATAGGAATTCGTCGTGAGAGAGCGGCAAATTACCGTCAAACAAAAAAGGGAGTAGAGAAAAGCTACTTTGCTATGAGCGAGGCAATAACTGCAGTTAGAGCGTGTTGTGCGGAGCAAATCGACCTTGAAAAATATCTCGATGAGGAGGATAGATAAAATGAAAAAGAAAATAGTTTATTCCGAGCCCGATTGCGGCGGTATTCAGCCCAAAGTGATAACTGTAAAAGCGAAATACGTTGAGCCTGCCAATTATTTTTCCGAAGAAACACGTAAAAAATTTAAGCTCGGAGAATATGCCGAAAGTAAGGAACTGAAAATGATAAAATCTGTAATACTCGGACACGCAGTCGGAGATGCACTTGGTGTTCCCGTTGAGTTTTGCGGTAGAAAAAAGCTTGAAGAAAAGCCCGTAACAGAAATGCTTGGTTACGGAACTTATAAAGTGCCGGCAGGTTCTTGGTCGGACGATACAAGTATGTCGCTTGCCGCACTTGATAGCTTGGCAAAGGGAAAGCTTGATTTGTTTGATATTATGCTCAATTTCGTTAAATGGCTTGAAAATGGTGAATATACACCGTCAGGAAAGTGTTTTGATGTTGGCAGAACTTGCCTTAACGCTATAAGAAATTTTCACAGGAATTGCTATACTAACGCAGGTGAATATATCCTTCCGCCCGATTTTGATATTACAGAATGCGGGGAGAAAGGTGAGCTTTCCAACGGAAATGGTTCGCTTATGCGTATAAATCCGTTTATTCTTTGGGCAAGGTTTAAAGGCGGAGAAAGAGTTGATATAGAGGAACTTGTGGAACAAGCTTCAAAGATAACGCACGCGCACGAGCGTTCGGTTTTGGCGTGTAAGATATACGCACTTCTTATGTATTATTTAATTGCAGACCAAAGCCGAGGCTCGCTTTTGTTTGCACTTGACGATATATATTGCAGATATTGCGAGGAAAAGGAATATCCGCATTTTGCAAGAATTTTTGACGAGAATTTCGCAAATCTGCCCGTTGATGAAATCAAAAGCACAGGATACGTAGTAGATAGCTTGGAGGCGGCAATATGGTGCTTGCTTAATACCGATAATTATAAGGATTGCGTCCTAAAGGCGGTAAACCTCGGAGGGGATACCGACACAATAGCAGCAATAGCAGGCGGACTCGCAGGACTTATGTACGGATACGAATCAATCCCACAAGAATGGCTCGATAAATTCATAAAACGAGAGGAAATAGAAGAACTCTGCGAAAGAGCGGAACGAGTATGGAGAAATTTATAAAAGCAAACGCCGATGGGAGTAAAATCTCATCGGCTGTTTTATATATCGCTCCTCAAAATTTGCGGAGCTATAAACAAAGAAAATAAAGTTGAAAATTGCTCAAAACGTTAATTTGCGATAATATAAAAAATTCAACGCTCTTGTAATTTTGTTTCGCTAAATCTATTGCTTTTTGTCGATAAAAGTGGTACAATAATAGATGTATAAAATTAAATGTTTTTATGAGGTGAAATATGGCTGCAAGCTATAAGAAACTGTTCAAAATGTTAATCGACAGAGAGATGAAAAGTAAGGATCTTGCCGCAAAAGCAGGCATCAGCCCGGCAACTCTCGCAAAGATGAAAAAAGACGGCGCAACTGTATCGAGCGATGTACTTGTAAAAATCTGTACTGCGCTTGACTGCACGATAGACGATATTGTAGAAATTGTTCCTACTAAAGAGAGCGAAGAAGGAAGCATAAATAAATGAATTACATGACAACAAAACAAGCCGCTGAGAAGTGGAAGATATCGGAGAGAACGGTAATTAATTACTGCAAAAAAGGATTCATTAAAGATGCAAATTGTGCTAGTGTATGGAGCATACCTGAAAGTGCAAAGAAACCTGTTGTAAAACGTGGTAGAAAGAAAGAGTACAAATTTACTTTTGTAGACTTGTTCTGCGGAGTAGGCGGCTTCCATCAGGCGCTGTCTTCCCTTGGAGGAAAATGTCTATTTGCTTGTGATATTAATGAATTATGCCGCATGGTTTATGAAGAAAACTATAAAACCGTTGACGATGAATTAATAATAGCAGCAGACATAAAAAAAGTAGCAAAAGAAAACAACTTGCCGCACTTTGATGTGTTATGCGGAGGATTCCCGTGTCAGACATTTTCTAAGGCTGGGAAGCAGAATGGCTTCAAGGTGGTAGAAAATGAGAACGGAGAAACTGATGACAGGGGACAGCTGTTCTTTCGTATCGTAGATATTTTGCAGGATCACCCGGAATGCAATTATGTTGTACTCGAGAATGTTCGCAACCTTGCAGATAAGAAAAATGACTGGAGTGTAGTATGCGATGAGCTTAAGGCCTTAGGATTTGTGATTACTGAAGATCCTATTATTGAATCTCCTCATAAGTTTGGAATTCCTCAGGTAAGAGATCGTGTCTACATTCTTGGTGTCAAGGAAGCAGCTATAAAAACAGAAACTCTTCGCGAAAAAGGGAAGATTACACGCGATATGCTGGATATAGATTCTCATTATGAAGCATGTCCTAAGAATTGTATACCTATGCTTCTTGATGATGTTGCAGATCCTAAATATTATGTGCCGGATGAGCTTGTTGCTGTTCTTGATATTTGGGAAGAGTTCCTTCAGAATGTTAAGGGAGTGAAGAGTCCGTTTTGGCTTCATAAGGCAGGTCTCGGGATTTATGATGATGAGCAGTATAAGAATGATCCTGTAATTGGATATCAGGATATGCCAGATTGGAAAAAGGAAATGGTATGGAGAACCAGGGTTATGTATAACAATAATCACGAATTTATCGATGATTGGGCGAAGCGCCATAAGATGACCGAGAGAAGTTTGATCCATCAAAAATTTGAATGGAATGCCTCTCGTGATTGTACTACCATCAAGCAAGGTATTACTCAGTTTAGACAGTCGGGCGTTCGTGTTAAAAATCCGGATTATTTTCCCTCGTTGGTGGCGATGAATAACACACCTATTGTGTGGGATACGGTAGCGGGGAGATATCGCTATCTTTCACCTCATGAGGCAGCAAAACTTCAAAGTTTTAAGGATGATTTTATTTTTAACGAATCTGATCCAGTTTCGTATAGACAGCTTGGAAATTCTGTAAACGTTAAGCTTGTAAGGATGTTTGCAGAGGCATTACTAAATTTGTAATTACAGCGAGGATAGAGATGGAAGAAAAAATTACATCGTTAAATATACAGCCGCAGGCAGGCGTTCTTGGCGTGTT
>CALAXC010000100.1 GCA_937894775.1 uncultured Clostridia bacterium
TCCTCGTCCGTGTACTGACAATGTTCGGACGTAGAGATAACAGAAGATAATATTAGAAAGCGATTCTTGATAAGCATTGGTAAATTAAAAGTAAACTATCATACTTTGTATGTTTACGAAACGGCAACGCCTCTGTGTTATAATGAGTTTCAAATAATAAAACAGAGGTGAAATATGAATCCCATTGTTATTGCGGTAATAATAGTTTTTGTACTGCTTGCGTCGGCGGGAGGGGCTTTCGCAATCCTGTATTGGCGTTTGCGCCGTGCAATGACTGCAAGAAAAACGGTGTATGGTATAGCGAAATCAATGCAAAAAAATAAAGGTGAAAAGCAAAAATGATTAAGAGCATGATAGCAGGAAATTGGGATCAAACTGCATTAGTAGCAAATACAGGATGGAGAATTAACAATGGCAACAATATTGATAGTCGAGGATGACAGAAATATGCGCTTGCTGACAAAAGCAAGGCTTGCGGATATATATACGGTTGTGACTGCCTGCGACGGCATGGAAGCACTTGACATTATTCATAGCGGCGGCGTGGACATGGTTATTGCGGACATCATGATGCCTCGGATGGATGGCTATGAACTTCTTCAAACCATTCGCGACGAAGGCAATCAGTTACCGTTTTTATTGCTGACAGCCAAGGAGAGTCTTGACAATAAGCAACACGGCTTTTCACTTGGAACAGATGATTATATGACAAAGCCATTCAGTAGCGACGAGTTGATTTGGCGAGTAAGCGCACTTCTTCGCCGTGCTAATATCGCACAAAGCAAAAAAATTGAAATAGGACACGTTGTTATAGATTCCGAAAAATATGCGGTTTATACCGATACAGAGTACATAGAATTACCCAAAAAAGAATTTGATCTGCTTTTCAAGCTACTTTCCTATCCCGACCGTATTTTTTCTAAGGAACAACTGCTTGACAGTATATGGGGAATGAATGCTGAAAGCGGAGAAGAAACCGTTAAAACTCACATCAGCCGCATTCGTAACCGTTTGAAAAACATCACCGAGTTCAACATCGTTACAATCAAGGGACTCGGATATAAAGCGGATATTAAGAACGGGTGAACATATGAAAAATAGAACAAAAGGATTAAATATTAAAAACAAGTACGTTTCTTTTTTTCTGCTTTCACTGCATACCATTGCAATTTTTTTGATGTTGTGCAGCTTGGTTGCTTGGCTGGTAACGGATCTGTTCAATGAACGTAGTAGCTTCTTGTTCTCACTCTGTATTATACAAAGCATATATGCAGTCATTCTTCTTTTGATGCTGCCTGTCGTGATTTCATTTTACCGTGCCACGCAAAGAGAAATCAATCTCTTAACCACCGCCATAGGAAAGGTAGCTGAGGGGGATTTTCATCAAAGAATAGAGCCAACTAAAAATGCGGAGATGCTCTCGGTGTATGAAGATTTTAATAAAATGTGTGCAGAGCTTGAAAGTGTGCAGATACTGAGAAACGACTTTATCAACAGTTATTCTCATGAATTTAAGACGCCTGTTGCTTCTATAAATGGGTTTGCATCGCTTTTGCTTGAAAAAGAACTTCCTGAAAAAGAACGGAAGCAGTATCTCGAAATAATCGTAGCAGAGTCAGCACGGCTCTCAAGGCTGGCGACAAATACTATTTTGCTTTCTAAATTGGAATCTCAACAAATAGTGACCGATACAGAGGAATACGACCTCAGCGAGCAGCTTCGCGCTTGCTCCATTATACTGTCTCAAAAATGGCTTGAAAAGAAAATAGGGTTCGACTGTGAATTTGTTGAGGTCAAATTCGTTGCTAACAAAGAGATGCTTCAACACCTATGGCTTAATCTTTTGGATAATGCCATTAAATATACGCCGATAGGCGGCGAGATTGCCATTCGTAATTATACCACGGAAACGGATGTCTTTGTTGAAATCTCCGATACGGGAGAAGGAATGAGCGATGAAAGCTTAAAGCATCTGTTTGATCCCTATTATCAGGGAGATAACTCGCATTCAACACAAGGCTTGGGCTTGGGCTTATCTATTGTAAAACGAATCGTTGATCTTTGCGGCGGAGAAATTACCGTTCAAAGCAAACTATCCGTTGGTAGCACATTCACGGTTCGCTTGCCCCTTGCACCATGATAATATCTTTTTTCTAAAGTCGAATGGAGTCAAATTCATTCGGCTTCTTTTCTTTTATGTAAACTCAACGTAAATAAAATCGCTTTTGGAATTTACGTGGCGAAAACTTTGATGATATATAATATACTCAATTAAACTCAGGTAGTTTTTGCTTCTGTTATGAGTTACTTGGCGATATAGCGGCGATTAGTTGTTTTGAGGGAGGAATAATATGGACAAGAGAACGACGATATATTACACGGATGAATTAAACGATGAGTTTTCTCTGACTCAAATAACCCCCAGAAAGATTGATGGCGAATATCAATATTGCCATGACACCCTATGGAAAAGATTTACGCATTTCTTTTGGTACAGAATCGTTGCAATGCCTATTGCATTTGTTTATACAAAGCTTGCTTTTGCTCACAAGGTAATTGGCGCAGAAAAGTTAAAGCCTTACTGCAAAACCGGTATTTTCATATACGGAAATCATACACAGGATATCGGTGACGCATTGATCCCAAATATGATGAGTGCTCGACAAGATAAATATGTTATTGTGCATCCCAATAACGTTTCGATTCCGTATATTGGGAGAATTACCCCTTCGCTCGGCGCATTGCCTCTTCCCGATGACAGAATAGCGTATCAAAACTTCATGAAAGCAATAGAAAGGCGTATTTCTGAAGGCAAGGCAATCGTCATTTATCCGGAGGCACATATTTGGCCTTATTATACGAAAATACGCCCATTTACAGACGTATCGTTCCATTATCCTATAAAGTATGACACCCCCGTATTTTGCTTTACCAACACATATCAAAAAAGAAAATATTCCAAAAAACCTCGAATTGTTACCTATGTAGACGGTCCTTTTCTGCCCAACGAAAGCATTTCTCCGAGAGAGAGGCGAAAGGAGATGAGAAATCGGGTTTACGAATGTATGTGCGAAAGAGCCAAATCATCAACCGAAATTAAAATTCAATACATAAAGAAAGAAAATTCAAATGACTAACATTTTATTTTGCGGCAACGACGGTGTTTTTGACGGAATGCTGACGTGTGCACTGTCGATTATGAAGCGCACTGAGTCTCAAGATCCGTTTTCCTTTTACGTTTTTACAATGGACGTGTCCCATATCGATGAAAAATATCAACCTATCAGTGATCGGCAAATTCGCTTCTTTGAAGAAGTCATCAAGAACTACAACCCGGATAATCGCGCTGTCTTAATTGACGTGACCGATATTTATAACGAGGAATTTTCAAATTGTCCAAACGAGGATGCCTATTGCTCTCCGTACACGCTCATTCGACTTTTTGCAGACAAAGTCGAAGGATTGCCCGATAAGCTCTTATATCTGGATGTTGATATTATGTTTAATCGTGACATTCATTTGCTGTACGATATAGATGTTGATGGTTATGAATATGCGGCGGCAAGAGATCACTACGGTAAATATCTTATTCAGCCAAATTATATCAATGCAGGCGTTCTTCTGTTTAATATGCCCCAAATGCGAAGAACGGGTATTTTCGAAAAAGCAAGAAATTTAATCAAAACAAAGAAGCTTACTTTTGCAGACCAAAGCGCATTGATACGTTCCACAACAAAAAAGAAAATGCTACCACAGCGATTCAACGATCAAAAATTCTTGCACAATCACACAGTTGTCAGACATTTTTCGAAAAGATTGTTCTGGCTTCCATATCCACACACCGATAATATTAAGCAATGGCACGTCAGCCGCGTCCATAAACATTTTAGATACTATCAGTTTGACGATATTCTGTACGAGTATATTTATCTGAAAGAAAAATATGATAGGGAGATTTAATGTATGTCCGACAAGTTAATACCTATATTCTATGCCTGCGATGATAATTTTATAAAATACACGATAGTATCGTTGCATTCGATTATAAAAAACGCATCCCCCGATTACAAATACGAGGTTCACATTTTACATACCGAAATATCAGACGAGATGAAAGCGCGCTTAAAGGAGCTCGAAAATAAATGCTTTACTCTTGTTTTTGATGATGTAACCGATAATCTCGCAAACATTGCGGACAAGTTGCCGCTTCGTGATTATTATTCCAAAACAACTTATTACCGATTGTTTATTGCTGAAATGTATCCGCAGTACGATAAAGCCATCTATATTGACAGCGATACCATCGTTCAAGGAGATATCAGTAGCTTGTATTTCAACGATATCAAGGATGCATACGTTGGAGCCTGTCACGAGCAGGTGATGGTTCAGGTCGATGAATACGGAACTTATGTCGAAAAGGTTATCGGTATTTCAAGATATAATTTCTTTAATGCGGGATTATTACTAATTAATTGTGAGCAGTTCAGAATACGATATGTTTTGGATAAATTCATTCAGCTCCTCCATGCTTACAATTTTGTCGTAACACAAGACGAGGATTATCTAAATTTGATTTGTAAGGATCATGTATATTGGCTTGATCAAAGGTGGAATACAGAGGTGTTTGGAGAAATAGCGTATCCGATAGAGGAAGCCTGTATAATCCACTATATTATGACGAGCAAGCCATGGCATTATCACGATTGCAGATACGGAGAAATTTTTTGGAAATACGCAGAGGAAACTTCGGTCTACGATGAAATCAAGAGCGTGCTTGAAGGCTATACGAACGAAGAAAAAGAACGCGATCTCGTTTCGGGGGAAAGGCTTTTGCAGCTCGCAGTCGCAGAAACCAATCGAGAAGATAATTATCTTAATCGTCTCAACCGTCAGAATCGTGCAAAGGACAGAGTAGCCATACTGCGTAAAATAGAGGAATACGAGCGCCTTGGCAAATTTGATATAGACGTTGAGGATGATCCACCCGGAGAAATGCTGTTACCTGAGGACATTGATTATTTAAGGCGAAGCTTCTTAAAGCGAATAAAAACGAAAGTCGCGTTCAAAACCGCACGAAATTTCGTCAATAGACTCATTAAAGAAAAAAAGTTGATAATAAAAGAAATATGTGGAATCGAGCATTTCAAAAATTTAGAGAGCGGTGCGGTTATTACGTGCAATCATTTCAACGCCTTCGACAGTTTTGCCATACAGATGGCGTATGAAGCTGCGGAACAATCGAACCGACGGTTTTACAGAGTAATAAGGGAGGGTAATTACACAAGCTTTCCCGGGTTTTACGGCTTCCTTATGCGAAACTGTGATACGTTGCCGTTGTCTTCAAATCATAAGACGATGAAAAAATTTATGGATGCCACAAGTCAACTCCTTAAAGAAGGTCATTTCGTTTTGGTATATCCGGAACAGAGCATGTGGTGGAATTACCGAAAACCGAAACCGCTAAAAGAAGGCGCATTTCAGTTCGCATCAAAGAACAACGTCCCCGTGTTGCCTTGTTTTATTACGATGCAGGACTCCGATATAATTGGGGATGACGGCTTTTATGTTCAGGAATACACGATACATATATCTGAGCCTATATATCCTAACCCGGATTTATCTTACCGAGAAAACACAAAAAACATGCTGAATTCAAACTATGCGGTTTGGAAAGAGATCTATGAAAGAGTGTACGGTATTCCTCTGGTATATGAAACCGAGGTTAAGTTTGATAACTGTATAGGATATTCAGGTAGTAACACTATTACGTGAAACAAGATTTCCCCTCTTTTTACGTATAGTGCAAGTCAATTTCAAAAAATAACAGATCATTACATTATTGTAAATAAGGAAATAAGTATGAATAATATGGTTCTATATGATGAATTGGTTCGCCGTGCCGGAATTAAAAGAAAGCCGCAAAGAACAGCAAAAATTATCACTTATACGGTAGCAACGGCGGGAATGCTTGCTGTCATTATAGGTATTATTTTGATTTGTGTGAACCCGACGCTGTTTCGAATTCCGGGAGGTGTGGCAGCGATCATCGGCATTTTAGTTTTAGCTATATGCCCACCGTTGTATCGGTTTGTTTTTGGGAAGCTCATTAAGCATCATATAGATGCGTTAATAAAGGTTCTCGAATCTTCACTGTAGAAATTCTTTGCAAGCAAAAATATACATATCTTTTCAGGAGGTAAATCATGGAAACATTGAAAAAAATATTTCCTTTATCATGGAAATATTCGAGTGACACATCTCAGCTTATTATAGGTATTCTTCTGCATATAGCCGCAGGAATTGTTGTAGGCGCGTTGATAACGCTTTCCACTATGCTTACGGGTTGGATTCCCGTAGTTGGCTCTATTATCGGCTGGTTGCTTGGAATAGTGAGCAGCTTAATCGGCGTTTATGTCGTCGCAGGAATTGTAATACAAATTCTTGTTTTCGCAAAGGTTATAAAGGATTGACAATTGCTTGCAAAGAATTTATGCGGATATCCTCTGTAATAAGGGGATATCCGCCATATTCAATAAAATATAAATCCACAAGAGGAAGGATGATTATGAAATTTAAGAAAACTCAAATCCTTACAATTCCAAATTTGCTCAGCGTTGTACGTCTTGCGTTGATTCCTATAATCGTATGGCTATATAGTGCTGAGGAAAACTATTATGCTGCAATCTTTGTGATTGTTCTATCGGGCGCGACAGATATTATAGACGGCATTATTGCACGAAAATTCAATATGATATCCGATTTCGGCAAGATACTCGATCCCGTAGCGGACAAGCTAACACAGACAGCTTTACTGTTCTGCCTTTTAACAAAACATCCGCTTATGCTTGGGTTAATTGTGGTATTCGGTGTTTGTGAGCTGACAAAGCTTGCTTTGGGTGCTGTCGTTATGAAGAAACACGATGAAGTTAACAGCGCAAAATGGTATGGCAAGCTGAATACTATCGTAATCTATGGCGTTATGATACTTTTGATTATGTTTCCTAATATGAATGTTGCTTGGGCGAACACGCTGATCGTTGGATGCGGCATTGTTATGATTGTGGCTCACATCCTTTACGCACAGTTTTATTATTTCATATTGCGGAAATCAAAAGTAAGCAAAGGCAATAAAAAAGAATAAAAAGCCGCCATTATGACAATGTTTTGGGAGGAAAAAATTGAAAGAATATCGCGCAGGCATAGACATCGGCTCTACAACGGTAAAGCTTGTGGTGCTCGATGAAAATGACCATATCACATACGGAAAATACCGCCGCCATCTCGCGCATACTCAGGCTACGCTTACCGAGCTTTTGAAAGAAACGAAGCAACTGCTCGGAGATTGCAAATTAAGGGTTAGAATCACAGGATCTGGCTCTATCAATCTTGGTAAAGCCCTTAATATAGATTTCGTACAAGAAGTTGTAGCAGTCGCAACCGCTCTGAAGCATGAAGCTCCCGAAACCGACGTTGCCATTGAGCTTGGTGGAGAGGATGCAAAAATCATATATTTTTCGGGCGGTTTGGAGGAACGAATGAACGGTGTCTGTGCAGGAGGCACGGGATCGTTTATCGACCAAATGGCTGCTCTTCTCCAAACGGATGCCGAAGGACTTAATAAAGCCGCAGAAAATTATAAAGAGATATATCCTATTGCAGCTCGTTGCGGTGTGTTTGCCAAAACGGATATTCAACCACTGATCAACGAAGGAGCAACAACCGAAGATCTTGCCGCATCCATTTTTCAAGCGGTAGTCAATCAGACGATCTCGGGACTTGCCTGCGGAAAGCCGATACGCGGTACGGTTGCTTTCCTCGGCGGCCCGCTTCACTTTATGCCGGAGCTAAAAAAGGCGTTTATCCGTACATTGAAGCTCATGCCCGAAAATATCGTTGATCCCGACAATTCGCATCTGTTTGCGGCAATGGGAGCAGCGCTTGAAGCAAACGATGAGCAAAGTATTGAGATCGAAGCATTGATCGCACGTTTGGAGGAAGGTGTTGCGGTCGCATATGAAATGCCAAGACTCGAGCCATTATTTGCCACGGATAAGGAGTACGAGGATTTTACAAAGCGGCACGAGCTTGCCGTTTTGCCAAAAGGAGATCTTGCGACGTATACGGGAGAATGCTACCTTGGCATTGATGCCGGCTCAACTACGACCAAAATGGCTCTTATCGGAGCCTCGGGAGAGCTTTTGTATTCCTTCTATGCAAACAATCAAGGTAACCCTATTGAAACGGCAAAAGCGGGTATCGCAGAGCTGCAAAAAATTTTACCCACTACCGCGAAAATTGTCAGATCGTGTTCCACAGGATACGGTGAGGCACTTTTGAAATCTGCTTTTTCTCTTGATGAGGGAGAGGTAGAAACGATTGCGCATTGTACTGCGGCATCGTTCTTTGATTCCGACGTGGATTGTGTTCTTGATATCGGCGGTCAGGATATGAAATGCATCAAGCTCAAAAACGGCTCGATCGATACGATCCTGCTCAATGAGGCTTGCTCATCGGGATGCGGTTCGTTCATCGAGAATTTTGCAAACTCGCTCGGATACAGCGCAGACGAATTTGCAAAAGAAGCATTGTATGCGCCGAGTCCCGTGGATCTCGGTACTCGCTGTACCGTGTTTATGAATTCCAACGTAAAGCAGGCACAAAAAGAAGGGGCATCGGTATCGGATATTTCTGCCGGACTTGCTTATTCGGTAATTAAGAATGCGCTTTTCAAAGTAATCAAGTTAGCGGATGCGAAGGAGCTTGGCGATCATATTGTCGTGCAGGGCGGAACTTTTCATAACAAAGCCGTATTGCGAGCCTTTGAAAAGGTTGCAGGCACAGAAGCAATTTGTCCCGATATTTCGGGCTTGATGGGCGCTTTCGGTGCGGCTCTTATCGCAAAACAGCATTATCACGGCGAAGAAACAACAATGCCGCCTCTTGCCGATATTTTGAATCTTACATATACGCAAACGAGCAGAAGGTGCGGCGGGTGCTCCAATAACTGTATGCTGACGGTAAATCAATTTCCGAACAACAGAAAGCATATTTCGGGTAATCGCTGTGAAAAAGGAAACGGAGGCTCGGCATCGGGAAGCAAGGGCGCGAACCTTATGGAATATAAACGCAACCGCATTTTTGATTATGAGCCGCTTTCCGAAAACGAGGCTACGAGAGGAACGGTAGGAATACCGAGAGTTCTGAACATATATGAGAATTATCCGTTTTGGGCTACCTTCTTCAAAAAGATCGGAATAAGAGTCGTACTCTCTCCGTTCTCGGACAGAAAGATCTACGAGCTTGGTATGGAATCAATTCCGTCAGAATCCGAGTGCTATCCCGCAAAGCTCTCTCACGGTCATGTGGAATGGCTTATTTCACATGGGATTAAAACCATTTTCCATCCTTGCGTATATTACGAGCATCAGGAAACTCCTAATGCACAGAACCACTATAATTGCCCAATCGTTGTTTCTTATGCCGAGAATTTGAAAAACAACGTAGAGGCAATCACCTCAGGACAAGTAAAGTACATTCGCCCCTTTATGTCCTTTGCAAACGAGAAATCGGTTGCCCACAGAATGGTAATGCTATGCCAACAGGAGTGGAACATTCCCGAAAACGAAGTGCGAGCTGCGGTAAAGGCAGCTTGGCAGGAGCAGCTCAATGTCAAAGATGACATCAGGAAACAAGGCGCAAAGATACTGTCGGAGATGGAGCGGCGCGGCGGCAAAGGTATTGTGTTGGCAGGTCGTCCGTATCACATTGATCCCGAAATCAATCACGGTATTCCCGAGCTGATTGCATCATACGGGCTTGACGTATTTACCGAGGATAGTCTGCCCATAGATTTTGAACCCTCAAGACCTGTGCGAGTGGTGGATCAGTGGGTTTATCATTCAAGACTTTATACAGCGGCAGAGTTTGTATGCAAAAGAAATGATCTTGAACTGATACAGCTTAATTCTTTCGGATGCGGACTTGACGCGGTAACGACCGATCAAGTGTGCGAGATACTTGAAAAAAGCAATAAGCTTTATACCGTGCTGAAAATTGATGAGGTAAATAATCTTGGAGCGGTCAGGATTCGTATTCGAAGTCTTATTTCCGCAATGAAAATGAGGGAGCAGGAAGGGATAAAGGCGCTTCCTAAGCCTGCCCAATATCACCGCACGGAATATTCAAGAGCAATGCAGAATGAGAAATACACCATAATCGCTCCGCAAATGTCGCCTATCCATTTTGAAATTCTTGAGCCCGTTTTTTCAAAGCATGGATATAACATCGTTATTCTCGACAATGATAATCGAGGTGTGATCGATACGGGACTAAAATACGTTAACAATGATGCGTGTTTCCCGTCAATCACGGTTGTCGGACAGATCATGGATGCGGTATTGTCGGGGAGATACGATACAAACAAATTGGCTATTATCATGTCGCAAACAGGTGGCTGTTGCCGTGCGAGCAACTACATCGCCTTTATAAGACGTGCGCTCGATAAGGCAGGATATTCTCATATCCCCGTAATTTCATTTAATGCAAACGGCATGGAAAAGAACGAGGGCTTCAAGCTTACGCCGCCGCTCATTCTCAATGCGGCACGTGCAATCGTTTACGGCGATTTGTTTATGAAATGTCTATATAGAGTACGCCCGTATGAGTTAACTGTTGGCTCGGCAAACGCGCTTCATACAAAGTTGCTGGAAATATGTATCGACTCTCTTGTGAATCCAAAGAGCCAATATCGATTTAAGACGGTATGCGAAATGATCGTAAAGGAGTTTGATGAGTTTCCAATTGATGAAACGCTACGCAAACCGAAAGTAGGTGTGGTCGGTGAAATACTCGTTAAGTATATGCCGCTTGCGAACAATCACGTGGTAGAATTGCTTGAAAAAGAAGGTGCAGAGGCGGTCGTCCCCGATTTGATAGATTTCTTCAATTACAGTCTATCCAAGGGAAAGTACAGACACAAGTATTACGGAACATCAAAGATGGGTGAGGTCGTTTCGGTTGCGGCAGTCCGTGCAATCGATTGGATAAGAAAGCCTGCATCCGATGCGCTTCGCAAGAGCAAGCGGTTCAAGCCTCCCGTGCCTATCGCAGAGGTTGCCGAAATGACCAAGCCGTTCTTATCCCTTGGAAATCAATACGGAGAGGGATGGTTTCTTGCAGGCGAGATGGTTGAGCTGATAAAAAGCGGTGTTCCGAACATCGTGTGCATACAGCCGTTTGCGTGTTTGCCAAATCACGTTCTTGGGAAAGGCGTTATAAAAAGACTCCGAGAAGCCTATCCCGAATCAAATATCGTAGCAGTTGACTATGATCCCGGCGCAAGCGAAGTCAATCAACTTAACCGAATTAAGCTGATGCTTTCCGCTGCGAAGAACAATATCTGATTACTATGTTTTCGTTGACCAATTCATACGATGAATGATTCCGCACTTCAAAACGTAAATTTTGCATCTGCGCAGCCAAGAGAACGCCTTCGCGTCGGAACCGAAACACATAAAAAACGCCACCTTAGACTTTCATCTAAGATGGCGTTTTCTGTTCGTATCAGAGCGAAACCTTGACGGCAAATCCGCCGCTAAAGAAGTAAGTGTTCGTCCAATACACGTTTGGTGGACCCGAGGGGAGTCGAACCCCTGTCCGAAAACCTCTTGATATGACCTTCTCCGGGTGCAGTCTGTTATTTAGAATTCCCCTTGTCCGCCGTCAACAGACAGACTTCGGACTCGGGTAGCCATTTTTTGCGTGGTCGGCTCAATGGCGAAAGGCCGACGCACGTTCACCGCTTACTTGACGCTCAGTCCGAGGCCGCGATACTCCTCGGAGGAACGGGCGGCGCTTATGGCCGCGGCACTGCCCTTAGGCAGCCATTGCTACTTTATTATTGTTAGCGTTTATTTTTAATTTAGGCCTTTATAGAGATTGCCCGGCTCTACCCGCTTATCATACCTCAAAATCCCCGTCGAAACCTTTACGGGCCCGTATTTGAAGTAAGAAGTAAAAGTGAAGAGGTTTTCACTTTTTTATCTATGTTAAGCAATGAACACGCCGTAGCCCCAGCCCGTTCTGTTGCCTTCCATCAAAAATTTCTTGTACGCCGCTCTGAGTGAGCTATCCTCGGGGTAATCCGCGGCGTTTCCCGTGAAGTCCATATCAAACAGTCTCCACATATCAGGATGCTCGTTTTCTTTGTTCTCGCCAAAGCTCACTATATCGTAATCCGCCATAAAGCCTCTGATATTCGAGTGGCTCGGCAGTATTTTCTCTGCCGGGGGATAGAGTAGCCAGCTATGGCACACGAATACGGTCGGTGCGCCGTCAAGCTCGCCTTTAAAAAACTCCGCCGCTCTTCTGTAGGAGTCCTCGCGGCTCTCTTTATCAAGAGGCGTCAGCGTGCGCGGAATATGCACGTTTATGACCTTAGTACTCGGAGTCAGTACCATGGTACCGAGACGGTACTCGTGCTCAAAAAGCTCGATCTCAAACTGCAATCTGCCAAGCGCGAAGCGAGTGAGATTGAACCATCCGTCAAACCAATACGCGACGAAAGATCCATACACGCCCTTGACCGCCTTGCACTCCCACAGCTTCCACTTAAGGTCGCACATACTGTCGTGCCAGATAGAATCGTCTATTCCTCTCTCGGCGTATCTTTCGCGCAATCTCTTGGAAAGGCAGATAAAGAGCAGAAGCTCGGCGCTGTATTTGTGAACTCCCGCGATC
>CALAXC010000101.1 GCA_937894775.1 uncultured Clostridia bacterium
TTGCTTTCGCAATGGATAAAAAAATTCGACAAGTCGAAACTTGTCGAATTTTTTGGCGGAGGGTGTGGGATTCGAACCCACGTGGGGTTGCCCCCAAACGGTTTTCAAGAAGTCTACCAAAGAATACCGTTTCAGCTTAGTTCGGTGCAGTTCAGGCTAAAACGTTTTGCCAAAATCCTTATTTTACAAGGCTTTTTGGGACTGTTTGGAACCGATATGAATTAAAACGAATTGATCGGAATCGATACAGACCCCTCGGTTTTTGAGGAATTTTTTGCACTTTGGAGAGAATTTGGAGAGAATTCGCGAGAGAAGAATTGCAACTGCAGTACATCGAGATTTTTCTTTTTTTGGAGAGAATTTTTCACGATTTAGGAGAGAATTTTTTATGCGTTACGATTTAGACGAAATTCAACGCTTGCCGGACGTCTTATCCTTGGCAGACCTTTGCCGCGCCTGCCATTTGAGCCATTTGGATGCGCGGTACTATCTCAAAAGCGGACTCATTCCCTATGAGACAACCGGGAAGAAAACGCGGTGTTATCTGGTCAAAAAAACCGCCCTGCTGAGAGCCATTGAAGACTACAGTGAAAATCCCGAGAAATACAAAATCCCGGGAATTTGGAGAGAAAAACAACACTTAAACGGAATCCGCAAAAGCCCCATCATATACCTCCCAACGCAGGATCTCGCGTCGGACGTGGCGGTCGAATATTACCGAAATAAGCTTGCCGATGCCTCCGAGCTGATCTGTGTTGCCGACCTTGTGCGCGTCACGGGATACCGCTCCCCAACCATCACGCGGTGGTGCAAGCAAAAGAAGCTCATCGCCCACGCGAAAACCAACCGCCTATGGATCGCAAAGGCAGACGCCATAAGGTTTTTGACCTCTTTTACCTACAACGATATCAACGTAAAATCGCCCCAACATATTGCCGACATCAGAGCGATCTATGACCTGATACATACGACGAAGGAGGGCGAAAAATGATATACGATCTGAACGAGATTGCCAATCTTCCCGACACCTTCTCCCTTGAGGATTTACGGGTGGTTTGTCACATCAGCAAACGAACCGCAAGATACTACCTACGAGCCGGTCTGATTCCTTGTGAGATCAGCGAAAAGAAGACACACTGCTACACAATCAGGAAACAAGATCTGCTGGACGCGCTCAAGGAATACCAAAAACAGCCCTGCAAATTTGCCATCCCGAAGGCACTCAACGATGAAAAGCGGCAGCGACAAGAGGGGCTGAAAATGATGGTGGAACAGCGGATGCTCTCCATCAACTGCCTGCCCGAAAAAGACCTCAAAACCACCACAATCAAAAAATATTATCAAAAGAGGTTGGAGAACTGCCGTGATATGCTGCAACCGCCGGACATCGAAGCCATCACCGGATATCCGCGAAAGATAGTCCGCCGCTGGTGCGTGGAAGACAAACTCCATTGCATCATGCTTGACTCTCGCATTTGGGTGAAAAAGAAGGACATGCTTTCGTTTCTCTGCTCCGGGGAGTACAACAGCATTATGCGCAAATCACAGACACATCTTGACGATATACACGAGATCTACAGAAAGATTCACAGAGGAGGCTAAAAATGATGAAGGATAGAATGATACAGAACGGAATCGAATACGAGCGCAGAGGCGAGCAATATTATCCCCTGCTTGACCTTGGCGAACAGACAAGCTATGAAATCGGCAAATATGGAAAGCTTCACCTTGAATTTATCAAGCAGCACCGCAGAGGCACGTACACCACCCTGCTGACCGAAAACCGCTTGAATGAACATCTCCACGGCATCGACGAGCAGGCGCACGAACAGATCGACTTACATATCGCACAGATGGCAAAGCAAATGGGCGTGACCGAGGAACTCAAAGCCTCCGATCCGATGCGCTGGGTACAGATGATGAATAACATCAAAGCAAGCGCCGAGGAAATTGTGATGAAGGAGGTCGTGTACAGATGAGGACCATACTTGAAGAGTTGTTCTACGGCAATATCTGCCCCAATACCGATTGCAGAAGCCACGATAAGGAAACGAAGCAGTTGATGGGATACATAGCGGACCATCACGATAATCTGCTATCTACATTAAATGACCAACAAAAGGAAATCCTCGAAAAGTTCGACGATTGCTATAGCGAACTAACCGACATCAACGAGCGCGAGATCTTTACGTATGCTTTCAAACTTGGCGCAAGACTTATGCTTGCGGTTGTGCGCGAGGATACAACGAAATAAGCTTGTAGGCTGGACACGCGGTGTCCAGCCTACTTTTACTTTCAAGTTATCAAAAAGATAACTTGATCGTCAATGTAACGTGGGCTGGGTCGCGGAGACCCACCCCAAAATCAATGGGTCAAAATGACCACTTGATTTTCTTGCGGAACAATGCATTCAAGAAATGTTTACATTGTTCCGAATATAGTTCCGAATAATGTTCTTGACATTGTTCCGATAATATGATATAATGTATCCGTAAAATTATACTTGGAGGAATATCCATGCATAAAATGATGAGCACGAAAGAGGCGGCAAGTCTCTGGGGAATCAGTGATAGACAAGTAAGTAAGCTCTGTGGAGAAGGAAAAGTCAGCGGAGCTGTTAAGAAAGGACGTAGTTGGGCGATTCCGATCGATACTGCAAAGCCGGCAGACGGTCGTATAAAGCCTATATCTACCATTCGCCAGCCTGATCTTCCTCTCCCTATCGGCATTTCCGATTATCGTTTGGCGTCTACAGAATACTACTATATTGATAAGACCATGATGATCAAGGATTTTCTTGATGAGCGTCCTATGGTCTCTCTTTTCACGCGCCCGCGCCGCTTCGGAAAAACGTTGAATATGGATATGCTCCGTACATTCTTTGAAAAGACAGACAAAGATACCTCGGTCTATTTCAAGGACAAGAAGATTTGGGCTTGTGGAAATAAATATCGTGAATATCAAGGCAAGTATCCCGTCATCTTCTTGAGCTTCAAAGATGTGAAATTCAACACTTGGGAAGAGACTTTTGATGCCATCAAGGATTTGTTTTCTAAGGAAACGTCGCGACATTCGGAGCTTATCGGCAATGAGAAGTTATCTGCCTCGGATAAAAAGCGCATCAATAGCCTGGTTGCAGGAGATTGTTCTGCTGTTGAGCTTTCCGGTGCATTGGCAACTCTTTCTCAAGCGCTTCACGAATATCACGGTATCGCTCCCATTATCATCATTGACGAGTATGATACCCCCATTCAGCAAGGACACGTCAAAGGCTTCTACGACGAGGTCATTGGCTTTATGCGCAACCTCTTCTCCGGTGGCTTGAAGGATAACCCGCATCTTTCTTACGGATTTTTGACCGGTATTCTCCGCGTTGCTAAGGAAAGCATTTTCAGCGGACTTAACAACTTGAAGATCAACTCCATATTGGATAAAAAGTACAGTGCTTACTTTGGCCTCACGACAGAAGAAGTCAAGGAAATGGCGATGTATTATGGAGTTCCCGACAAATACGAAGAAATTTGCAACTGGTATGACGGTTATCGCTTTGGCAGAACAGAGATATTCAATCCGTGGTCAGTGATTGGATATTTCAGCAATGAGTGCATCCCGCGGGCGTTCTGGCAATCAACCGGCAGCAACGATATTATCGGAGAGATTCTTGCAAATGCGACGCCGGACATCATGGAGAAGCTGGAAGCTATTATGCAGGGGCGCTCGTTTGTAACGCACATTGATACCGGTGTGATTTATCCGCAGATTCAGAATAATCCCTCGTCGATTTATAGTTTCCTGTTGGTTGCAGGCTATCTCAAAGCTGTGACAAATGATCAGCCTTTCGGTGGCGACTACATGTGCGAAGTGGCGCTGCCGAACAAAGAGATCTCCTATGTGTACAGCAAAGAGATTCTTGCGCGGTTTGAAAAGATGATTTCTCCTGCTGTGGCGATTGCAATTCAGGAAGCGATCTACACGATGAATGTTCCGGTGCTGCAGAAGCGGCTTGAGAGTTTTCTGCTTGAGACGATCAGTTTCC
>CALAXC010000102.1 GCA_937894775.1 uncultured Clostridia bacterium
ACCGCAGCACCCACGTCTCTCGCTGTCGGTGCAAAGGTGACCGTTGCTACAGATGGTCTCGGTGTGACCGCAAACACAACTGACGGTGTAGCGGAGATCGTTGATCTTAACGGCGCACCAGCTGCTAACGATACTATTTACGTAAGATTTTCCTAAAAGAAAGGGGTAAAACAAAACAATGGCAAATGTAATCTATTCAAAGATGGCAGATAAGAACGATGCTATGTATGGCAAGTTCCTCCATCCCATAAAAATGCTCATCGAGAGCGAATCCAATGCTTGCGAGAAGAACGAGCCTATTCTCAAGGCACTCTTCAATATTGAGAAGTCCAACAAATATTCCGAGACCGTTGTCGGTGAGTCTGATTTCGACGTATTTCAGGGGACTCTTGAGGGCGCAGGCGCGGAGAACGATACTGTAGGAAAGACCTTTGAAAAGACCATCACGCATCACGCGTTTATGAAGGAATTCACCATCACCAAAGAGATGGCTGATGACTCCAAGATCGGTATTTCTGCGAATATATCCGCACGTCCCAAGAAGCTTGTAAGAGCATATTACAAGACTCGTACCAAGCTTGCTTGCACTGCTCTTATCAACGGTACTAAAACGTCCGCACCCTTTGCAAAGACCAATCTTGACCTCACAACAGGTGACGGTAAGCCGCTTTTCCACGCGGAGCATCCCTATTTTACCGACAAGATGAAGGGCAAGAAGCAGTCAAACTATTTCTACGGCGATATTTCCGATGCGGCAAAGCTTGAGGAAGCGCTCAACACAGCTGCTAACCGTCTTCGTAACTTCAAGGACGAAAACGGAGAGACTATGGAGTATACGGCTGACGTGCTTATCATTCCCTCCAACCGCCCCAAGTTTGAGGCTCTTTGCAAGAAGGTTGTAGGCTCGGAACGCACGGTAGGCTCTAACAACAACGATATCAACACGCAGTATGGAAATTGGAGCATCGTTGTTCTTCCCGGTTGGGAGTCGGAGATTGATCAGTTTATGATAATGTCCTCCGATGCAAACGCAAACCTTTCCGGCTCTATGTTCTACAACCGTGTGCCTCTTGATATGAGATCGTGGATAGACGATCACACCCGTAACCTTATATTCAACGGTTACACCCGTATCGGTATCGGCTTCAACACTTGGAAGCATATGGCACTCATTCAGCACAGCACCGGCACCGTAAGCGGTGCAACCGCACTCTAATTCAAAACCAACGTGGGAGGGTTTTTAAATGACAATAAACGAGCTTTACGAATCCGTAGCGCAGTTAGGCTTTGAGGACTCTCTCGATGACTCAGGCACAATCCGTTTCGTGCAAGCCGCAAACAGAGCAATATTGCAGGTTAATTCACTTCGTCCGATAAAGAGAACGTTCGTATTGAATCACGTTGATCCAAGTCCGTATTTGGATACGTATGTGAAGCTTTGCGAACGCGATGAGGATGTTGCGTTTCAGGGCAATATGGTCAAAGGCATATACTTTGAGGTATGCGGTGAAGGCAAAGCCATAATAAAGATTCATAAGCGCGTAAGGAATTCTGAAATTATTCCGTGGTGCAAGGCAACGGATGCATATGAAATTTGTGAGGAGATCAGCTTTAAGACGAACGGATTTGTGCCTTTTAAACGTATCGTTAAAAATCCCGATGGGAAATACGTGTCGGAGCTTGTCGCGCTGAACGATGATACGAAAAAATATTCGGGTGTTGTGATCATTGAGTTTGGTGGAGATTGTCTTTACACCATTCGCAATCTTGCGATGTACAACACGATAACGTCAAGCGATCCCGAAAAGCTATACCCTTATACAGAGCAGATACCCTATGATATGACGTCACTCGTTCCCGATTTTGACCGATTCAAAACGCCTCCGCTTATTATGTGCGGTGACCGTATAGCAAGTGATTCAAATTATGCCATCCTTGGCGGAAAAACCTTGCTCTTGCCTATTGCGTATCCGGGCATCTACACAGTGGAGTATTTAGCAAAGCCGACACCGATCAGCGCCTCCTTGTCCGATAATCCAATGATAGGGCTTGATGACGATCTATGCGCATTGCTACCGTTGCTGATAGCATCGTATGTGTGGCTTGATGACGAGCCTGAAAAGGCACAGTATTACTACAATCTTTACACGCAGAGGGCGGCAGAAATAAGCCTTGCTACGCGAGGTGACAGCACGCTGCCGTTTATAT
>CALAXC010000103.1 GCA_937894775.1 uncultured Clostridia bacterium
ACTCACACTTCACATCACCGATAAGACGCTACCCTGACCTCGTTTTGCATAGGCAGCTCTCCGAGATATTGGCAGGGGAAAAAGGCACACGATTCCCGCATCAATATTTGCAGCGTGTAGCGATAAACTGCACAGAGACGGAAATGCGTGCAGATGAAGCTGAACGCACACTTCTTGAAATCAAAAAGTATCGCTTTCTGCAGCAGCAGATTGACGATCGGCGGATTGAAGAGTACGATGCCGTGGTTTCAAAAGTCACATCATTCGGTTTATTCGTCGATTTACCGGCACTCATGATTGGCGGGCTCATACATATCTCATTGATTTCTGACCAGTATGTGCGGTATAATCCACATGATGAAACTCTTTCCGTTGCCGGTCGCAAATATGCACTCGGTGACACCCTCAAAGTCTATGTAGTCAGCGTTGACTTCAATGCCCGACGAATAGACTTTGCGGTTTCACAACAAAAACAACACAACCCAACTCCTAAAAAAGGAAGAAAACAAAAATGGACTTCAAAATAGGTGTTCTCTCCGATGGCTTTAAGCTTCCGCCCAGAGAAGCTCTTCGCAAAGCCGCAGAACTTGGTGCCGATGGCGTTCTGCTTGCCGCAGCTCGGACAGACAGCACCCTGTGCCACCGTCTGTTCGGGAAGCTGTGTGCCGCAGTCGGGGCAGAATTTCTTATCTGCCGTGGTCGGCTTGTTACAGTTCGGGCAGACCTTCATGTTCTTGGCCGCCTCGGTAGCATAGCCCTGCACCGAGCGCTCCAGATTTGCCATTGCGCCCTCCAGACCGGATGAGCGAGCTACCTGCTGCTCGGTGTTCTGTGCCGCCTGATCGATGGCGTTTGCCGCCTTGTTTGTCAGGTCGGTCACGGTCGGCTCAATGGCTTTTCCGATGGCCTTGCCCACGGCGTCGCTGACACCGCGTCTGATCGCTCTTTCTAAAAAGCCCATAAAGTATCCTCCTTTATTCGTTATTCTTCTTATCAGTTTCTATTTTCGTTCCGCACTGCGGACAGTAGCCCATTTCGTCGGACAGCACCGTATCACAGTTGGGGCAGCAGACGTGCCTTTCCTTATATATATCATACAAGGTCTTGTCGGGGAGCCTGTGTCCGCACTCGGTGCAGAACTGCTGATCGCTGGGTGACGGGTTGCCGCAAACGGTACAGACCTTCACCTTTTTCATTGCCGCCGGGCCGAAGCCGTATTGCTCCATGCTCTGCTGACGGATCAGTTCCAGCTTATCTGCCGTCATGCGATCACCTCCCCGTAGCGGAGCCGTGTGCCGCATCCCCGGCAGAAGATATCCTTTTCAGGGATCTTCTTTCCGCAGTGTGCGCAGTAGTTGGGCTTTGCCTCCCAAACGGAGCAGTCAACGCATTGTCCTGTATCTGCATTATACATCTGGTCGCTGACGTGCCTGCCGCACTTGCTGCACACGTTAAAGTGTCCTCTGCCTTCGGTGCTCCACGCCAGCTTCAGCTCGGCTTCCTGAGTTTCCGCACGGATGGGCTTGGTCGTACAAACTGCCATGCCGGAGACGTCGCAGAAAAAGCGGTAGCGGTTGCCTCCCGAATCGGCAATGATCTTGTACTTGGCAGTAGCGTGATCGTTTTTTGCCATTGGCTGTCCTCCCTTCGTCACACAAATTTCGTTTTTCTTTTTGGTCACAGACTATTGAAATATTATCCCGTCTGTGATATAATGGATATAAGCATATCGGGATACCTCCGGTTCGGCTTCGGCTGACAGAGGTGTTTATGTTGGTACAGAGTACCAACATAAAGGGATATCCCTTTAACTTTTTCGGCGCTTCGGGGCGAAAATTTTGATTTGCCCGGCCACCTTATGTCTATCAATATACGGATTTTTTCGGTTTTGTCCCTACCCCAAATTGCGATTTGGGTAGGTAATTTGAAAAAAATTCGTGTTTTTTCTCGATTTTTTCAAAATTTCGGGTAGGTAAAGGGGTAGTTGACGCCGTGACGGAGGTTTTTGCAATGAAGAAGTCCATCGCACTCATTTTGACCTTGGTTTTGATCCTTTCGGTGCTGCTGACCGGATGCTCAAGCTCTGTTCTCGATCCGAAAAATCCCATCACCCTCACCATGTGGCACAATTATGGCGGGGATATGCAATCCACCATGGATTATCTGATCGACGAGTTTAACGCAACGGTCGGAAAGGACAAGGGCATCATTATCAACGTGACTGCCATATCCTCCAGCTCGGAGCTGAACAAAAGCCTGGACATGATCGCAAACGGCGATCCCGGCGCACCGGATATGCCCGACATATTTACGGGATATCCCAAGGTGGCGATACAGTTCCAGGAAAAAGGAATGCTGGTCAACTTTGACGATTACTTTACCGAGGACGAGCTTTCCGCTTACGTAGAGGATTTCGTTGCGGAGGGCAGACTTGCCGACGGCGGTCTTTACGTATTTCCCATTGCCAAGTCCACCGAGGTGCTTTACGTCAATCAGACCTTGTTTGACCGCTTCTCGGCAGCGACCGGAGCGAAGATGGACGACCTTGCCACCTTTGAGGGCATTGCGCGGCTTTCCGAGCAGTATTACGAATACAGCGGCGGCAAGCAGTTCTACGCAGCCGATTCCTGGTTCAACTATGCCGAGGTAGGTATGGCACAGCTTGGCACCAGCATTTTTAACGGCGAAGCTCTTTCCCTTGCGGGAGACAGCTTTTCCCATATCTTCAACACGGTATATACCCCTGCGGTGGAGGGCGGCATTGCCATCTACGACGGCTATTCCTCCGACCTCTCCAAGACCGGAGACATTGTTTGCTCTACCGGTTCGTCTGCGGGTATTCTGTTCTACGGCGATACCATCACCTATACCGACGGCACGGTGGAGAGCGTGGAATACAGTATCCTGCCGTATCCCGTATTTGAGAACGGCTCCAAGACCGCCCTTCAGCGCGGAGGCGGCTTGATGGTTGCCAAGGGCGACGAGAAGAAGGAATACGCCGCCTGTGAGTTTATCAAGTGGCTGACCGCCTCCGAGCAGAATATGAAGTTTATCGACGAGACGGGTTATCTGCCCGTTACCAGGCAGGCTTTTGAAAACGATATGACGACGCACCTTGCGTCCATTGAAAACGCCGGCGTTAAGAAGATGCTCACCTCGGTTCTTTCGATGTATGAGGACTACACCTTCTTCTCCGCGCCGACCTATTCGGGCTTTGACGACGACTGCGACGGCTTTGAGGAGGATTTCTTCAAGCTGCTTACCGACGAACGCAATGCTTTCCTCGCAGGAGAGACGGTCAGCGCCGCCGATGCGCTTGCAAAGCTCAGAAAATAACCGTGTGATCCGAATACTGCCGGAAAGGAGGGATATGCCGGATGCTGAAAAAAGCAATAGCGCTTTGGAAACAGGAGCGCAAGCACAAGGGAACGACGCTGCACCGCAGACTGCTGATCTTCTTTATCAGCGTTTCGGTGGTGCTGATCCTGCTCTTTACGCTGCTTCTGTCCATATTCGGAATCGACGGCAAGCAGGAGCACAGCGTACAGGCACAGCTCACCACGCAGCTTTCCATGCTTGCAGACAGCGTTGAGGATGACTTCGGGCGTATCTCACTGGACGGTATCGGCATTGCCGAGGATTTGGCGGCACGGAGTGACCGTTTCTTTTCCGATAACGGTATCTCTGCCGACGGGCTGCAGGAGCATCCCGAACTGATAGAGCCGCTTCTTGATCAATATATGCAAACGCTCGTAAATACCGTCAAAACCCGCTATTGCGGCGGTGTATTTGTGATGCTGGACGCTTCGGTACGGCAGGACTCCGAAACCGCCAAGGCGGGCATCTTCCTGAAAAAGACACAGCCCACCGCTACCGAAAACGTGGGTGTGGATATCCACTGTCTGCGCGGCCCTGCACAGCTTGCCCGTGACAACGGTATTATGCTGCTGGGACAATGGAAGATGGAATACGACATCTCCGATCAGCCCTTTTGGAACGAGGTCATGCAGACCGCAAGGGATAACCCCGATCTGCCGCTGTCCCGTCTGTATTACTGGTCGGGGCGTGTGGTGCTGAAAGGAAACAGCGAAGCGGGATTTCTGCTTTGCGTTCCGATGATCAGCAAGGACGGCACGGTATTCGGCGTATGCGGTATTGAAGTAAGCGATCGTATGTTCAAGCTCCTGTACACGCCGGAGAGCGACTATTTTGACGAGATCTTTACCGTTGCGGCTCCTGTTTGCGAGGGTGGAATCTGCACCTCCAAGGGACTGCTTGCGGGTAATAGGTTCCTTTCGGGAACCAGATGGGACGAGGACTTGAAGATCACCGACAGTCACGACGGCTTTGTTCACTATTCCGGTGCTGCCGACGATTACGGCGGTAAGGCCGTTTCGGTGCGGTTGTATTCCTATGATTCTCCCTACAAGGATCGGGAATGGTCGGTATCTCTGCTGATGCCGCAGGACATTCTGCACAATGCCGTGGAGGGCAACCGATACATTTTCATTACCGTTGTGATCGGGTTGCTTATCCTGGCGATCACCGCTTCGGTCATTATCTCCCGCCGTTACATCAAGCCGGTCAACGAAGCCTTTGAACAGATCCGCAGCAAGGGCTATCACGAAAGCAGTGCGACGACACGCATCCCCGAAATCGCCGACCTGTTCGCATTCCTTGCACAGCAAGACCGTGAGCACGAGGATCAGATGCAAACGCACAGAGAACGCACCGAAACCCTGCAAAGCGAGGTAGAGCGTCTGCACGGCGAAAAGACCGCATTGCAATCTCAGGTGGAGATGGTAAAGACCGACAATACCCGTCTTGCTTATCTGCGCAAGGACGAGGTCGATCCCGACAGCTATGCGCTCTTTTTGGAATGTATGCGCTCGCTTTCCAAGCGTGAGAGAGCCGTTTTCGATCTGTACGTTGAAGGCAAGACCGCAAAGGAGATCGTGGAGATCCTGGGCATTACCGACAACGGACTGAAATACCACAACAAGAACATTTACTCAAAGCTCGGTGTATCCTCCCGCAAGGAGCTTTTGAGATACGTAGCCATTTTGAAGCAAGAGCAAGGAGGTAATGTGTAAAATGACGTTAGCTGACAGATTAAACCGGATTATTAACGAACAGCAGATCAGCAAGGCAGAATTTGCACGGCGGATCGGCGTGACACCGCAGTACGTTCTTCTGCTGACAGGCAACGCCAAGGCACGTCCCGAAAGCATCAAGCCTGCCCTTGCCAAGCTGATCGCTTTGGAGTTTGATTGCGACTACGATTGGCTCCTTCACGGCAAGGAGCCGGAGCCGACAGAGACCGCAAAGCCGAATAAACGCACCTGTGAGGGGCCGCTTCGTGCCTACGGCATTTCGGTTCGGGAAAAGGAAGTCCTGACGCGCTTTGCCGAGGGCAAACGCATCAAGCAAATTGCCGAAGAAGACGGTATCACCGTCAATACAGCGAACTATTATCTCCGAATGGCGTATAAGAAGCTGAACGTCCACAGCCGTGAGGAGCTTGCCGAGCGGCTTGATGGGTTGGATGAATACGAATAAGTGAAACTAATATTTTTTGACTCCGTTCCGTTTTGGGAACGGAGTCGTGCTTTTATTGTTGGGTGTCGAGGGTTCGGCACCCGTATCAAATTCACGCTGCTATTTGCTTACAAATGAGGCTGAAACAATAGCCAGTCCTGATTCATCGCTCGGCGAAGTTCGGACTGCGCTGCTACGGTTGCTCTCGATATGGCTTGTGTGTCAGCGTGTCGATACGTAATTACCGACGCTGCAGCTGTTGAACTCGCAAATTATGAGGCTTCATCAGAAACACAGGAGCTCATCGTTGATTCCGCGTGGACCGTATGGATCGTTGAAGACGGAGTAGCAACCGAAGGCACGAGCGACCAAATCGTTGTTGGTGACGTGATAATCATCTATACCGACTCTGACGGCGTTGAAAATATCGTGGTATATCATTTGGAAGAAGACGATTCCGATGAAACCGATGAAGGTGAAGATAACATCGACGACGAGACGACTGATGATGGAGATGCCGATAATGACACCACGAATGATGAAAACGGTGGTACCCAAACGGACGGAGGTGACGCAGAAACAGGTGAATGAGCTCGTAATGAGAGAGTATCGAAAATTGTTTGCAAAATAAAAAAAGGAGATCCCGTCCGATTGAACGAGATCTCCTTAATTATTCTTCCACTATCCCAATAACCCTACCGCAACAGTAAACGCTATCGTTCTCACCAATGCGAATAGGCTTATACTTCTCATTATGCGAGATCAAGCACTTGTTGCCAAGCTCCTTAATGTAAACATCGCTGTTTACAACGAAGATACCAACCTCTCCGATATCGACGGAATCGCACTTTTCAACAAAGACCTTATCTCCGTCGTGATAGGTAGGCTCCATACTGTCACCGCCAACCGAGATAACGAAGTCAGCCTGTTCTGCCTCTGCACTTTCGGGAACAAGAAGCTCCTCAGCCAGATCGCTATCAAGAATATTACCAGTACCGGCAGATGCAGGTTGAGCAAACCAATCGATCTTCAGCATTCTCGGCTTGGGCTTCTTCATAGAAAGTTTCACACGTTTATATTCGCTGTCGATCATATAATCAACAACCTCTTTACCGTGCTCGTCAAGGGCGCGGTATTTTTGTAACGTTGTCCACTCAGTAGCGGTAGGACGCTGTGTCATGGACTTGCATCCGATCAGCTCGTCAGCAGACACACCAAGCAGATCGCAAAGACGCGCGAGCTTGTCGCAATCAGGGCGACCGATACCTTTCTCCCAGTTATAGATAACTCTGCCCGAACTCTCACCAAGAGCGTCAGCGATGTCCTGTTGCGTCATCCCTTTTATATTACGGTACTTCTTTATTTGTTTACCAATAAAGCTCATACGGATATACCTCCAAATTATATTACGGCTACATTTTACCATATCAAATTGTATTTGTCAAGAGAAAACTCCAAAAATATTATATAAAACTCTTGACAATACAATCTCGTTGTGTTATAATACCAAATACCAAAGGATTTTGGAATGTTGAGCAAATATACTTACAGTTTGGGATTTTAAGGAGCTATGAAGGTAAGACGAACGAACTTTTTTATGGTTGACAACCGCATATTTGAATATGATCTGAAACCGAGAGATATCGCGGTCTATTGTTTTCTTTGCCGTCGGTTGAACCAAGAAAGTAACGTTGCCTTTCCTTCAAGAAAGGACATTGGCAAGGGCTGTGGCATCAAGAAAGAGGAAACGGTGGACAAGGCGTTGAAGGTGCTTGTCGAAAAAGGCTTGATTGAAAAATATCATCGCCATACCAATGCCGGAGATTACGGATCTAACGTATACAAACTAAAATTGTGATCAGGTGGTATTGAAAAAGGGGGCTCTAACAATAACATTTAACCATACTTAATACAGAAGGAATATACTATAGAATTTATAGATAGACGTGAAATGAATATTGGATTTAAGTACAGATTGGATGGAGAAATCGAGGCTTCGGCACAAGGGAAACCGACTTTTTTCTTCTGCTATTATGGTGATTTTCAGAGTATGGCTGAATTACGGTGTACACCGAGGAAATATGACCTTTTGCCGATTTTGAGAGCCACAAACGATGCGTAGCCCGACACAAGCTCTTCCGTTTGGAATTTCGCAAATAGTGCCGATGCATACCGAGGCTTTTTTGAGCAAAAACAGGGGTGTTTCTCACGGAACGGAAAAACAGGAGGTTTTTGAAAAACATGATCACAGGCATTAAGAAAACTCACAAAACGACCGAGATATATTTTGATGAGGCGGATAAGTGGACTACGGTCATCACCTATAACACAAGCCTCAAAAACCGATTGCTTACGTTCTCGCAAAAGCATCCAGCGCTGTGTGAGATGTTCAGCGATGACGAGTGCGGATGTCTTTCCTTCCGCATTGATAAGAAATGCTTTACCTATCGTCTGGTTGAACCGTATTCAGACGAGCGAAAAGCAAAGGCACGAGAGAAGATGCAAGAGCTCAATGCAAAGAAATAAAAATGCAGCTGTCACCTGTCACGCTGTCACACCATTCAAAATCTGCGTCGGAGGAAACAAAGAAAAGCCCCGCGCGAGGCGGGGCAAAAATATGTTAGATATTAATTATTTTCTAAAGAGGATGCATAATCACCAAATACTCTTTCCGTCGCCGAGAAGTATATTTCGAATATTGTCATTTATTTCCGACTCGTCAAGCCCTTTTTGAATTAAAGGCTGAATTACCTCGCGACTTTCTCTTGTGTGAGGAAGTTCGGAAGCAAGTGCATTTGCTTTGTCGTTTTTTCCACACTTCAAATATAAAAAACAAAGCGTAGCACGCATTGTCGCTTTTTGCTTCTCGTTAACAGACAGTGGCAATCCACGCTCCATTAATTCAATCGCTTCCTCGGATTTGTTCTGCAAAGCTAATACTCCCGCAAGGCCCAAAATCATTCCGGGTTTGTTTGGATATATCAGTAATGCATCTCTATACACTTTCTCTGCGGAAACGTAATCACCGTCACGCTGAAACTCAGAAGCTTTTTTGTGAATGTTGAAGCGTGTCTCTTGTGCTCGTATTGTATCCATACCTATAAGTAGATCTATGCTTGTTTCAAATATGTTTGCCAATGCGGGCAGAAACGTTATATCGGGATAACATTCACCGCGCTCCCATTTTGAAATACTTTGAGGAGTTAGACCCAAATATCCTGCAACATCCTCTTGTGTAAGATTTTTCATAATGCGATATTTTTTTAGATTTTCTGACAAATAAAACATCATTATCTCCTTTGCTTACTTTTGATTAGCTTCGAAGCACTATTATTATACCATGATAATCGTATTGTTTCAATAACGGATTAGTTGTTATTGATTCAACTTAGCACCTCCGATGATGTTTATTCAAGAGTGAAAAATCTATTAAAAATAGAAATCCCAGACGCTTGCGTCTGGGGCAAGCATAGCGCGTGGCAGTCCGCGCACCATTGGGCAGAAGCCTGAACCCACTATCCG
>CALAXC010000104.1 GCA_937894775.1 uncultured Clostridia bacterium
GGTTATCGCTCCCGAGTACAAGGCGAAGCTGTTCGGCAACGCTGGTGGCAGATAAAACAAAATCTATAAAGAAGGAAGGTGGACGTCGCAGTAGGCGCAACGATTGCCGCTGTCGCTAAGAAGGTGCTTGCAATCCTTCTCGGCGATAAGAAAGGCAGAAAATTTTTACTCTACGTTGTTGGCATCGCTCTGTTTATCGTCTGCATCCCGCTGATCACCTTAATCGGAATGTTCGGTTGGATGGCGGGTGACGGTGGAACGATCCTTAACAAAGACATGGTGCTCTCCAATTTACCGCAAGAACAGCAGCAACAGATTGCTACGATGGATGCGACCTGCGATACCATCGTAACAGTATTCAAAACAAAAGAGCTGGACACAGGCGATCAGCGTAAGGCGTCCGCAATCTATATCTCCTACCTTGTAGGAATGGAAAGCGGCGATACCTTCTACGATGACCTTGCCAACTGCTTCTTGGGCACAACAGCCGACAAGGACGTGTACGACCTTGTGTCCGAGACGTTCCTTGTTGTGGTGTCCGAAGAGGATCAGACAAAGATGGATCAGCTCTACGGTGTAACGCCAACGAGAGTCACGGAAGAAACCACGGGAGAAGCGGAAGTGCTTTCTCCCGTTTATTATATGAAAGGAGAAACACATGACCAATGAAAAGAAAAAGCTCATCGCTGAAGTCGATAAGCTTCAAGGCTTCATCAATACCTGTGAGGTTGCACTCGATTACGGTCTCGGTCTTGATGAAGCGACCTATGACAAGTACAACCGAGCCATTGAAAGACAGAGAGAACTCGGTGAGCAGCTCGAAGGAATGGATGACAGCCCCCGTGGTCTGTATACCTCCGCACAGCTTATGAGGAAGGAACCCGAGCTGCGCGTAGACAGATGCAAGGTCGAGGCAGTGGTTGAGCTGGACCGCAATCGCTTCTATGATTTCCGAACGCATTTATTTGACAACCAGGAATTCATTAAGGAACACAGAGACTTGATGTATCAGGATCGAGACGGAGTCAGTCACTGTCTCTTGGTGCTCGGTGAAGGTGAAGAGGACGGCATCCTCGTGGAAAGCGAAGGAAGTCTGTACGCTCGATACTCGGCTCTGCTTCCCAACGCTCGAGGCTATATGCAAAAGCAAATTCAAACAATGGCTGAAGATCTCATCAAGCAAGGCACGGCTCAGACCGCAAACGGTTCCTGGGTGATCGGCTTCGATGAGATCAGTCAGCACTTCGATACGACCGTCACGCCGAACAACGGTATCGGTCAGATGCTCATCGCAGAGCTGGAAGCACGCGATGAAGTGTCCGAGATCATAGCCACCGAGGACTGCCTCGAGATGACGTACTACCTTGAGAACGCTCCCGTCACCGATGATGCAGGTGAACGACTGACAACTCTGTTCGGTCTCATGGGATGCAACCTCGAAGACGTTCACATCCTGGATGCCGACGAGGAACATGACCTTGCCACCATAGTCGAACTTAATCAGCACACGCTCACCGAGCAAGGCAAGCGCGATTGGGCTGACGTTCTCGGTGCAAAGGTTACTCGCATCTACGACGGCTACTACGGAACGCAGATCGAAGTCACAGGCTGTGATCCTGCAAGACTCGAAGCATTCTCTAAAATGCTTGCGGGTGAATGCACCATCGCAGAGTCAGAGCGTTGGCTCAATCCCGCAAGCGATGACACTACGTTTGAACTCAAATACGATGACGGAGGTGTGCAATGAAGCAACAGCAGGTGTCCGTAAAGTTTTCTACTCCTCGCTATCGTGCACTCTGTTACTACCTCGAGAAGGAAGGCAAGAACATCGAAGGTGAGCTTCAGAAGAAGCTCGAAGAGATGTACCGTGACCAAGTGCCGAAGGACGTTCAGGAATATGTGAAAGCACAAAATCCTGAAGATGCGATGGATGAAGATCAGTCCTCTGATCCCAAGTCCTCAAAGCGTCAGAGTGCAAAGCAGAAAGCCGATGCTCCCGAAGCAACTCTCAAAGCATCCGGTCCTGTCCTTTCTATGTGAGGTGACGTATGGCACACGGCAAGATGAAAACTCTTCACGGTCTGTATAAGCGGCTCGGCCGTGATGCCTTCCTCGATGCAGCGAAGCACTACTCGAATCACGTTCACGATACGGTAGAAGCAACGCTCTCCGAGATGGAGTCACGGTGGTACGACTCAGCTCATACCATGACCGAAGCCGAGAAGATGATCGAGGACTACAACAACGGTGATCTCATCTATACGCAGACCGAGTCGCTTGCCTACGTTGACGTTGGGCAAGCCGACACAGCAATCAGAATGTAACGGAGGTAGAAGATGAAACCAACGACAATTGAATTCAGCTTCGATGATGCTAAGCTCGAAGCGATCAATATCTTCCTCAAAGATAAAAACGCAACCTTGAATGATGAGCTCGAACGCTTCATGGATTCTATGTACAAGGACTACGTGCCGCAAGAGGTGCGCAGTTATATCGAGAAAAAGGAAGCGGAGGAAATGAAGGCAGCTTCACCGAAGCGTGTTGTGCGCAAAAAGCCTTCTGCGGCGAGCAACGCCGTTTCTGGCGATAAAGCAGACGGTGGAGCAACAATCCGACCGAGCGAAGAAAAGCCCGTGTAAACGGTTTTTGACGGCTCGTGAGGGCTCATCTGCGCCCCTTAACCGTTAGTGCCAAAGTGCTGACGGTTCGGGGGTGTTTTGAGAGAATCTGCGAGGGATTTTGACGGAACTTATTTTTAAGCGGGTTAAATGGCTGATAGCCATCAGCCCGATGACAACAGCCCGCAACAGCGGACTGTCTAGGGGAAAACAGCGTTTTTCGGCATTTAAAAGTTCGGAATTCAGAGAATTTTCCGTGGGGACTTTCTTGTGAAGCTGTCCCCTTTTAGGAACCCCCTTATTTTGATGCAAAAAGGAGGAGTTTATGGCTGAGTACAATCCCAAGGAGCAGAAAACAAAGTATGGTTTTCGACTGCTTCCTGAAACAAATCAATTTATCGAAGACCACAAGTATATGACCAATGGCGATCGATCAGCCTTTGTCAGTGAAGCGGTAAGACGATACTGTGCAGAGATTGATGGCGAACGAAGTCTGGATGTATTATGCGAGCGCATGTATAAGATCATCAGCGCTGAAGCAGAAAGTCATTCCAGTAGAATGGCTCACCTGCTTTTTAAGATAGCTG
>CALAXC010000105.1 GCA_937894775.1 uncultured Clostridia bacterium
AGGATGACACGGACAAAAAAGCGCCGAGCGAAGCAAGGCGGGATCTACGAACAATCTACGAACAATTATTATTTTATTTGTCATAAAAAAATCGAAAGGATACCAAAATGGAAAAAACAAATTTTTTTGAGAAACTTTGGGCTTATCTTTACGATGCTTATTTTAATATGGGAAAAGATTACGAAAATCTGGGCGGAGATGAGAATCATCTTGTTTCGGTCGGAATCGTAGTTTTTGGTATATATATCGGTTGTATTATTGCGTGTGCGGTTATGGCTTATAACCGTCAGGTCGTAGGCTCTGCCGCGCGAAAAATACTCGAAAAAGAAATCGTTTCACGTGAAAAAGCGCAAACTGTAAGCGAACTCGGATTTAAACGTAATTTTCTTGTAAACAGCTTTTTTCGGGATAATGCCGCACTTCGAAGAGTGGTAAAATGCGTTGAGGAAGAGGATTTTTACGAAGAACAGAAAAAAGCGCGTATTGAATACGAGGAGAAGCGCAAAGAAAATAAAAAGCTTCCTAAATTCAAAGAAGAAATTTACCGAGTAGACGTGTCAAACGATCATTTTTATATTCCCGAAGAGGCTGTAGATATGGCGCATAAGAGATTCGGGAAGAAGGGATTTACTTGGATCTCGGCGGTTTTAGGAATAGTTCTTTTGACGGTAATATTTTTTGCGGTGCTTATAGTGTTACCGTGGATTCTTGGGAAAACAGATTCGGTGTTCGGGTCGTTTTAGATTGATTTTTAGTTTTTTAATTCTTTATTTTCAATTCTCGAAAGGAGGTCTTGAAAAATGAATACTTCAAAAACAGCGGATATCATACGTCCGAAAAGCTTTGACGATATAGTCGGTCAAGATCACCTTTTCGGTAAAAACGGAGTGGTTCGCAGAATGCTTGATGCGAACAGACTTACAAATATGATATTTTTCGGCCCTCCCGGAACGGGAAAAACTACAGCCGCAGAAATAATCGCAAAGCGCGCGGATATGGTCTTTCACCGTATAAACGCAACTACGGCGAGCATTTCCGACGTAAAAGATATATTAAGCTCGACAAATAATGTTTTTTGTCAGGGCGGAATACTTCTTTACATCGACGAGATACAGTATTTTAACAGAAAACAACAGCAGGCGCTACTTGAATATATCGAGGACGGCAGGGTAACGCTTATAGCGTCGACTACCGAAAATCCGCATTTTTACGTATATAACGCAATAATTTCACGGTCGTCGCTGTTCGAATTTAAACCCGTAAAGCCTGAAGCTTGCGTAAAAGCTTTAAGACGTGCGCTTGCTTATCTGAACGAGCAGAATAATGCGGAAAAAACAGTTTCCGATGAGGTACTTGTTTATATAGCGCAAACAACAGCGGGTGACGTAAGACACGCAATAGGTGTGCTTGAGAACGCATTTTATGCCGTTGAAAATGAAATAGATGAGGCGGCGGTCAATGAATTTAACGTAAAAAGCGGGAATTTTGATACCGATACACATTATGATCTGATGTCTTGTCTGCAAAAGTCGATAAGAGGCTCGGATCCCGATGCGGCGGTCTTTTATCTTGCAAAATTGCTGGAGGCAGGTGAGCTTTTAGCGGCATGCAGAAGGCTGCAGGTCATAGCTTCGGAGGACGTAGGACTCGCTTATCCGCTTGCGGTTTCGGTCACTTATGCCGCGTGTCAGACGGCAAGGGAGCTCGGAATGCCCGAGGCGAGAATTCCGCTCGCAAATGCGGCGATCCTTCTTGCAACAGCACCAAAATCTAATTCCGCAGAGGCGGCAATAGATGCGGCACTTGCGGACATAAATGAAGGAAAGGGAAGAGTTATTCCCACACATCTGCAGAGCCCGTTGTTCAAGGGATATAAGTATCCGCATTCTTACCCTAATCATTACGTAAAACAGCAGTATCTACCGAGCGATGTTCTGGATAGACAGTATTACGTTTACGGTGAGAATAAAACAGAACAGGCGGCAAAGGATTATGCTGAAAAAATAGGTGCGATTAAGAAAAAATAGCGCTAAAACAGAGAAAAAGTTAAAAAGTATGGAAAATAATGTAAAAAAAGAAGAAAATAAAGAAGAAATAAAAAAAGAAAGCCGAAAAAAGCTTTCAAGAGAAGTAATAGTTTATTTAATTTTCGGAGTATTGACAACGGTAGTCGGATGGGCGGTCTATTTTGCGATAATGATGGGCGGAAGAGCGGTTTTTTCGATACCGAAGGACGATACATCGAGCGGAGCTTATTTTGGGCTTTATACAGCGGCGCAGGTAATACAGTGGATATGCGCGGTGTTGTTTGCGTTTTTTACTAATAGAAAATGGGTTTTCACAGATGCAGATAAATCGAAAAAAATAATTCCGCAGTTGATTACTTTTTCAGGGGGAAGGGTTCTTACTTTCATACTTGACTATGTAATAACGTTGGCGGGCGGATTGCTGTTGGCAAAGATATTGCCTATGTTCAATAGCTTTGAGATATTTGGAGCGGAGTGGAATCTTAATGAAATAGCGGCAAAGCTTTTGGCGGCAGTGGTCGTTATTATAGGAAATTATATTTTCAGTAAATTATTTGTTTTCAAAAAGGTCGGCTGAGCCGACAGGCAATCAAACAATCAATGCACACATATAGTCCGACCAAACAATGCGGTCGGGCGCTTTGTACATCTCGCAAAGAGCGATTAAGGAAAGTTTTTGGTTTCGCTTTTTTCAAAAAGCGAACGGGGTCAAGAGGGGCAGA
>CALAXC010000106.1 GCA_937894775.1 uncultured Clostridia bacterium
CAAAGATATGAATTACTCGCTTGTGTTATGGACTGTTGACACAAAGGACTGGGTGCCGAGCTCGTGCGAAAGTATTGTAAACAGCGTACTTGGCAGTGTAGACGGCGGAGAGATAATACTGATGCACGACTACGTTGTGGGTAAAAGCAACACACCCGACGCGCTTAGGATAATAATCCCAAAGCTTCTTGAAGAGGGCTATACGTTTGTAACTGTTTCTGAGCTATTGAAGTAAAAAAGAATAGGTTAAGAATAAGGCAGATAGCATTATATGTTTTCTGTCTTATTTTCTTGATAAGTACTGCATTTATCAACATAAGCACCTTGAAGTGGACAAATTCGGAAAATTATGATATAATTATTCAAAACCACACAACCTTTTCATTCTGATTTGTGTCTATAAGACAAGCGCTTAAAAATGGGAACTCCCAAAAAACAAGAAAGGAGAGTGCATATGTACTATCAAAACGAGTCGGACGAAACTTTGGTAATGCTTACACTTGCAGGCGAGCAATATGCATATGAAGTTTTAGTAACACGTTATCAAAAAGTTGTAATAGCTTCTGCAATAACAGTTACAAAAAATCATTTCATGGCAGAAGATGCAGCACAGGACGCCTTTGTTACGGCTTGGATGAAACTCAACACTTTGCAAGAGCCTAAAAAATATGCTTCTTGGGTGTGTCGCATTGCTAAGAACTGTGCTTTGAATATGATAAGCAGATACCGCAGTTTCCTTCCACTTGATGTGGTGGATAACCTAAACATTACCGACGACGGAGCCGAGAATCCCGCAGAGCTTTATGCACTGTCCGAGGAACGAAACGAAGTAAACAAAAGCATTGAGATGTTGCCCGAAAAAGTACGGCAGATTATAAGGCTGCACTATTTTGACGATCTTTCTATTGCGGAGATCGCAGATCGGATGCGTATTTCGGAAGGAACAGTCAAAAGGCAACTTCACGATGGACGAAAACGAATCAGAAAGGAACTTTGCGCTATGAATGAAAAGTATAGTGATACTCTTGTGCAGCGTGTTATGAAGAAGGTTGAAGAACTGAAATTATGGCAAGTTAAAAATGATAAGAGTGGTTTTGAAAAGGAATATTCGCAGGTGCTTCGTGAGGTAGAGGAACTTCCCGAATGTACCGAAAAGCAACACGCGCTTGCTGATGTGTTGATGCGCGGTTGGTGGTGGCTCCCCGGTAAAAAGAACGATGCGTTGTTTGCTCGAATTGCCGATGCTGCTATGGAAGGTAAAAACGAGGAGGTAATGACCTTTATCGTAGCCCGCGAGGATTCCAAAGTATATGGTGGAGCCCGTATTGATTTTATTCGTGACAAACAGATCCCTCGTCTTGAAAAAGCAGGATTTGTTAAGGCTCTTGGGCGTGAGTGGTTTTGGCTCGGCTATAATCTTTTCCGTGAGGGAAAGGTAGATGATGGGCGCGCCGCATATGACAAGGTAGAAGCAATTCTCTCAAAAGAGGATGCTTACTGTATTCTTGTGCCTTACGCACGAAAGATGGAAGAAATACTTGCATCGGACTATAAGGATAAAAGTGAAAAACGATACCTTATAGGAGCAAATGCTGAAGAATACAGATTGATTAATAACAATCTTTGCTTTTGGAACAGCGAAGGCTTTGGCGAAGGATACATGAATTCAATCGATAGAACCGTAAGGCACATATTCCGCAGTTCGTCAAGATGTGACGGAAGATTTTTTGCGGATATCGCTCTCGGAGAAACATTTGTAGGTACTGACGGAGCGACACTTTCCTTTGTTTCAGACAGCGAAACTGTGGAAACACCGTGCGGCAAATTTGATAATTGTCAACTTTGGATCACGAAGCTTTGGGATGATGATGGAAAGTCTATATTCAAGAGCTATTATAAGGATGGCGTCGGAATCGTAAGACACGATCATACAAACGACGGCATAACGGAATCTTATTTGCTCAAAGACTATCACGTTAAAACTCAAAAAGGCTTGTTGCCATTTGATGCGGACAACACGTGGGCATATGTTTCCGGACACGATCCCGAAGCAATTACTTCTGAGTTGGTATTTACCGTATCTTTCGCAAATGATGAAAAAGTTATCGTTTCTTCGTGGGAAAATTTGATTCGCCACAAGTACAATGATAATTCTTGGCTTGAAATGATCGGTCAGATACGATGTGACTATTGTGATGAAAAGAATGGCAGAGAGTTCATCTGTGACGTCTATCCTGCCATCGAGCGTGCAGAGCAGCTTGCTGTGACACCTATGGAAAAGGCACATACAAAGGCTGCGGCATCGGTAGCAAGACGAATACTTTCTACCGACCCAACATTTAATCCCGATTACACAGCAACCGGTCATTGGAACTTCTTTTCGAAAAATGTAGTTCAGAAGAAAAAAGATACCCTCTATTTCTCTCATAACTATCGTTGGTCGTTTGAATGGAAAAATGACGGTAGCATGGCTTCTGATCGCCCCATTCTTTATAATGATATTTTAGGTATTTTGCAGGATGCAACAAACTGTATTTGGTCGGACGAATGGTGTGTGGGAGCAACCCCTATCATTGAATACACAAAGTGGTCGCGTGATGTAAGAACGCAGATTACTTGCGAGGATGGTGGAACGATTACCACGAAAGCGGGAACCTTTGAAAACTGCTTCAAGCTCTGTCTTGATATCGGCGGTATGGCAGATGGATGGTCGTATCGTGGTGG